>NZ_JBVIZC010000006.1:252661-419035 GCF_055591945.1 Streptomyces sp. NPDC041191 | reverse complement strand
AACGCGCCGCTGGTCTGGAACGCGACCGACACCGTCAACCCCGACGGCACCGTCCAGATCAAGGCCGACTTCACCGGTGCGAACAGCGCCACCGGCAGCACCCAGCCCCTCTCCGTCGTCGTCGACCGCAGCGCCTCCGGCGCCGCCACGGACGAGATCGGCCCGGGTTCGCTGAACCTGCTCACCGGTGACTACAGCCTGTCCGCCACCGACACCACGCACTTCGACCTGTCCGTGTCCCGCACCGCGTCCTCCCGCAAGCCGGACGCCGGGGCGCAGCAGACCGGTCAGGCGGCCATCTTCGGCAAGGAGTGGGTGTCCGGCACCGCCGCCGAGGCCACCGACTCCGACTACTCGCACCTGCGGAGGATCTCTGACACGGCCGTGGCCGTGGTGGACCTGGAGGGCGAGGAGACCTCCTTCACCGCGAACGCGGCGAGGAACGGCTGGATACCGGAGCCCGGCTCGGAGGAGCTGACGCTCACGGGCAGCGTGAGCGGTTCCTTCACCCTCTCCGACACCGAGGGCACGGTCACCGAGTTCACCAGGCCGGACCCGGCCGCGACGACCTGGCAGGTCTCCAGCGCGCTGCTGAACGGCATGGCGCAGACCACGACGACCGTCGTCTCCGAGACCGTGAACGTCGCAGGCAAGACGCTGGCCCGCCCCAAGCGGGTCATCGCGCCGACGTCGGCCGCGTCCGCCGCGACCTGCACGGCCACGCCCGCCACCAAGGGCTGTCGCGCGCTGGAGTTCGTGTACGCGACGGCCACCACCGCGACCGCCTCGGCGCTCGGCGACTTCACCGGACAGGTGAAGGAGATCCGCCTGTGGTCGACCGAGCCGGGTGCCGCCGCGGCGACCTCCAAGGCCGTGCAGACCTACCGGTACGACGACGCGGGACGGCTCATCGAGACGTGGAACCCGCTGATCAGCCCCGCGCTGAAGACGCAGTACGCCTACGACTCCGCGGGCCGCGTCACCCAGGTCACCCCGGCCGGCCAGCTGCCGTGGACGTTCACCTACGGCAGGGCGGGTTCCGGCAACGCGGCCGGTGACGGCATGCTGCTCAAGGCGTCGCGGCCCGCGCTGCGACAGGGCACCCTCGACGTGGTCGAGGGGACGGCCGCCACCAACGTCGTCTACGACGTGCCGCTGACCGGCACCGCCGCCCCGTACAAGATGGGCGCCGCCGACGTGAAGGCGTGGGGCCAGACGGACGCGCCGACCGACGCGACCGCCGTGTTCCCCGCCGACGCCGTCCCGGCGTCGAACGCCGGCGATGCCCTGACGGCCGCCTCCTACGAGCGCGCGGACGTCACCTACATGGGCGCCTCGGGCCGCGCGGTGAACGCCGCCACGCCCGGCGGGCACATCACCACCACCGAGTACGACCGCTTCGGCAACACCGTCCGTGAACTGACGGCGGCCAACCGGGCCGTGGCGCTCGGCACGACCGCCACGGACCGTGCCATGCAGGCGGAGCTGGGCATCGCCTCCCTGGCCCCGTCCGAGCGCGCCGACCTGCTCGCCACCAAGTCCGTCCACAACGCCGACGGCACCCGCGAGCTGGAGGAGCTGGGCCCGCTGCGGCGCGTCGACCTCACCGCGGACCTGAAGTCGGGCACGACCACCCTGGTCGCGGCCGACACCTCGGTCATGGCCCGCTCCTGGACCGTCAACGAGTACGACACGGGCCGTCCCACCGACGGAACCGCCACGGTCAAGGACCAGGTCACCCGGGTCACCACCGGCGCCCAGGTGCGCGAGCACCCCACCGTCCACGCTGAGAAGCGCGTGGCCGAGACCCAGTACGACTGGGTCAGGGGCCTTCCGACGAAGTCCGTCCAGGACCCGGCCGGACTGGCCGTCACGACCACGACCGAGTACGACGCCCAGGGCCGCGTCACCAAGACGTACAACACGGGCAGCACGGGGGCCGACGCGGGCACCGTGGTGACCACCTACTGGTCGGCCACCGGCACCGGTGCCTGCAACGGCCGCCCGGAGTGGGCCGACCTGGTGTGCTCCACCGGTCCCGGGGGCGCGGTCACCGGCGGCGGCTCCAACCCGGCGCAGCTGCCGACCACCACCACCCAGTACGACTGGTGGGGCAACGCCACGGTCGGCACCGACACCGCGAACGGCGTCACGCGGACCACGACCACCACGTACGACGCGGCGGGCCGCACCGTCACGGTGAAGATCGGCGGCGGCAGCGGTCAGGCCGTCCCGGAGACCACCACCGAGTACGACCCGGCCACCGGACAGGAGATCCGCACGACGTCGCCCACCGGCGGCACCCTCACGCGGGTCTACGACAAGCTCGGCCGGCTCGCCTCGTACACGGACGCCGACGGCGGCAGGACCACGACCGAGTACGACCTGCTGGACCGTCCGGTCAAGGTCGGCGACACCGTCCCGTCCACGGTCACCTTCGCCTACGACCACACCGCCGAACCGCGCGGCCTGGCCACGAAGGCGACGGACTCGATCGCCGGAGTCTTCCAGGCGACGTACGACGCGGACGGCTCGGTCGCCACGGAGAAACTGCCCGGCGGATACACCCTCACCCAGACCGAGGACACCACCGGCGTCCCGGTCGGGCGCACCTACACCCGTGACAGCGACGGCACCGTGGTCATGTCCGACACGGTCACCGAGTCCGCGCAGGGACAGACGACCAGCCACGCCGGCTGGTCGGACCAGACCTACCGTTACGACGCCGTCGGCCGTCTCGTCCAGGTCGACGACACGGTGGAGTCGGTCTGCACCCGGCGCACCTACGGGTTCGACAAGCACGCCAACCGCACGTCCCTGACCACGGCCGCCGCGGCGCCCGGTCTGGACTGCCCCACCACCGGAGGGACCGCGAAGACCTCGACGTTCGACAGCGCCGACCGCATCACCGACGCGGGCTACGCCTACGACGCGTTCGGCCGCACCACCGCCCTGCCGGGCGGCGTGGGCGTCGGCTACTACGCCAACGACCTCGCCCACCAGCAGACCGCCGGCACCAAGCGGCAGACGTGGACCCTCGACGCCGCGCTGCGCTTCCGCGGCTGGACGGTGGAGACCAACAGCGGCGGCACCTGGTCGCCGACCGAGAACAAGCTCAACCACTACGACGGTGACAACGACAACCCGCGCTGGATCGTCGAGAACACCGCCACCGGCGCCCTGACCCGCAACGTGGACGCCCTCTCCGGGAACCTCGGCGCGGTCACCAGCGCCACCGGCGACACGGTGCTCCAGTTCACCGACATCCACGGTGACGTGGCGCTCCAGCTCCCGCTCGCCGTGGACGAGGCGCCGATCGTCCTGGACACCGACGAGTACGGCAACCCGCGCGACGAGCAGCAGGCCGTGCGCTACGGCTGGCTGGGCGGGAAGCAGCGCTCCAGCGAGACGGTGGCCGGCTACGTCCTCATGGGCGTGCGCCAGTACAACCCCGCCACCGGCCGCTTCCTGTCCACCGACCCCGAGCAGGGCGGCAACGCCAACGCCTACGAGTACTGCTCGGCCGACCCGGTCAACTGCTTCGACCTGGACGGCAAGTGGGGCTGGAAGAAGTTCTTCAAGAAGGCCAAGCGCTGGGCCTGGCGCAACAAGTGGGACATCGCGATCACCGCGGCCGGATTCATCCCCGGTCTCGGCGCCGCCGCCTGGGGCTACCGCGCCTACCGCGGTTACCGGGCCCTGCGGGCCGCGCGGACCATCGCCCGGAGCTGCCGCCGCAACTCCTTCCTGCCCGAGACGCCGGTCGTCATGGCCGACGGCAGCACCAAGCCGATCAGCCTGGTGAAGGTCGGGGACCTGGTCCGGGCGGTGGACGAGGTCACCGGCGAGACGAAGGTCTCCCCGGTCACCGACGTGATCGTCGGCACCGGCACCAAGGACCTCGTCACGCTGTCCGTGGACGCGGACGGCGACGGCCGGTCGAAGGAGATCACCGCGACCGCCCACCACCCCTTCTTCGTCCAGGGACGCGGATGGGTCGACGCGGTCGGGCTGACCCCGGGCTCGCGCCTGTCGGACCCCGGCGGGAACGCGCCCGAGGTCACGGCCGCCCACCGCTCGCAGGCGGCCCGCACCGTCTTCAACCTGACCGTCGCCGGCTCCCACACCTACTTCGTGGTGGCCGACGGACAGCCGGTCCTCGTCCACAACTGCGCCCGCCGGATTCCCAAGAAGCGGGGCTGGAAGGACCTGCGTACGCCGACGAAGTTCAAGTCGAAGGCGCAGGCGATAGCGGCCGCCCGGCGCGACGCCCGTATGGGCGGCCGCTGCCGATACCGTGGAGTCTGCTCCTCCGGCAACCACGTCCACGTGGACTACTTCAACAGGCGCGGGCAGATCTCGCACACCCGCCACTACAACTGGTGACGGCATGACAGGGCCGGAGACCGGCCGGAGGACCGGAAACGAAGGAAACGGTATCGAGCACATGAGCATCTCTGCCGCGCTGAACGAACTCGTGGCCGCCTTGACCGAACACGCCGAGGTGATGTCCGGACAGGACGTCGCGCCCGAAAGGGCCGCCGATGTCATCGAGCGGGTACGGGCCGCCGCGGCGCGCTACTCCGACGAGACCTTCGAGTCCTCGGGTTGGGGGAGTCCGTTCTCCGACCTGTTCGAGGACGAAGAGGACGAGGACGAGGAGGACGAGAACGGGTCTGGTGACGGCCCGGTCCTCGCGCGTGCCGAGCGCGTCAGCGTCACGGGCCGCTGGGACTTCGCCGTGACGGACCGGGAGGCATGGTTCGCGCACGTCACCCAGGAGCTGGACGCCCTCGGTGCCGGCGACTGTGCCGTGGAGCTGAACAGCGCCGCGCAGGCGATGCACGAGCTCCTCACCCACGACGCCCCCTTCCGTGACTACACGCGTCACGGCTTGGCCGACGGCGGCCAGGACTGGGTGATCGAGCAGGTCACCCGGACGCTGTCGGAAACACCGGACGAGGAGCATCGCGACTGATGCGCGCCGGACGTCGACGGCGCCGGAGGACGACGGTGTCGACGTGAGCAGCGGACGGTGAACGTCGGGGCGGCCAAGGTTCCTTGGCCGCCCCGATCCGTGCCGGGGCCCTTTCCGCGCCGGAGGCTCCGGCCCTCCGGATCCGGCGCCCGACCGGGGCCGCGCCGGGGCCGGGCGCTCCGCGTGCCCGCCCGTCGTGGAGCGGGAACGGCCGGCGAGGACAGTCCACTACCGTGGGAACGGCCGGCGAGGACGGTCCACTACCGTGGGAACGGCCGGGGTCGCGGCCGGGCCGTCGCCCGCCGGATCGGCCGACAGGAGTCCTCCCCCGGCGGAGAGGGCAGGAGACGGGGCCGTCCCGCGGCTCCGCGCCGCCGTCGAGGGGAGTGCGCATGGGCGGAATGAGCGCCAGGACCACGATCGGGGACACGGTGATCGCGTACGCGGTCCTGGTCGACGCGAGCAACGACTGCGACGCCGTCGACGACGTGGTGGTGGCCGCCGACAGCTGGAAATCGGCCACCGACCTCATGCGCGCGTGCGGGTACCGGAAGGTTCCCCGGCGTCCCGCCCGCGACACCGTCGACCACGGCGCGGCGGAAGCGGCGTTCGCGATGCCCGGCGTCGTCTTGCGCAAGCGCTTCGGAAGCGACGCGCCGTGGGTCCCGAACTCCCACGGCGGAAAGACCTGACCCCGGGGAACTCCCCGTCGTCCTGGAGCAGTCGGCCCCCCGCCCCGTGAAACCGAACGGCGCCGCGCGGACGACGCGCGGCCCGGCCGACCGCGGTCGGGACCGGCACCCGTCGCCGGCGCGGCCGGGCGGGAGACGGGGCGGCGGGCGGGGAGACCGTCGTTCCGGCCCTCGGCGGACCCGGGCGCGGGCGCGGACGAGAACAGGAGTGCGAGCCCCCGGAGCCGGTTCCCCTCATGGACGACATCGCGCCACGTCTGGGGCGGCCCGGGGTGCTCCCGGCGCCGCCCGCCGGGGTCCGGGACGCGGCGCGGGACGGCGGGGAGGGCGTGCCCGGAGGCGGGAGGAGGCAGCCCCGTACGACCGGGCACCCAGAGCAACGGGCCCGCCCCGCACCGTACATGGCGCAAACAGACCGCAAGGGGGGCCGTGGGCGCGGCGGGTCTCGGAGGTACGGCCTCACCGTCGGTCCCGTGGTGCACACTTGCTGCCTGGTACAGCGCTCACGGGGAAGGCGGCCTGGCAATGCTGACGGGGATCGAGGAGGTCGACTGGGCCTCGCTGGGGCACGCGTACGGCCCCGCGGACGACGTGCCGGAGCTGCTCCGCGGACTCGCCTCCGCCGATCCCGCCGAACGGGAGTCGGCCCTCGACGGCATGTACGGCGCCGTGCACCACCAGGGCGACGTCTACGACTCGACGCTCGCCTGCATCCCCTTCCTCCTCGAACTCGTCGCCGACCCCGGCGTCCAGGACCGGGGCGGCATCGTCGAACTGCTCACCAGCATCGGCGGCATCGAACTCGGTGACGACGACGAGGAGCTGGACCTGCCCGACGAGGCGGGCGACGGGCTCACCCCCGCCGCCAACTACGCGATGGCCGCCGCCGCCGTCGCCGCCGGGGCCGACGTCTTCCTCGGGCTCGTCTCGGACGCCGACCCCGAGGTGCGGCTCGCCGCGCCGTGCGCGCTGGCCTCGCTGCACCCCGAACCCGCCCGGGTGCTGACCCTGCTGCGGGAACGGCTGACGGTCGAGCGGGACACCGAGGTGCGGCTCGCCCTGGTGGCCGCCGTGGGACGGATCGCCCTGCGGCACGCGTCGCTGCGCGCCGAGACCGTCGACTGGCTCGGCTGGCTCGCCCGCGCCGCCCAGGACCCGGGGCTCCGGCTCGCGGCCCTCGCCCAGCGGGCGCGCTGCGCGCCGGCCGAGATCCCCGACGACGTCGTGCCGCGAGTGGCGGGGCTCCTGGAGGAGATCAGGAGCACGGCGGTCCCCGGATCGGGTCCGGACGCCTTCCGGGCCGCCGCCCCGACGCTCATCGGCCAGGTGCGGGAACTGCTCGAGGAGCACGCGGCCGGCCGGCCCGCCCCCTGGACCGAGGAGCTGCTGCGGACGCTGCACGCCGCGCTCGACGACCGCGTGGACGACCGGATCGCGCTGGTCCTGGCCCAGCTGCGCAGCCCCGACTGGGGGCAGCGCTCCGACGCGATCCGGCTGTGCGGCGGGCTGATACGGGTCTGGCGCGGGCGGTACGAGGAGGTCGTCCGGCTCGTGGGCGCCCAGCTCGACGACCCCGAGCCCCGCCTCCGCGAGGCCGCCGTCTCCTTCCTGGAGCGGCTCTTCGAACTGGGCGCGCCCGCCGCCGACGCGCTCGCGGCCCGTCTGGCCCAGGGACCGCCGCCCGGACGCGCGGGGCGGGACGGACGGGACGGGCGGTCCGGGCACCCCGGGTGGGACGGGCGGTCCTGGCAGGACGGGCGGTCCGGGTGGGACGGGGCGCTGCTGGCGCTCGCCCGTGCCGGGGACCCCCGCGCGGTGCCGCCGCTCGCCCGCGCCCTGGAGGAGGGCGAGGTGCGGCGGGAGTTGCTGTACGCCGTGGACGGGCTCGGCCCCTCCGGCACGATGCTCACGCCGCCGCTGCGCCGCCGGCTCGCCGGGATCGAGCTCGACGAGCGGCTGTACGACCGGGCGGTTCCGCTGCTGCACGCCCTGGCGGCCGTACGGGGCGCGCAGGCGCTCCCGGAGGTGCTGCGGGTGCTGCGCGGGGCGCCCGCGGACCGGCGCGACCGGGTGCGGGAGGCGGCCCTGCGCACCCTCGCGGCCTTCGGGCCCGCCGCCCGGGAGGCCGTACCGGAGCTGCGGGAGTTCCTGGACGACGGGTCGGCCGCCGTGGCCGCGGCGGCGGCGCGCGCCCTGTGGGCGGCCGGGGGGGACCCGGCGGAAGTACTGCCGGTCCTGGAGCGGTGGCTGCGGCCGGGTCTGCCGGGCGCGGACTGGTGCGCCGCCGCCCGGGTCCTCGGTGAGATCGGACCGGCGGCGGCTCCGGCGGCCCCGGCCCTGCGGCCGGGCCTGGCCTCGCGCGACCTGTGGGTCCGGGTCCGGGGCGCGGCGGCCCTGTGGCGGGTGTCCGGCGAGACGCGGACGACCCTGCCGGTGCTGCTCGCGGCCTGGGAGGAGAACCGGCACGCGCGCGTGGAGGTCGCGGAGTGCCTGGCGGAGATGGGCCCGGCGGCCTCGGAGGCGCAGCTGGCCGTCCTCACCGAGCTGACGCGGCGGCGCCGTCACAACGCCCGCGAGGGCGCTTCGGGCAGCCACGACATCCACGCGGACGAGAAGCTCCTGACCCTGTGCCGGGCCGCCCTGGCGCGGATGGAGCACGGGACGTACTGAGCGGCCACCGCCCGGCGCGGACCCGCCGCGCGCCACCGCTCGGCGCGGACCCGTCGCCCGACCACGGCGGGCCCGGCACCCGGCGCGTCCCGGAAACCGGACCGCCGGTGACGACGGCCGCCCCGGTGACGGCGACCGCCCCGGTGACGACGGCCGCCCATCAGCCCGGTGACGGCCGTCCACCCCGCCGCCCCGGTGACGGCCGTCCGCGCGCACCCCCGCGCGGCACACCGTCACACAAAAGGGACATACCGCTTACCGCTTGCTACGTTGCGGCCATGACCGCACCGCGAACGGACGCACTCCCGCCCGGGGCGGACGTCCCGAAGCGTCGCGGCGTGGAACTCTCCCTCCTCGTCTGCGCCGTCCTCATCTCCGTCTACGGCTACGCGGCGGTCGGCCTCGCCCGCAGCGGCGCCGTGCCCCCGGACGCCGCCCGCTACGGGGCCGGGCTCGGCCTGCTCGCGCTCGTCGCCCACCTCGCGGTCCGTTTCCGCGCCCCGTACGCCGACCCGCTGCTGCTGCCGATCGCCGTCCTGCTCAACGGCCTCGGCCTGGTCCTGATCTACCGCCTCGACCTGGAGACGCCGGACGACCGGGCGGCGGCGACGCAGCTCGTCTGGTCGACGCTCGGGGTGGCCCTCTTCATCGTGGTCGTGCTGCTCCTGCGCGACCACCGCACGCTCCAGGGGTACGCGTCCGCCTGCGTGGCCGCCGCGCTCGCCCTGATGACCCTGCCGATCTTCTTCCCCGCCGTGAACGGCGCCAGGATCTGGATCAGGGCCGGCGGGCTCTCCTTCCAGCCGGGAGAGTTCGCCAAGATCCTGCTCGCCGTCTTCTTCGCCGCGTACCTCGCCGCCAACCTCGACGCCCTCGCCCACCCGGGGCGCCGCTTCCGCAGGCTGCGGTTCCCGTCGTGGCGGGTGCTCGGGCCGGTCGTGGCGATCTGGCTGCTGAGCGTGGGCGTCCTCGTCCTGGAACGGGACCTGGGCACCTCGCTGCTCTTCTTCGGCCTCTTCGTGATCATGCTGTACGTGGCGACCGGCCGGACCGGCTGGGTCGCGGTCGGCCTGGTGCTCGCCTCCGCCGGGGCCTTCCTCGTCGGCTCCCTCGAACCGCACGTCCACAGCCGGGTGCAGGACTGGCTCGACCCGTTCGCCTCGATCCGGGCGGGCGAGGGTCCGGGGCAGCTCGCGCAGTCGCTGTTCGCCTTCGCCGCCGGGGGGACGTCCGGCACGGGGCTCGGCCTCGGCCACTCCGTGCTCATCGGCTTCGCGGCCAAGTCCGACTTCATCCTGGCCACGGCCGGCGAGGAGCTGGGGTTCGCCGGCCTGACCGCGCTCTTCATCCTGTACGCGCTGCTCGTCGGCCGCGGCTACCGTGCCGGTCTCCGGCTGCGCGACCCCTTCGGGCGGCTGCTCGCGACCGGACTCGCCTCGATCGTGGCGCTCCAGGTCTTCGTGATCGCGGGCGGGGTGACGGGCCTGATCCCGCTGACCGGCATGGCGATGCCGTTCCTGGCGCAGGGGGGTTCGTCGGTGGTGACCAACTGGGTGATCGTGGCGCTCCTCATCCGGGTCAGCGACTCGGCGCGCGCCCCGCGGCCGGGTCCCGCCGGCGCCGCGACGCTCACGCCGGTGAAGGAGGGGGCCGCGTGATCCGGCGGACGGGGAGGGGCCCGGCGGCGGCCGGGGAGGTCCGGTGATCCGGTACATCCGGCGTGCCGCCGGGCTCTGTCTCGTCCTCCTGGCGGCGCTGCTCGTGAACGCGGGCCGCGTGATGGTGGTCGAGGCCGGTTCGCTGGACGACAACCCGGCCAACCGGCGGATCGCGATCGCCCGGTACGCGCAGCCGCGCGGCGAGATCGTCGTGGACGGGAGGCCGGTGACCGGCTCCCGGGACAGCGGCCAGCAACTGCGCTGGGAACGGACCTACCGGCAGGGGCCGTTGTACGCGCCGGTGACCGGCTACGCCTCCCAGACGTACGGCACGACGCTCCTGGAGCACGCCGAGGACGCGGTCCTCGCGGGGACGGACCCGGTGCTGGCGCCGCTGCCGCTCTGGAACGACCTCACCCGGGGGCGGCAGCCCGGCGGCGACGTGATCACCACGATCCGGGGGTCGATGCAGGAGAAGGCGTACCGGGGACTCGCGGGCAGGCGGGGGGCGGTGGTGGCGGTCGAACCGTCCAGCGGCCGGATCCTGACGCTCGTCAGCTCGCCCTCGTACGACCCCGGGGTGCTCTCCGGGACGGGCGGGAAGGTCGGGGAGGCGTGGAAGCGGCTCAACTCCTCGCGGGGCCGGCCGATGCTGAACCGGGCGCTGCGGCAGACGTACCCGCCGGGCTCCGCGTTCAAGATCGTGACGGCGGCGGCGGCCCTGGACGCGGGGGTGGTGCGGGACGTGGACGCGCCGACGGGCATCCCGGACCCGTTCGTGCTGCCGGGTACCCGGCAGGTGCTGCCGAACGAGGCGGAGGGGTGCGGCGGCGCCTCCCTCGCGTATGCCGTGCGGTGGTCGTGCAACACGGTGATGGCCGGGCTCGGGGTGAAGGTGGGCCTGACGGAGATGGTCGACGCGGTGGAGCGGTTCGGCTTCAACGACACGGGGCTCCGGGTCCCGTCGTGGGTGGCGGAGTCCCGCTTCGACCGGGAGATGAGCCCGGACCAGCTGGCCCTGTCGTCGATCGGGCAGTTCGACACGGCGGCGACGCCGCTCCAGATGGCGATGGTGGCGGCGGCGGTCGCCAACGACGGGGAGATCGCCCGCCCGTACCTGGTCGACCGTACGACCACCTCCGGCGGCACGACCGTGGAACGGACCGCCCGCCGCAGCTACCGGCAGGCGATGACCCCCTCGACGGCGCTGCGGCTCCAGGAGTTGATGGTGCGGGCGGTGGAGGAGGGCACGGGGACGAACGCGGCGATCCCGGGGGCCCGGGTCGGCGGCAAGACGGGCACCGCGCAGCACGGCTTCGGCAACACCGGCACCCCGTACGCCTGGTTCATCGCCTGGGCGCAGGGCCCCGGCTCCGCGCGGCCGGCGGTGGCGGTGGCGGTGGTCGTCGAGGACGCGGAGGCCGCCCGTACGGACATCAGCGGGGGCGGGAACGCGGCGCCGATCGCGAGGACGGTGATGGAGGAGGCGCTGCGGCTGGAGGCGGCGGAGCGGCGGGGCGGGTAGGGACGGGGGTTCGAGATGGGGGGTTCGAGACGGGGGGGTCCAGGGCCGGGACCGGGAGTCCGGGACCGGGAGTCCGGGTCCGGGGGGCCTACTCCGCCGCCCCCTCCGCGATCGCGGCCGTCACCTCCGCCGCCCGGGCCCGCTCCTCCGCCGCGAACCGCTCCGCGTCGAGGCGTTCCGCGGCCTCCTCGTCCTGGGTCATCAGCAGGTCCAGGCTGGAGTCGCCGAGGTCGAGGACGCCCATGTCCACGTACGCCTTCTGGAGGCGGGGGCCCCAGAGGCCGATGTCCTTGACGCAGGGGACGATCCGGCTGAAGAGGAGCTTGCGGAAGAGCCGGAGGAACTCGCTGCGCTCGGTCAGCTCCCGGGCCTCCTGGCGCGGGACGCCGAAGTTCTCCAGGACGTCGAGGGGCTTCAGCCGGTCGCGCATGAGGTGGCAGCCCTCGATGACGAACTCCTCGCGCTCGCGCAGTTCGGCGTCCGAGAGCTGCCGGTAGTGATCGCGCAGGGCCATCCGCCCGAAGGCCACGTGCCGGGCCTCGTCCTGCATCACGTACGCGAGGATCTGCTTCGGCAGCGGCTTGTCGGTGGTGTCGCGGATCATGCCGAAGGCGGCGAGGGCGAGCCCTTCGATGAGGACCTGCATGCCGAGGTAGGGCATGTCCCAGCGGGAGTCGCGCAGGGTGTCGTCGAGGAGGCCCTGGAGGTTGTCGTCGATCGGGTAGAGCATGCCGATCTTCTCGTGCAGGAAGCGGCCGTAGATCTCGGCGTGCCGGGCCTCGTCCATGGTCTGGGTGGCCGAGTAGAACTTGGCGTCGAGGTCGGGGGCGGACTCCACGATCCGGGCGGCGCAGATCATCGCGCCCTGTTCGCCGTGGAGGAACTGGCTGAACTGCCAGGAGCAGTAGTGCCGGCGCAGCTCGCCCTTGTCCTTCTCGGTCATCCGCGCCCAGTGACGGGTGCCGTGGAGGTCCAGGACCTCGTCCGGGGTGCCGAGCGGGTCGTACGGGTCGACCTCCAGGTCCCAGTCGATGCGGGTGGCGCCGTCCCACTGCTTGTCCTTGCCCTTCTGGTAGAGGGCGAGGAGGCGGTCGCGGCCGTCGTCGTAGTCCCAGGTGAAGCGGGCGGCGCCGGCGGCGGGCACGTCCCGGACGGCTTCGGCGGGGGCGTTCACATAGAGGTCGTGCGTCGACACCGACGGCTCCTTCTTCCGGCCTTCTTCCGTCCGTTCCCAGCAGGCTCACACGGAGGTGACGGTCCGTCAACAGGTCGCGCACGGGTGTTTGCCGACTGGTGTCACACCTGTTCCGACGTGCGGTTACCCAGGGTAAGGGCGGAGGGTGCGGCGGTTCTCGGCCCGATACGACCGGAACCCGCGCACGGGGCACACCGCCGGACGATCCGCCGTTACGCTGCGGGCATGACGAGCCCCGCCACCCCCGCGTACCGCAGGCTCAGCGTCGAGCAGCGGCGCGGTCAGCTCATCGAAGCGGCCCTGGGGCTCTTCGCCCACCGGACGCCGGAGGACGTCTCCCTGGACGACGTCGCCGGGGCGGCCGGCGTCTCGCGGCCGCTCGTCTACCGCTACTTCCCCGGCGGGAAGCAGCAGTTGTACGAGGCCGCCCTGCGCTCCTCCGCCGAAGCCCTGAACCGCTGCTTCGCCGAACCGCTCGCCGGGCCGCCGATGGAGCGGCTCGGCCGGGTGCTCGACCGGTACCTGTTCTTCGTGGAGGGGCACGACGCCGGGTTCAGCGCCCTGCTGCGCGGCGGCAGCGTGGTGGAGACCCCGCAGACCTCCGCGATCGTGGACGAGGTGCGGCGGGCCGCCGCCGAGCAGATCCTCCTCCATCTGGGGGTGGAGCGGCCGGGCCTCCGGCTCGACATGCTGGTCCGGACGTGGATCGCCGCCGTGGAGGCCGCCTCGCTCATCTGGCTCGGCGAGGGGAGGCGACCGCCGGCGGCGGAGCTGCGCGACTGGATGGTGGACCACCTGGTCGCCCTGCTCACCGTGACGGGGGCGGGCGACGAGGAGACGAGGAGGGTCGTCGGACGGCTCCTCGCCCAGGAGAGGCCCGGAGGACCGGTGGCGGCCCTGGCGCACCGGCTGATTCCGGTGGTGGGCGAGGCGGCCCACCTGCTGTGACCGGGGGCGCCGCACGCCCGGCCCCGCCCCGGAACAGGCCGGACCCGGGACGGGCCGCCCCGGGTCCGGCCGCCGCGCACCGGTCCGGCGGGGGAGACTGGAGGGGTGAGAAGCGAGAACACCCCCTTCCGCGGCGGGCCCCTGGACGGCCGGGTCCTGCCGATCCTGCTCGGCCCGACCGGTCACCCGCCGAAGTGGTACGAGGTCCCGGTCCCGGCGCACGACGGACACCCGCCGAGGGTGTACGCCTACCTGCGCGAGCCCGCCGGTCACACGAAGCGGCTCGGACTCCGGCGCGGCTGGGTCTACGTGTACGCCCCCGGAGGACGCGAGCGGCGCGAGCTGAAGTGGCCGTGGTCGAAGCCGGGCGGCGGGGCGGAAGGGACGGGGCCGACCGGGTGAGGACGCCGGACGCGCCCCGGTTCGTACGCTAATCGGATGGAATGAACCGTCATCATCCCCCTGGAGGTGGTGACGTGTCACGAAGGCTGCTGCGCACGGTCTGTACGGGAGCGCTCGCCGCGGTGACGGCGCTCGCGGGGACGGCCCCGGCGGCCGGGCGGCCGGTGGACCCGCCCGTGGAGCCTCCGATGGAGGCCCCGATCGCCTGGGCGGACCCGGCGCTCGAACCGGTGGGACCGGTGGACCCGGCCCCGGGACCCCCCCAGGACACCGGAGCACCGGTCACGACGGAGCCGGCGGACACCGCGGACGCCCCGGACACCGCGGTGGACGCCCCGGACGCCACCGACCCGGTCCCTCCGGCCCGCCCCGCCGGTTCCGCAGGTTCCGCAGGTTCCGCAGGTTCCGCAGGTTCCGCAGGTTCCGCAGGTTCCACCGAAGCGCTCCCCCCCGACGACGCCGCCGCGCTCCCGCCCTCCGGCGGCACCTCGGTCGCCACCCTTCTCACCCGGCTGCGCACGCTCTACCGGCAGGCGGAGGAGGCCACCGAGCGGTACAACGCCGCCGAGGAGGCGCTGAAGCGCCAGACCTCGGACACCCGCAAGGTCACGGCCCGGCTCGCCGCCGCGCGGGCCGACCTCGCCCGGGGCCGGGCCGAGGCCGGGCGGATCGCCCGGGAGCAGTACCGGGGGAGGACGGAGCTCTCCTCGTACCTGGAGGTGCTCTTCGCGCCGGACCCCGGGTCGGCCCTGGACCGGGGAAGGCTGGTGGCCCGCGCCGGACGGAGCCGGGCCGCCGTCGTCTCCCGGCTCGAAGGGGCCGCCAAGCAGGCCGACGCCCTCGCCGGAACCTCCCGCGAGGCCCTCGGCCGGCAACAGCGCCTCGCGGCCGAGCGGCGGACCCGGCGCGACGAGGTGCGGACGAGGCTGGCGGAGGTCGAGAAGCTGCTGGCCGGACTCTCGCGGGGACAGCTCACCCGGCTCACCGAACTGGAGCGCGCGCAGACCGCAGGCGCGCAGCGCGAACTGCTCGGCTCCGGGGTCCTGGACGGCCCCCGCACCCCGTCCCGGGCGGGCGCGGAGGCCCTGCGGTTCGCGGTGGAACAGCTCGGCAAGCCGTACGAGTGGGGGGCCGAGGGACCGGACGCGTACGACTGCTCGGGGCTGACGCAGCGGGCGTGGGCGGCGGCGGGCCGGGAGATCCCCCGGACCAGCCAGGAGCAGTGGGCGACGCTCCCCCGGGTGCCGCTGCCGGAGCTGCGGCCCGGGGACCTGGTGCTCTACTTCCCGGGCGCCACGCACGTGGCGCTCTACCTCGGCGGGGGCCTGGTGGTGCAGGCGCCGCGCCCCGGCGCGAAGGTGAAGGTCTCCCCCGTCGCGGCGAACCCGCTGCTCGGGGCCGTACGTCCGGACCCGGACGGCACTGCCCTGACCTCGTACGTCCCGCCCGAGCTGCCGGAGGGCGCGAAGGACGGCGGGGACGCGGGCTTCGACCGGGGGTGAACGCGCCCCCGGCGGTCAGCCGGCGAGGGTGACGAGACCGATCACCCAGATCGCCAGGTTCAGGAGGACCCCCACGGCGCAGCCGCCGCCCACGAGCACGCCCGCCAGCGTCCGTCCGCCGGTCTCCGGCTCGGAGTACTCGCCCTCCCGCTCCTCGTACGAGGCCGGCACGTCCCAGTCGACCGGGTGCCCCAGCTCCTCGGAGCGGGCGGTCCGCACCGCCGTGAGCTGCCCCTCGGCGAACGCGGTGGCGGCGAGCGCCTCGGGCCCGCGCCACGCCAGGGCCTTCATCCGCCACGCGGGAGATCCGTACCGCTCCTCGAACGCCGCCGTCTCGTCCTCGCGCCGGTCCTCTTCGAGGTACGCCCAGCGTCCCGCCTCCGCCGCGTCCCCGTACAGCCGGTACACCTCGGCGAGGCGGCGGCGGAGGGCGAGATCGTGCGGGAAGGACGAGACGAGTCCGCGCAGGCGCTGACGCGCCATCGGCACACGGCCGGCGGCCAGGTCCGCGTCCACGCGGGCCAGGGTGTTCGACAAGGACATGCCCCCATGATCGAACGGAACGGGCCGCCGCCACGACCGGTTTTCGGCGGTCGTGGCGGCGGCCCGGTCCGTTCCTCCGTCAGCTCCCGGCGACCGACGCCAGGTACGCGTCCGCCTTCTCCGGGTCGAAGAAGAAGTTCTCGAAGTCGGACGGGTCGTCGAAGCCGTTGGCGAAGCGGTCCGCGACCGGCTGGAGCTGTCCGGCCGCGCCGAGCAGGTTCAGGACGTGCTCCGGCGGCGGGGCCAGCATCGCGTTCGTCCACTTGGTGACGTGCCGCGCCGTCTGCCAGTAACGGTCGAAGGCGGAGCGCATCCACTCCTCGTCGAAGGGCTCATCGCCGCGCTCGACGATCGCGGCGAGGTACGCGGCCGCGCACTTGGAGGCCGAGTTGGAGCCCTGGCCGGTGACCGGGTCGTTGGCGACCACGACGTCCGCGACGCCGAGGACCAGGCCGCCGCCGGGGAGCCGGCCGACCGGGTTGCGGACGGTCGGCGCGTACCGGCCGGCGAGGGTGCCGCCCGCGTCGGTCAGTTCGACCTTCGTGGCGCGCGCGTACTCCCACGGCGTGAACCGCTCCATCAGCTCCAGGGTCAGCGCCAGGTGCTCGGAGGGGTCCTTGACGCCCTTGAAGACGTCGAGCGGGCCGCCCGGGACGCCCTCCCAGAAGAGGATGTCGGCCCGGCCGCCGGTCGTCAGGGTCGGCATGACGAACAGCTCGCCGACGCCCGGGACGACGTTGCAGCGGACCGCGTCGAAGTCGGGGTGCTCGGGGCGGGGCCCGAGGCCGTGGACGTACGCGACGGCGAGCGCCCGCTGCGGCTCGGCGTACGGGGAACGGGAGGCGTCCCGCCCGAACATGGAGACCAGCTCGCCCTTGCCGGCCGCGACGAGCACCAGGTCGTAGTTGCGGGAGAAGTAGTCGAGGTCCCCGACGGCCGCGCCGTGGATGACGAGCTGGCCGCCGCGCTGGGCGAAGGTCTCCATCCAGCCGGCCATCTTCACCCGCTGGTCGACGGACTGGGCGAACCCGCGGAGGCGGCCGACCCAGTCGATCGCGCGGGTGGAGTCGGGGGCGGCGACGGAGACGCCGAGGCCCTCGATCCGGGGGGCCTGGGTCTCCCAGAAGTTGAGCCCGAGGTCCCGCTCGTGCTGGAGGGCGGTGTCGAACATGCACTGGGTGGACATGACCCGGCCGGAGCGGACCTCGTCCGCCGTCCGGTTCGACATGAGGGTGACCTCGTATCCCCGCGACTGGAGGCCGAGGGCGAGCTGGAGGCCGGACTGTCCGGCCCCGACTATGAGTATCTTCCGCATGGGTGGTGCTCCTGGCGTGACGGGGGGTTACTCGGGGGTGGCTTCGAGCGCGTGCGCGACCATGGTGAGCAGGGTCTCGACGACGCTGTAGCGCTTGCGCGCGTCCATGATCACCACGGGGACGTGCGGGGGCACGGTCAGCGCCTCCCTGACGTCCTCCGCCTCGAACGGTTCGCTGCCCTCGAAGTGGTTGACCGCCACGACGTACGGGAGGCCGCAGCTCTCGAAGTAGTCGAGGGCCGGGAAGCAGTCGGTGAGCCGCCGGGTGTCGGCGAGCACGACCGCGCCGATCGCGCCGCGCACCAGGTCGTCCCACATGAACCAGAAGCGCTGCTGTCCCGGCGTGCCGAAGACGTAGAGCACCAGGTCGCTGTCGAGCGTGATCCGGCCGAAGTCCATCGCCACCGTGGTGGTGAGCTTGTCCGGTGTGGCGGTGAGGTCGTCGGTGTCCTCGCTCGCCCGGGTCATCAGGGCCTCGGTCTGGAGCGGGGTGATCTCCGAGACCGCGCGGACGAAGGTGGTCTTGCCCACGCCGAAGCCGCCCGCGACCACGATCTTGGTCGCGATCGGGGCCCGGGTGTGGTCGAGCTGCCAGTCCTGCGCGCCGTCCTCGGGGGCCGCGTCGGGGACGGGCGCCTCCGGGGCGGTCCGTCCGGTCGGGGCGGCCCGGGGCTGCGCGGGGACGCCGGTGACCGCCGGCGATTCGGAGACGGCGGAGGCGTCAGAGACGACGGAGTCCACTCAGCACCCTTTCGAGGAGCGCGCGGTCGGGCCGGCCGGTGTCGTGACCGGTCCCGTACACGCGGATCTTTCCCTGGTCGGCCAGGTCGCTGAGGAGGACCCGGACGACCCCCAGAGGCATCTTCAGGAGCGCCGAGATCTCCGCGACCGTCCGCATCCGGCGGCAGATCTCGACGATGGCCCGCATCTCCGGCATCAGACCGCGGGCGCCGGGCCCGCCGTCCGTCAGGACCTTGCGCGCGGCGGGCGCTTCGAGCGCCGCCACGAAGGTCTCGACCAGCAGGACGTGGCCGAAGCGGGTGCGGCCGCCGGTCAGCGAGTAGGGGCGCACGCGCGCGGGGCGGCGACCGTCTCCCCGTACCGGCAGCTTGAAGGAGGAGCGGGCCGCGGAAACCGAGGAAACGGACGTCACTGGGCGCTCTCCATCGACTTGCGCAATTCGCTGCGGACTTCGGGGGTGAGGACGTGACCGGCGCGGCCCACGAAGAGCGCCATGTGGTACGCCACGACGCTCATGTCGCAGTCGGGCTCGGCGTGCACGCCGAGCAGGGAGCCGTCGCTGATCGACATGACGAAGACGCTGCCCTCGTCCATCGCCACCATGGTCTGCTTGACGCCGCCGCCGTCCATCAGGCGGGCGGCGCCGATGGTGAGGCTGCCGATGCCGGAGACGATGGTGGCCAGGTCGGCGCTGGAGCCGCGCGGCCCCCCGGAGCGGCCGGCGCCTTCCGCGGCCGTGGCGTCCTGCCCGGTGGCCGGGTCCGACGAGAGCAGCATGAGGCCGTCCGAGGAGACGACGGCCACCGACCGGACCCCCGGCACCTCCTCGACCAGATTCCCCAGCAGCCATTGCAGGTTGCGGGCTTCCGTACTCAGTCCGAACGTTCCCGTCGCGGTCAACTGCGTGCCTCCTCGACTGTGTCCCCCGTCTTCTCCTCTGTACGTGCGGGTGGTGCGTTCTCCGTCCGTCCCGTGCCCACCTCCGCCTCGACGTCGCGGCGCCCGGCCTCCGCGCCCCGGTGGAAGCCGCCGAGCCTGCGGCGCAGGGCCTCGGCGTCCACGCCGCCCTTGCGGGGGGTGGTGGCGGGACCGGCCTGGCGCACCACCTGGGGGGTGCGCTTGGGCAGGCCCTTGTCGGTGACCCGCTCCCACTGCGCGGGGCGCGGGCCGGGGACGGCCTGGTCGGGGGCGGTCTGGTCGGGAACGGGCCGGTCGGAGACGTGCTGGTCCCGGGCCGGGCCGCCGGGGGCCGGTTCCGGGGCGTCGGTGGCCGGTCGGCCGGCGGTCGGGTCCGGGGCCGGGACCGGTCCGTCGGCGGCCGGGGCCGGGACCGGCGCGCCGTCGGCCGGCGGTCCGGTGGGCCGGGCCGCCGCCGGGGCTTCGGGGGCGGTGGCCCGCTCGGCCGCGCGCTCGTGGGCGTCCGGCTCCGGCGGCGGAGAGGGCAGCCGGACCTGGAGGGTGGTCTCGGAGAGGGACTCGCCGAGAGGGATGGAGTGGTTCCGGGGCGCGGCCTCCGGGGCGCGTGCCTCCTCCGGGACGTGCGCCTCCTCCGGAGCGGGCTGCGGGGTCCGCTCCCGCTCCGCCTCCGAGAGCGACCGCTCCGCCGCTTCCACGAGGGGGTCACGGGTGCGGGACGGCAGGGTGTTGGAGTTGGCCTCCGCGACCGAGCCGGGCAGCTGGAGCGCGGGAGCCGTGCCCCCGGCCCGTACGGGCTCCGGGACGGCCGCGGGCGGTGCGGTGGGCAGCAGGGACGGCGGCAGGACCACGACGGCCGTCGTGCCGCCCGGCTGCTGCTCGCGCAGTTCGACGCGGATGCCGTGGCGGGCGGCGAGCAGGGAGACGACCCGCATGCCGAGTCCTTCGCCCTCGAACGCCTCCGGGTCGGCCCCGGCCAGGCGCGCGTTCAGCTCGGCGGCGCGGGCGGGGGTCATGCCGATGCCCGTGTCCTGCACGGAGAGCATCACCTCGCCGCTCTCCAGGAGCCAGCCGGAGAGCTGGACCTCGGCGTCGGGCGGCGAGAAGGAGGTCGCGTTCTCCAGGAGTTCCGCGATCAGGTGGCTCAGGTCGTCCGCGGCGAAGCCGGCGACCTGGGTGTGCGGCGGCAGGGACTGGATGGTGACCCGCTCGTACCGCTCGATCTCGCTGACGGCGGCGCGCAGCACGTCGACCAGCGGGACGGGCCCGGCGTGGCCGTGGACGTGCTCGTGGCCGGCGAGGACGAGGAGGTTCTCGCTGTGGCGGCGCATGACGGTCGCCATGTGGTCGAGCTTGAAGAGGGTGCCGAGGCGGTCCGGGTCCTGCTCGCGCTCCTCCAGCTTCTCGATGACGCCGAGCTGCCGCTCGACCAGGCCGAGGTTGCGCAGGGAGAGGTTGACGAAGGTGTGGCCGACGGAGTCGCGGAGCCGTTCGAGGTCGGCGGTGAGGAGGGCGACCCGGCCCTGGAGTTCGGCGCGCTGGGCGGCGAGGTCGGCGGCCAGGGTCTCCTTGGCGGCGGCCAGGCCCGCCCGCTCGCCGTCGAGGCGGTCGGTGTGCGCGGCGAGGTCCGAGAGCCGGGCGTGCAGGGTGTTGAGGGAGCGGACGGTCTGGGCGAACTCGTCGTTGCGTCCGGTGAAGCGGACCGGTTCCTCGGTGTGCGGCGCGGGGGCGGCGGCGAGCCGGGCGGCGCCGATGCGCAGCGCGGCGAGCGGCCGGGTGAGGGAGCGGGCGACGTAGGTGGAGACGCCGACGGCGAAGAGGAGGCAGCCGCCGAGGAGGGCGAGGCGCAGCTCCAGGGCGGTGACGTCGTCGTCGCGGAGCGCGGCGAGGCGTTCGACCCGCTGGGCGGCGAGGGCGGACTCGACGCCGCGCATCTGCTCGACGCGGGCGGAGAGGGTGGCCTCCAGGGCGGCCGGGTCGGTCCTGCGCTCGGCGCTGGTCAGCCGGGGCTGGTCGGTGAGGGAGGCGAGCGACCGTTCGGCGTTCTTGACGTCGGGGCCGGTGACGGTGCCGGCGAGGGAGTCGCGGGCGGCGGAACCGGCGGCCTGGTCGAAGTCGCCGAGGGCGGCGAGTTCGCGGACGCGCGCCTGCTGGGCCGCGGCGGTGAGGCGGTCGCGGGCCCGGTCGGCCTCCGCCGCGCCCGCCGGTTCCTCGGGGACGTCGGTGCCGGTGGTGGGGTCGTAGCGGGTCTCGCCGGTGGGCGCGGGCTGCGGCACGGAGAGGGCGGCGACGAGCAGGCCGCGGGTGGCGGACGCCTGCTCGACGGCGCGGCCGAGGGCGGCGGGGGCGCGGGTGGCCCCGGTGAGCGTGGTGCCGGCGGCGCGGGCCGGGGTGCGGTCGGCCAGCTCGTCGGCGAGGGCCAGGAGCTTGTCGACGACGTCGGAGTACGCCTTGTGGGCCTCCAGGGCGGTGCCCTTGCCGGTGAGGGCGGCACGGCGCAGGGAGGGGACCCCGGCGAGGTCGCGGCGCAGCTCGGGGGAGGCGGTGGGGCGGATCTCGTCGATCTGCCGGTCGACCCGGGTGGAGCGCACGCTGGTGACCTGGCGCTTCTTCCTGGTCTCGCCGGTCTGGGCGTCACGGCCCGCGGCGATGTACGCGACGACCTCGTCACGCTCGTCGGCGAGCGAGTGGGCGAGGGTGACGGCCTGCCGGTCGAGTTCGGCGAGGGTGACCAGGCGCTGGGAGTCGGTCAGCTCGGCGGAGGCGGTGAGGATCGCGGGGGCGCCGGCGGCGAGGACGGCGACGCCCACGAGGGCGACCCCGGCGACGAGGCGGTTGCGGACGCGCTGGGAGCGGCCCGCGGGTCCTGCCGCGGCGGGCGGCGCGGGAGGGCCGGCGGCGGGCTCGGCGGAGCCTCCCGCAGGTGCCTCGGCGGCGCCGTTCGGGGACGGCGGTGTGCCGGGGATCCGGCCCTGCGCGCCGTTCTTGCTCCGAGGCCGCTTCATCTGCACCGGTGCTCGCATTCTTGACTCGTCCACCCACAAAGCAGAGGTGACGGCCGGTCACATGGAGCGCCCCCACCCCTGTTACGGCTTCCGACCATTCCAGCGCTTTCGGGAAGGGGGCGGGCATCGGCCGCTCCGCCACCCGAACGAGTGAACAACACTCCCGAGTTGGCGAACAACTCCTCCGGACGGTCCCCGGGGGCCTCCGGCGGCCCCCGGTTGGATCTTCCGGGCGGCCTTTGGCAGGATGCCCGCCCGCAGGTCCGCAGAACCTTCCGTTCCGCTCCGCACACCGCTCCCCCGCCTTTGGTACAGGCCATTTTCCGTCATTCGCAGGTTCTGTGAAGGAGCGCGCCGGGGCGGGCAGACTGGGCGCCATGCGCAGCGACGTCGCCTCCTTTCCCGGCGGTCCCGAACGCCCCAACGAGGACTGGGTGGCCACCGCCCTGCCCGCGTCGGGGGCCGGGGGGACGCTCGTCCTGCTCGACGGCGTCACGCCGCCCGCCGGCGATGACGGTTGTGTGCACACCGTGCCGTGGTTCACCGCCCGCCTCGGCGGGGCTTTGACCGAACTGTCCGCTTCCCGTCCCGACGTGCCCCTGTCCGAGATCCTCTCGCGGGCAATCCGGCGCACCGCGGAGGCCCACGGGGGCGCCTGTGACCTTTCTCACGCAAGGACGCCTCAGGCAACCGTCGTGCTGGTCCGCTGGGACGGGGCGGTGGTCGAGCACCTCGTCCTCTCCGATTCGGTGCTCCTCCTGGAGCGGCCGGACGGGACGGTGCGGGCGGTGCTCGACGACCGGCTCGACCGGGTGCCGGCCGAGGTGCTGCGCTCCGTGACGGCGACGGACCGGCTGCGGAACCGGGAGGGCGGTTTCTTCACGGCGGCGGCCGATCCGGCGGTCGCGGACCGCGCGGTGACCGGGACGACCCCGCGCGCGAAAGTGCGGGCCCTGGCGGCCCTCACGGACGGGGCGAGCCGCTGGGTGGACCTGTTCGGCGAGGGCGACTGGACGGACTGCTTCGGGGTCCTGCGGACGGAGGGCCCGCTCGGCCTGCTCCGCCGGGTGCGGGAGCGGGAGGCCGAGGAGGCACGGGCGGGCGGCGTGCGGCGCCGGAAGACGCACGACGACGCGACGGCGGCGTACGTGGAACTCGCGGCGTACGGGGGGACCTTGGCGTGAGGGGGACCTGCGGCGTACGGGGGGCCTTGGCGTGAGGGGGACCCGCGGCCTACGGGAGACCTTGGCGTGAAGGGGGACCCGCGGCGTACGGGGAGCCCCCGGCGCGCGGGCGGGCGGCGGCGGTCCGGGCCCTCCGGCCCGGGGCCGGCGGCGGGCCGGCGCCGGGGAGGAACCGGGGAGGAACCGGTCCGCGCGGTCCCGCCCTCAGCCCTCCGCGCGCACGTTGAAGTGGTTCAGGAGCCGGGCCAGTTCGGCGACCTCGGCGCGGTCCCAGTCCGCGAGCTTGCGGACGTAGCGTTCGCGCCGGGCGTCGCGGACGCGGCGGAAGCGGTTGCGGCCCTCCTCGGTGAGGCGGACGAGCGAGGCGCGGCCGTCGGCGGGGTCGGGGTCGCGGGCGACGAGTCCGAGGTCTTCGAGGGCGCGCAGCTGGCGGCTCATGGTCGCCTTGCCGACGCCGAAGTACCCGGCGAGTTCGGTGGCCCGCTGGGGTCCGGCGTCGTCGAGGCGGACGAAGAGGCCGTAGGCGGCGGGTTCCAGTTCGGGGTGGACCTCACGGGCCATCTCGCCCGACTGGGCACGGGCGCGGCGCAGGAAGACCGCGAGTTCGCGTTCGAGGGCCAGGAACTCCCGGTCCACGGCCGCCGGGCCGGGCCCGCCTTCACTTCCCGTTCCGCTTTCGCGCACGTCAGCACCTTCCGCGTGTCATCTGGGGCGCGCCGTCGCCGCACCGGCCGCTTTCCGGCCGCTGAAAGTTTCTTCCGGGCGCGGCCGTTTCCGCAGCTCTTTCAGTATTTCGCAGGCGTAGACCAACGGCGGTGACCGGCTCCCCTTCCACGAGCGGTTCTACGTGCGTAGCGTCGTTCCCGGCACCCCCCATGACATGTCCACACCAGGACTTGTCCTCCCCTGCCGTCTCCTCACGAGCCTTTCGGAGGCACGCGATGCGTGTGCACAGATCCGGAACGACCCTCATCGGCGCCGCCCTCGCGGCACTCGCCCTCCTCGCCCCCCTCGCGGGCTCCGCCGGAGCCGCCCCCGACCCGGACGCCCGGCGGGTCCCCGCCCGCGGCACCGCGAGCATGGGCATGGGCGTCCTCGCACACGACGGGCGCGACGGCGCGCCCGCCGGCACGTCCGTCCAGGCCGTCCAGACGGAGGGCGTGGACGTCTCCGGCCACCAGGGGAACGTCGCCTGGTCCACGCTGTGGAACAGCGGCGTCCGGTGGGCCTACGTCAAGGCGACGGAGGGCACCTACTACAAGAACACCTACTTCACACAGCAGTACAACGGCTCGTACAACATCGGCATGATCCGGGGCTCGTACCACTTCGCCACCCCGGACACGACGACCGGCGCGGCCCAGGCCGACTACTTCGTCAACAACGGCGGCGGCTGGTCGAAGGACGGCAAGACCCTGCCGGGCGTGCTCGACATCGAGTGGAACCCGTACGGCGCGGCCTGCTACGGCAAGACCCAGGCCGGGATGGTGGCCTGGATCCGCGACTTCCTGGGCCGGTACAAGGCCCGCACCGGACGGGACGCCGTCATCTACACGGCGACGAGCTGGTGGACCCAGTGCACCGGCAACTACTCCGGCTTCGCCGCGGCCAACCCGCTGTGGATCGCGCGGTACGCGTCGACGGTGGGCGAACTCCCGGCGGGGTGGCTGTACTACACGATGTGGCAGTACACCTCGTCCGGCCCGACGGTCGGCGACCACAACCACTTCAACGGGGACCTCTCGCGCGTGCAGGCGCTCGCGAACGGCTGAGCCCCTCCCGTACGGCGGGCCGTGCGCCCGCGCGGCGTTCCCCGGGCCCGGAACCGCGTCCTTCCGGCCCGGGAACGCGGCCGGGCACGCCTCAGGAGGCGGACGGGCCGGGCGGGAAGAGGGCGGTGAGCCGGGGCAGGGCCCGTCCCTCCGGCCGGAACGCCCCGCGCTCCTCGTCCTCCTCCGCCTCCCCCTCCTCCTCGTCGACGATCCCGGCCGCCTCCTCGACGGCGTCGAGGAACGCCTCCCCGTCGTCGTCCGCCCGGCCGGTCAGCTCGTCGTATGCGTCCTGGGCGACGTAGTCGAGCTCCTCCCACTCGGGCCACTCGTCGTCGCCCCACTCCTGGTGGTGCCGTCCCACGAGGGCCCGCACGCCGGGCACGTCGGCCAGCGCGTCCGGGTCGGCGAGCACCGACTCGTACACCTTCCGGCCCTGGCCCACCAGCCAGAGCGTGAAGTAGTGGAAGCCGTCGTCGGTGCAGAGGCCGCCCTCGATCCTGTCCGCCGCGGCCCGCACCGCACGCGTGCCGGCGGCGTCGCACGCCCTCTCCAGGCGCACCTGGAACGCCACGGCCCCGGCGGCCGGGCGCCGCGTCAGCTCCCCCTCCAGCCAGTCCAGCCGCTCGTCCCGGTGACCGGGGCGGCGGCTCAGCTCGTCGATGAGGGCCCAGAAGGCGTCTTCGTTCATGGGTACGAGCATGACAGCACGGACGGACACCGGGAACCGGTGTCCGGAACGGCCCCGGGCACGCCGGAGCGGGGTGCCCCCGGAGGGAACACCCCGCTCACCGCGAGGAAGGACGCGCGGCGGGAAGGCCGCGGCCGGGATCAGGCGGCCACGCCCACCGGCACCTCCGCCGGGGCGAGGGCGATCTCCAGGACCTGCCGGACGTCCGTCACCGGGTGGACCTCCAGCTTCTCCAGGACCTCGGCCGGGACGTCGTCCAGGTCGGCCTCGTTCCGCTTGGGGATCACGACCGTCGTGATGCCCGCCCGGTGCGCGGCGAGCAGCTTCTGCTTCACGCCGCCGATCGGGAGGACCCGGCCGGTGAGGGAGACCTCGCCGGTCATGGCCACGTCCGTGCGGACGAGCCGGCCGCTCAGCAGGGAGGCGAGGGCGGTCGTCATGGTGATGCCCGCGCTCGGGCCGTCCTTGGGGACCGCGCCCGCCGGGAAGTGGATGTGCACGCCCCGGTCCTTGAGACCGGTGACGGGCAGCTCCAGCTCCGCGCCGTGCGAGCGGAGGAAGGAGAGCGCGATCTGCGCCGACTCCTTCATCACGTCGCCCAGCTGTCCGGTGAGGGTGAGGCCGGCGGCGCCGGTCTCCGGGTCGGCCAGGGACGCCTCCACGAAGAGGACGTCGCCGCCCGCGCCGGTCACCGCGAGCCCGGTGGCGACGCCCGGCACGGACGTCCGGCGCTCCGCCGGGTCCTGTGCCGACTCCGGGACGTGGTGCGGACGCCCGATCAGCTCCCGCAGGTCCTCCGGACGGATCGTGAACGGCAGTGCGCGGTTGCCCAGTTCGTGCTGGGCCGCGACCTTCCGCAGCAGCCGGGAGATGGACCGCTCCAGGGTGCGGACGCCCGCCTCACGGGTGTACTCGCCGGCCAGCTTCCGCAGGGACGCCTCTTCGAGGACGACCTCGCCGGGCTCCAGACCGGCCCGCTCCAGCTGCCGGGGCAGCAGGTGGTCGCGGGCGATGACGATCTTCTCGTCCTCGGTGTAGCCGTCGAGCCTCACCAGCTCCATCCGGTCGAGCAGGGCCTCCGGAATGGACTCCAGGACGTTCGCGGTGGCCAGGAAGACCACGTCGGAGAGGTCGAGCTCGACCTCCAGGTAGTGGTCGCGGAAGGTGTGGTTCTGCGCCGGGTCGAGGACTTCGAGGAGGGCCGCCGCGGGATCGCCGCGGAAGTCGGAGCCCACCTTGTCGATCTCGTCCAGGAGGACCACCGGGTTCATGGACCCGGCCTCCTTGACGGCGCGGACGATCCGGCCGGGCAGGGCGCCGACGTAGGTGCGGCGGTGGCCGCGGATCTCCGCCTCGTCCCGCACGCCGCCGAGGGCGACGCGGACGAACTCGCGGCCCATCGCGTGCGCGACCGACTCGCCGAGGGAGGTCTTGCCGACGCCGGGCGGACCGACGAGGGCCAGGACGGCCCCGCCGCGGCGCCCGCCGACCACACCGAGCCCGCGCTCGGCGCGCCGCTTGCGCACCGCCAGGTACTCGGTGATCCGCTCCTTCACGTCGTCCAGGCCCGCGTGCTCGGCGTCCAGGACCTCGCGGGCGCCCCTGATGTCGTACCGGTCCTCGGTGCGCTCGTTCCAGGGCAGTTCGAGGACGGTGTCGAGCCAGGTGCGGATCCACGAGCCCTCGGGGGACTGGTCGCTGGCCCGCTCCAGCTTCTCGACCTCCTTGAGGGCGGCCTCCCGCACCTTCCCGGGCAGGTCGGCGGCCTCCACGCGGGCGCGGTAGTCGTCGGACTCGTCGCCCTCCGACTCGCCGTTGAGTTCGCGCAGCTCCTTGCGGACGGCTTCGAGCTGGCGGCGGAGCAGGAACTCGCGCTGCTGCTTGTCGACGCCCTCCTGGACGTCCTTGGCGATGGTCTCGGCGACGTCCTGCTCGGCGAGGTGCTCGCGGAGCTGGGCGGTGGCGAGGCGGAGACGGGCGACCGGGTCGGCGGTCTCCAGGAGCTCGACCCGCTGCGCGACGGTGAGGAAGGGCGAGTACCCGGAGTTGTCGGCGAGGGCGCCGACGCCCTCGATCTGCTGGACCCGGTCCACGACCTGCCAGGCACCGCGCTTCTTGAGCCAGCTGGTGGCCAGCGCCTTGTACTCCTTGACCAGCTCGGTCACGGCGCCGGGCAGCGGGTCGGGCAGGGTCTCCTCGACGACGGTCCCCTCGACCCACAGGGCGGCGCCGGGCCCGGTCGTACCGGCACCGATGCGGACGCGGCCGCGGCCGCGCACGAGCGCGCCGGGGTCGCCGTCCGACAGGCGTCCGACCTGCTCGACGGTGCCGAGCACGCCGGTCCCGGCGTAGGTGCCGTCGACGCGGGGCACGAGGAGCACCCGCGGCTTCCCCTCCCCGGGACGCGCGGCGGCCTGGGCGGCCTCGACGGCGGCCCGGACCTCGCTGTCGGACAGATCCAGCGGCACCACCATTCCGGGCAGCACGACCTCGTCGTCGAGCGGCAGCACGGGCAGGGTGAGCGGCACGGACGCCATGGACTCAGAAGCCATGATCTCCCTTTCGGCAGTGAAGTTGAGCTGTACTGACTCAATGCTCGTGAGTCCAGAGATGTTCCCGGCGCTTCGTTCGCTCCGAGCGAACAGAGGTGCGCATCACCCCTCCCGCTCGGCGTAATACTCCAATGAACATGCCAGCCATTACTTCGGCGTGGGTGGCCGGGTGGACCCTCTCCCGGGACACTCCGCCCGCCGTGGACGAGCCCTGGGGCCACCGGATCGACGTGGGCCTCCCCCGCCACGTCGTGCGGCACGTCCTGCCCCGCCCCGACGCGGCCACCGTCGGCGCGCTCTGCGCACGGCTCACCGAGCCGTACAGCTGGCTCAAGGTGATGGCGGAACCGGAGGAGGTCGCGCCGTGGATCACCGGGGAATGGACGGTCCCCGACGACCCCGGCTTCATGATGACCAAGCCGCTGGCCCCCGGCACCCCTCCCCCGCCGCCCCGGGGGTACACCCGGACGGCCGAGGCCGCGTCCGGCGTCCTGCGGGTCCGGGTCCACGCCCCGGACGGCACCACCGCCGCCCGCGGCCAGATCGCCACGACGGGTGCCACCGCCGTCGCCGACCAGATCGAGACGGACCCGGCGCACCGGCGCCGCGGTCTCGGCGCGTACGTCGTGCGCACCCTGGAGGCCGCCGCGGCCCGCGCGGGCGCCCGGACCGGGGTCCTGGCCGCGACCACCGACGGCCGCGCACTCTACGGCTCGCTGGGCTGGGAGTACCGGGGGCCGCTCACCGGAATCGTCCGGACGGAGGAGGGCGCCTGAGGGAAGGGCCGGACGGGCGGAGCGCGAACGGGCCGGTGGGCCGGTCCGGGCGGACGGACGGGGTGCGAACGGGCCGGCGGGCCGATCGGCCAGGTGGGCGGAACCGGGCGCTCCGGCTGCGGACGGGCGTGCCCGGGGGCATGCTCCTCCCATGAGACGAGGCGTACGGGGAACGTGGTGCGGGGCCCTGCTGCTGGCGGCGGTCCTGGTGGGCGGCGCGACCGGCTGCGGCTCCGGGTCCCCGCCCGGGCCGGGCTCGCCCGGTCCGGCGGGCACGTCGGGCACGTCGGGAACACCGGACACCCCGGGCACGCCCGGCGCCACGACGGAGCCGGGCGCCCCGCCGTCCGACCCCCGGCCGGGCCGGGTCCTGGTCGAGGTGGTCGTCACCGGCGGCTTCGCCGGCGTGCGCAACCGGCTCGTCGTGCGCCAGGACGGCGGCTGGACCGTCCTGTCCGGCACCAAGCCGCCCCGGACCGGCCGGCAGACCCCCGCCGAGACCGCCGAGCTGCGCGCGGCCCTGGAGGACCCCGCGTACGCCCTCGTCCCGGCGCGGCCGACCGGCAGGCCGGTCGCCGACGGCTTCCAGTACCGGGTGACGTACCGCCACCGCCTCGTCGTCGCGGACGACGGCGAACGCCCGCCCGCCCTCCGGCGCGTCTTCGCCGCCCTTCCGGGAGGCGGCCCGCCGACGAGCCCGTGAGCGGCGGTACCCCCTCGTGAGGGGCGGGACCGCGAGGACGTGAGCGGCCCCCGGGTCCGTGTGCGACGGCTCGGGGGCCGCTCCCCGCGTTCCGCTCCGGGACGTCCCCTCCGAGGCGTCCGGCACGGGCCCGGCCCGGGGGTGCGGGGCGCCGCCCCGGGCCCGGGTGGGGGGCTCCGGGAGGGCCTCGGCGGGGAAGGGGCGCGGACCTCCACCACCCGTTCCCGTCAAAGGGTTTGGTCCGGTCGCGGGTGTCCGGCCAGGATGGCCCGGACCGTCCGCCACGGCGGCGGGACGGCCCGACGACGAGAGCGGAGTGACCGACGATGCCCAGCCCCGTGACCCTCGACCGCCGCGAAGGACCCCACGGAGAGGTCGTCCTGCGGCGCCGCGACGAGCACTACGAGATCATCGCCAACGGCACCTTCCTGATGGACACCTCCGACGGGCGCTCCGAGCGGCTCCTGATCGACGCGGCCCTCGACGCCCTGCCCGAGGAGCGCAGGGCCGGCGCCTCCGTCCTCATCGGCGGCCTCGGCGTCGGCTTCTCCCTCGCCCACGCCACCGCCGACCCGCGCTGGGGCCGGATCACGGTCGTCGAACGCGAGGGGGCCGTCATCGACTGGCACCGGCGGGGCCCGCTCGCCGCGATCTCCGGGGCCGCGCTCGCCGATCCCCGGACCGTGATCCTGCACACGGACCTCGTGGACCACCTCCACCACTCCACCGACACCTACGACGCCCTCTGCCTGGACATCGACAACGGCCCCGACTGGACGGTGACCGAGGACAACCGATCCCTGTACTCCGCCGAGGGGTTGGCGGTGTGCGCGGCCCGCCTCGCCCCCGGCGGAATCCTCGCCGTGTGGTCCGCGCGACCCTCCGGTGATTTCGAAGGAACCTTGCGGAATGCCGGTTTCAGCGGGGTACGGACGGAAGAGGTACCCGTTGCCCGGGGCGTCCCGGACGCGGTCCACCTCGCGGTCCGTCCCGCCTGACGCCCGGATGGCCGGGACGCCCCCGGTACCTCTAGGCTGCTTCACCGACATCGGCGACGCGAGGCGGGGCAATGGAGCAGACACACACCACTCACCACGGTGCGGCGGCCACTCCGGGGCCCCAGCGGCGCGTCCTGGTGGTCGAGGACGACACGACGATCGTGGAGGCGATCTCCGCCCGGCTGCGCGCCGAGGGCTTCCTCGTCCAGACCGCGACCGACGGTCCGGCCGCCGTGGAGGCGGCCGAGAGCTGGCAGCCCGACCTGATGGTCCTGGACGTGATGCTGCCCGGCTTCGACGGCCTGGAGGTGTGCCGCAGGGTCCAGGCGCGGCGGCCCGTGCCCGTCCTCATGCTGACCGCCCGCGACGACGAGACCGACATGCTGGTCGGGCTCGGGGTCGGCGCGGACGACTACATGACCAAGCCGTTCTCGATGCGCGAGCTGGCCGCCCGGGTGCACGTGCTGCTGCGCCGGGTCGAGCGGGCCGCGCTCGCGGCGGTCGCCCCGCGCGGCGGCATCCTGCGCCTGGGCGAGCTGGAGATCGACCACGCCCAGCGGCGGGTCAGGGTCCGGACGGAGGACGTGCACCTGACCCCGACCGAGTTCGACCTCCTCGTCTGTCTGGCGAGCACCCCCCGCGCGGTCCTCTCCCGCGAGCAGCTGCTCGCCGAGGTGTGGGACTGGGCGGACGCGTCGGGCACCCGGACCGTGGACAGCCACATCAAGGCGCTGCGCCGGAAGATCGGGGCCGAGCGCATCCGTACGGTCCACGGCGTCGGTTACGCGCTGGAGACCCCGGCGCCGTGAGCCGGCGCGGGCCGGAGGGGCCGAGAGGGGCGGGGGCGTCGCACCGGGCGGAGGAGCCGGGCGGCGGGCGGCGGGTCCGCAGGATCACGGTCTCGATCAAGACCAAGCTGGGCGCGCTGGTCGTCGGGGCGGTCCTGCTGACCTCCGGCCTCGCCCTGGTGGCGATCCGCACCTCCACCGAGTTCCGCTACATCACGGTCTTCGCGATGATCGCGACCCTGCTGATCACCCAGTTCGTGGCCCAGTCCCTGACGGCGCCGCTGGACGAGATGAACACGGTGGCGGGCGCGATCTCGCGCGGCGACCTCTCGCGCCGGGTGCGGGGCGCCGACCGCCGGGACGAGCTGGGCGACCTCGCCTCCACCATCAACCGCATGGCGGACGACCTGGAGGCCGTGGACCGGCACCGCAAGGAGCTGGTGGCCAACGTCTCGCACGAGCTGCGGACCCCGATCGCCGCGCTCCGGGCCGTCCTGGAGAACGTCGTGGACGGCGTGTCCGAGGCCGATCCGGAGACGATGCGGTCGGCCCTGAAGCAGACCGAACGGCTGGGCCGCCTGGTGGAGACGCTGCTCGACCTGTCCCGCCTCGACAACGGTGTCGTCGCCCTGCGGACGACCCGCTTCGAGGTCTGGCCGTACCTGTCGGGGGTGCTGCGGGAGGCGAACCTGGCCGCCTCCCAGCGCGGCCTGTCGTCCACCTCCGGGCTGCACAACCGCACCGACGTCCACCTGCACCTGGACGTCTCGCCGACCGATCTGGTCGCCCACGCGGACGTGGAGCGGCTGCACCAGGTCATGGCGAACCTGATCGACAACGCGGTGAAGCACTCGCCGCCGCACGGCCGGGTCACGGTGCGGGCCCGGCGCGGCCCGTGTCCGGACTCGCTGGAGCTGGAGGTCGAGGACGAGGGCCCCGGCATCCCCGAGGCGGAGCGGCACAAGGTCTTCCAGCGGTTCAACCGGGGCTCGGCGTCGCGCCGGCAGGGGCCCGGCAGCGACGGCGGGACGGGGCTCGGGCTCGCGATCGCGCGCTGGGCGGTGGATCTGCACGGCGGCGGGATCGGTGTGGCCGAATCATCACGCGGCTGCCGCATCAGAGTCACTCTTCCGGGCAGTCGACCACCGAGAGATTGACGTAGGGTTCGAACCGGAAGGGCACGTTCTGCGTGTACGTGGGCAGGACGTGAACAGGGGTGCGGCCGAAGGGGGCCGCGCTCGCGCTTTTCCGTACCCTGACACGTGCGAAACCACGGTTGTTTCCCGCCATTCAGGGCCCCGAAACACCTCGTCAAGTGTGACTTGCGCGACGTTGGAGTGCCCGGCCTGCACCTCCCGGCCGGACAGGCGTAGCCTTTATTTCCGCTGTCCATCACCTTGTGAAGCGGAAGAGGGCGGTTGCCGCCGTGTCGTCTCAGTCCCCCAGTACCCCGAGCTCCCCGACCGACCAAGGCGGGCAGGGCCAGAACCCTGCGACCGCCTTCGGTGCCAATGAGTGGCTCGTCGACGAGATCTACCAGCAGTACCTCCAGGACCCGAATTCGGTCGATCGTGCCTGGTGGGACTTCTTCGCCGACTACAAGCCCGGAGCGTCGGAGACCCCGACCGCCCCGGCGCCCACCACGCAGAGCACGCCCGCCGCGCCGCAGGGGGGCCCCGCACAGGCCGCGCCTGCCGCTCCGGCCTCCGTGCCCGCTCCCGCCCAGGCTCCGGCTCCGGCCGCCAAGCCCGCCGCGGCCCCCGCTCCGGCCCCCGCCGCGGTGAAGCAGGCCCCGGCCAAGCCCGCGGCCGCCAAGCCCGCGGCCGCCCCGGCCGCCGAGGCGCCGGCCGGTCCCGAGCTGATCACGCTGCGCGGCCCCGCCGCCGCGGTCGCGAAGAACATGAACGCCTCCCTGGAGGTGCCGACGGCCACGTCCGTCCGCGCCGTCCCGGTGAAGCTGCTCTTCGACAACCGGATCGTGATCAACAACCACCTGAAGCGCGCCCGGGGCGGGAAGATCTCCTTCACCCACCTCATCGGCTACGCGATGGTGCAGGCCATCAAGGCCATGCCGTCGATGAACCACTCCTTCGCGGAGAAGGACGGCAAGCCGACCCTGGTCAAGCCGGAGCACGTCAACTTCGGCCTCGCGATCGACCTGGTCAAGCCCAACGGCGACCGCCAGCTCGTCGTCGCGGGCATCAAGAAGGCCGAGACGCTCAACTTCTTCGAGTTCTGGCAGGCGTACGAGGACATCGTCAAGCGCGCCCGCGTGGGCAAGCTGACGATGGAGGACTTCTCCGGCGTCACGGTCTCCCTGACCAACCCCGGCGGCCTCGGCACCGTCCACTCCGTGCCGCGCCTGATGCCCGGTCAGTCGGTCATCATGGGCGTCGGCTCGATGGACTACCCGGCCGAGTTCCAGGGCACCTCCCAGGACACCCTGAACAAGCTGGGCATCTCGAAGGTCATGACCCTGACCTCGACCTACGACCACCGGGTCATCCAGGGCGCCGCCTCCGGCGAGTTCCTGCGGATCGTCGCGAACCTGCTCCTCGGCGAGGAGGGCTTCTACGACGAGATCTTCAAGGCCCTGCGCATCCCCTACGAGCCGGTCCGCTGGCTCAAGGACATCGACGCCTCGCACGACGACGACGTCACCAAGGCCGCGCGCGTCTTCGAGCTGATCCACTCCTACCGGGTCCGCGGCCACGTCATGGCCGACACCGACCCGCTGGAGTACAAGCAGCGCAAGCACCCCGACCTGGACATCACCGAGCACGGCCTCACCCTGTGGGACCTGGAGCGCGAGTTCGCGGTCGGCGGCTTCGCCGGCAAGTCGATGATGAAGCTCCGCGACATCCTCGGCGTGCTGCGCGACTCGTACTGCCGCACCACCGGCGTCGAGTTCATGCACATCCAGGACCCGAAGCAGCGCAAGTGGATCCAGGACCGCGTCGAGCGTCCGCACTCCCGCGTGGAGCGCGAGGAGCAGCTGCGCATCCTGCGCCGCCTGAACGCGGCCGAGGCGTTCGAGACCTTCCTGCAGACGAAGTACGTCGGCCAGAAGCGCTTCTCCCTGGAGGGCGGCGAGTCCGTCATCCCGCTGCTCGACGCGGTCATCGACTCGGCCGCCGAGTCGCGCCTCGACGAGGTCGTCATCGGCATGGCCCACCGCGGCCGGCTGAACGTCCTGGCGAACATCGTCGGCAAGTCGTACGCGCAGATCTTCCGCGAGTTCGAGGGCAACCTCGACCCGAAGTCGATGCACGGCTCCGGCGACGTGAAGTACCACCTGGGCGCCGAGGGCACCTTCACCGGCCTGGACGGTGAGCAGATCAAGGTCTCGCTCACCGCCAACCCCTCGCACCTGGAGGCGGTCGACCCGGTCCTGGAGGGCGTCGTCCGCGCCAAGCAGGACGTCATCAACAAGGGCGGCACGGACTTCACCGTCCTGCCGATCGCCCTCCACGGCGACGCGGCCTTCGCCGGCCAGGGCGTCGTCGCCGAGACGCTGAACATGTCGCAGCTGCGGGGCTACCGCACCGGCGGCACGGTCCACGTCGTCATCAACAACCAGGTCGGCTTCACCGCCGCCCCGGAGTCCTCGCGTTCCTCGATGTACGCGACCGACGTGGCCCGCATGATCGAGGCGCCGATCTTCCACGTGAACGGCGACGACCCGGAGGCCGTGGTCCGCGTCGCGCGGCTCGCCTTCGAGTTCCGCCAGACGTTCAACAAGGACGTCGTGATCGACCTCATCTGCTACCGCCGCCGCGGTCACAACGAGGGCGACAACCCCTCGTTCACCAACCCGCAGATGTACAACCTGATCGACAAGAAGCGTTCGGTGCGCAAGCTGTACACCGAGTCGCTCATCGGTCGCGGCGACATCACCCTGGAAGAGGCGGAGCAGTCGCTCCAGGACTTCCAGGGCCAGCTGGAGAAGGTGTTCGCGGAGGTCCGCGAGGCCACCACCGCCACGCCGTCCTCGGTGCACGTCCCGGACGCCCAGGCCGAGTTCCCGGTCGCCGTCACCACCGCGGTCTCCCAGGAGGTCGTGAAGCGGATCGCCGAGTCCCAGGTCAACGTCCCGGACCGGATCAAGGTCCACCCGCGTCTGCTGCCGCAGATGCAGCGCCGCGCCGCCTCCATCGACGACGGCACCATCGACTGGGGCTTCGGCGAGACCCTCGCCATCGGCTCCCTGCTGATGGAGGGCACCCCGGTCCGGCTCTCCGGCCAGGACTCCCGCCGCGGCACCTTCGGCCAGCGCCACGCGGTCCTGGTGGACCAGGAGACCGGCGAGGACTACACCCCGCTGCTCTACCTGACCGAGGACCAGGCCCACTACAACGTCTACGACTCGCTGCTCAGCGAGTACGCGGCGATGGGCTTCGAGTACGGCTACTCGCTGGCCCGCCCGGACGCCCTGGTCATCTGGGAGGCCCAGTTCGGCGACTTCGTCAACGGCGCGCAGACCGTCGTCGACGAGTTCATCTCCTCCGCCGAGCAGAAGTGGGGCCAGACCTCCGGCGTCACGCTGCTCCTGCCGCACGGCTACGAGGGGCAGGGCCCGGACCACTCGTCCGCGCGCCCGGAGCGCTTCCTCCAGATGTGCGCCCAGGACAACATGACGGTCGCCATGCCGACGCTGCCGTCGAACTACTTCCACCTCCTGCGCTGGCAGGTGCACAACCCGCACCACAAGCCGCTCATCGTCTTCACCCCGAAGTCGATGCTGCGCCTGAAGGCCGCGGCGTCCACGGTGGAGGAGTTCACCACCGGCGGCTTCCGCCCGGTGATCGGCGACGGGTCGGTCGACCCGGCCGCCGTCCGCAAGGTCGTCTTCTGCGCGGGCAAGGTCTACTACGACCTGGAGGCCGAGCGTCAGAAGCGCGGCGTCACGGACACGGCGATCATCCGTCTGGAGCGCCTGTACCCGCTGCCGGGTGCCGAGCTGCAGGCCGAGATCGCCAAGTACCCGAACGCCGAGAAGTACCTGTGGGCCCAGGAGGAGCCGGCGAACCAGGGTGCCTGGCCGTTCATCGCGCTCAACCTGATCGACCACCTCGACCTGGCGGTCGGCGCGGACATCCCGGCGGGCGAGCGCCTGCGCCGGATCTCGCGTCCGCACTCCTCCTCCCCGGCGGTCGGCTCGGCCAAGCGCCACCAGGCGGAGCAGCAGCAGCTGGTCAACGAGGTCTTCGACGCCTGACCGACCGTTCCGTACGCGTACGGAAGGAGGCCCGGCACCCCTGGTGGGGTGCCGGGCCTCCGGCGTTCCGGGGTGCTCAGAGGTTGGCCTCGAAGTCCCAGTAGGGCCGGTTGCGCTGGCGGGCCGACAGGGTGTGCGGGTGCTGGGCCCCCAGGGAGCGGGAGAGGGCCAGCAGGGCGTCCGCCTCCAGCTTCCCGGCCTCCTCCGTCTCGCGCAGGCCGCGCAGGTCGGTGGCGAGCGCGATCTGGCAGGAGAGGGTCAGCGGGTGCTCGTGGCCCATGGCGTGCCGGGCCCGGCGGAGGGTCTCCCGGCTGAGCTCCGCCGCCTCGGCCACGCGCCCGTTGAAGTTGCGGGCGGCGCTCGCGTTGAGGGCGCAGCCGAGCACCCAGGGGTGGTCGGGGCCGAGGGTGGCGGTGAGGCCGGCGAGGGCGGATTCCAGCATCGTCATCGCCGCCGTCCGCTCCCCGGACGCCTGCATCACCAGGGCCGTGTTGGCGAGGACGCCGGTGGAGACCGGGTGGGCGGGGCCGAGGAGGGCGCGGTAGCCCGCCTCCGCCTCGGTGATGAGCTCCCTGGCCAGGTCGAGGTCGCCGTGCTCGCGCAGGAAGTTGGCGTAGTTGGTGACGGCGGAGAGCGTCACGTAGTGGTCGCGGCCGTACGCCTGCTCCAGGTGTTCGAGGACACCGGCCATCATGGCGCCGATGTCCTCCTTGAAACCGCCCTCCCGGCGGCGGCAGAGCGCCAGCTGGCTGCGGGCGTAGAGGGTGTGGAGGTGCTGGGGGCCGAGGATCTTGACGTGCAGCCGGACGTTGGCCTCCTGGCGGGCCAGTGCCTCGCGGTAGCGGCCGAGCAGGCGCAGGTCCTGGGCGACGGCGTTGTTGGAGTTGAGGGTGGAGGCGTGGCGGGGGCGGAGGATGTTCTCGCAGCGGGCGAGGGTGTCCACGTCCTGCTCGTACGCCTCCTGGTAGCGGCCCAGCATGCGCAGGACCACGCCGAGGTTGTGCCGGGCGACGAGGGTGAGGCTCTGGGCCTCGCCGAGCAGGCTCCGGGCCTCCTCCAGGGCTTCGCGCTGGAGGCCCTCGGACTCCTGGTAGTGGCCGAGGAAGCGCAGGTCGCGGGCGAGGGAGATCTTGGTCTGGAGTGCGCCGAGTTCGTCCCTGACGGGGGCGGCGGCGAGCCGGTCGCGCTGGACGAGGTCGAGTTCGTACGCCTCGCGGAAGCGTCCGTACCGGCGCAGGATGTCCCCCTCCAGGGTGGTCAGTTCCTGCATGTGCGGGGCCAGCGGGTCCATGAAGGAGGTCCACTCGTTGCGGATGCGCCGGGCCAGCCGGACGCCCGCCTTGTACTCGCCGCTGCGCTCGCAGAAGCGCAGGCAGTTGAGGACGGCGACCTGGATGCGGGCGTCGGTGCTGCGCAGCGCCCCGGAGGGTTCGAGGTGGGGCAGGAGTTCGGAGTAGCGGGGCCAGTGGCGGCTGTCGGTGGGGTTGCCGGGGTCGGCCTCGGCGAGGAGGGTGCGGACGGCCTTGCGGTGGGCGTCGCGGTGCTCGCCGTCGGTGAGCCGGGAGACGATGTCGTGCACCAGGCGGTGCATGTGGATCGACTCCTGGTGGGGGCCGATCTCGTCGCTGCTGACGGGGCCGCGGGACTCGCGGGTGAGGACGGAGTAGTTGACGAGGGTGTCGAGGGCGCGGGTCCAGGCGGGCAGGTCCGTGGCCATCCAGCGCAGGTCCTCGGGCAGCTGCGCCTGGGGGTAGGCGCGGACGATGCCGAGCGGGATGCGGCCGGGCGCGAAGGAGGCGCACAGGCTGAGGATGTCGACGGCCTGCGGCTGGGCGCGGCGGAGCCGGTTGATCAGTATCGACCAGGAGGTGAGGGAGGCGTTGGGCACGCCGTCGCCGGCCGGGGGCTCGTCGACGCTGGAGAGGCGCCCCTCGCGGACCATGCGCAGGTACTCGGGGGCCTCCATGCCGGACTCGCCGAGCCAGGCGGCGGCCTGGACGAGCGGCAGGGGCACGTCCCCGAACTCGGCGGCGACCTCGTCGGCCTCGGCGGCGGTGATGTGCGGGGCGCGGCGCATCAGGTAGCCGGTGGACTCGGCGCGGTCGAAGCCGGGGATCTCCAGGACGTCGGTGTGCTCCCGCCAGGCGCGGTTGCGGGAGGTGATGAGGACGTGGCCGGGGCCCTGCGGGAGCATGACCTCGACGCCCTCGGTGGCGTCCCAGCCGTCGAAGACGACGAGCCAGCGGGAGTGCGGGTCGCCGCGGCGGAGCGCCTCCCGTACGGCGCGGATGCGTTCGCCCGGTTCGCTGCCGGTGGGCAGGGAGAGTTCGACGGCGAGTTCGCCGAAGCGGTCGCGCTGGACGTTGCGGTCGTCGGAGCTGACCCACCAGATGACGTCGTAGTCGGGGCTGAAGCGGTGGGCGTACTCGGCGGCGATCTGGGTCTTGCCGATCCCGGACATGCCCAGGAGGGTGCACGCGGCGTTGCCGCGCTCGGCGTCCATGAGGCGTTCCTGGAGTTCGGTGAGGAGGTCGTCGCGGCCGGTGAAGCGGTGGTTGCGGCGCGGGACGTCGCCCCAGATCTCCGGCGGGGTCTCCGGGTAGCGGGCGGGTGTGCCGGGCGGGGTGCGGCGGCCCGCGCGGCGGGGTTCGACGGCGAGCCTGCTGAGCAGCCGGGCCTCGGCCTCCTCCTCGCCGACGCCCCAGAGGCCGACGGGTTCGAGGACGGCGGTGGCCGGGAGCAGGGTGCGGTTGGTGAGGTTGACGGCGGCGAACCGGTCGGCGTGGGCGGCGACGAAGCCGCGCAGGACGTCGTTCCACTCGCCGGCCGGGCGGGGGCCGAGTTCGAAGAACCAGTCGTTGAGGACCAGGAGGACCTGTCCGCGGGCGAGCAGCAGGTCGCCGAGGGAGTCCTCCAGGGGGACCTCGCGGGGCGGGTCCCAGCGCTGGAGGGTGGCGCGCACCCCGTGGGCTTCGAGGCGCTGGGTGATCCAGGCCGCCCAGGGGCGGTGGTAACCGGGGAAGACCACCAGGACGTGCTCGGGGGCGGACCTGCCGCCGTGGTTCTCCCCGCCTCCGCCCGACCGCTGTTCCGCCATCTGTACGTCTCCCGTCCCGCTCGCGCGCAACGCAGTGTCATGTGCCGTGGGCACAGTGTTACCCACGGGCCTTCGGACTCGCGCCGAGGCTCGCGTGGAGCCGCCGCATGTGTCGGGCGAACTCCCGCCCTTCGTCCGTCAGTTCATCGGATTCAAGCAGGATCGTCAGCGCGTCGCCCACCTGATCGTGGATGTGGTCGAACTGCTGCGCGGCCCGGGTGCGCCACGCCCGGAGCGCGCCGGGGGCGTCCCGCGCCCGGCGCCACAGATCGGCGAGGGCCAGGTGGGCGTAGGCCCCCTGGAACACCCCGGAGACCGGGCGCGCGTCGCCGCGCCAGCCGACCCGGTGGAGCGCGGCGTCCCCGGGCCGGTAGAGGGGGACCAGTTCGTGGAGGGTGGAGAGCTTGCTGTGGTGCAGCTCGTGGACGAGCGTCTCGGCCATGTCACAGGCGCCGGCCGAGGGGGTCATCAGGACGGCTCCGGGGGCGACGCTCAGGGTGGCGCCGACGGAGCGCGGCCCGTACGGGCGCAGGGGTACGAGCGCGCCGACCGTGCGCCCGACCTCCGCCGCCCGCTCCCGGTCGGTGCGCCGGAGCAGGTCCCGGGCGGCGCGCCAGTGCCCGGACCAGACGGCGTGGTCGACGTCGGCGCGCTCGGCCGCGTGCCGGGCGGGGGTCCCCACCCCGCCGGGCGGCACCCGGTACGGGTCCAGGTCGTCCAGGCGGGCGGCTCCGCCGGACAACCGGCGCAGGCCGCGCCAGCCGGGGCCGCTGCCGGTCAGGGTCCCGGAACGGGCGTCGGCGAGCCGGAGGATCGCGGCCGGGGCGCCGGGGGCGTCCTCGGCGTGGACGCGCACGACGTGGGAGCGGGAGGCGACGCGGACCGGCCCGGGTCCCGTCAGGACGCTCCCGACGCCCGGCAGCGACAGGACGCCGCCGGGGGCGCGGACGACGAGGTCGAGCGGCCGGCCCGCGCGCAGGGCGGCGGTGGTGGCGACCGGCTCCAGGCGGGCGAGGTGGCCGTCGAGGGCGGGGCCCGGGGGCGCGGTCAGGGCGGCGGCGAGCCAGGCTCCGGTGGTCGGGTAGTCGAGGACGGCGCGGACGGCGGCGGGGTGGGAGCGCTCGGTCCGTTCGAGGAGCCGCCACGCCTCCTCGAAGCCGCGCAGGGCCTCGGGGGCGATCTCCTCCCGGTGGCGCCGCACCCGTACGAGGAGGGCCTTGAGCAGCAGCAGCCGGCGCGCGTGCGCACCCGACCGCAGGAACGCCGCCCCGGCGGCGGCGGGCCGGGTGGACGCCAGCGCCTCGAAGGCCGCGGCCCGCGGCGACGCGGCGATCACACCGGCCCCCGGGTGGCGACCGGCCGACGGAGCGTACGGGGGGCGGAAGCCCTGGGTCGGCGGGGCGCACAGGGGGCTGGGGCTCCGGACCGGCGGCGCGCACGGGGGACGGGAACTCCGGACCGGCAGGACGTACGGGTGATCGCGGCAGCCGGTCCGTCGCTTCCGCGGGGGGCGGGGGCCGTCGGCCGGTCACCAGCGGCGCATTCGGCCGGAAACGATCGGTCGGCACGGGCGCCGGACGGTCGCGGACGGGCGGCGGAGGGCCCTCCGGGGTCAGTCGAGGACGGCGTCCTCGGGCCAGGAGACCACGAGGTCCGAGGGGTGCCGCAGCACGTGCTCGACGGCGGCTCCGAGAGCGGCGTCGTCGGTGACGCGCAAGGTCCGCAGGTCAACGGCGGCGAGGTCGGGGAGTCGCGGCGGCCGGCCGGCCCCGCGGCCGACACCGGTCGCCCACTCCGTACGCTCGAACACTCTCGGCTCCTCCTCACCGGCGCCTGTCCCCCACGGTCGTAGCGGCGCAGCGGTTCTTCCCGACGCCACCGGACCGGAAACCCTTTCGATTCAACTGCGGCCATGTGCGCCCCCGTCGTCCGGCCGTCCGGGAGGGGCCCGCCGGACGGCGTCCCCGCGACCCCCCTCACGTGGCACCGCCCCAGGCCCACCAGGGCGGCATGACGGCGCGTCGCTCCTCGTCGGACCTCCTCCCGTACCCCCCGTCCGTCGTCCTTCCGGCCTCCTCCAGCAGGCTCCTGGTCCGCTCCACGTCGGCCCGGTCCACCTCCACGAGGAACCCCGCGAGCCGGCTCCACCGTGCGGCGGCGGTGCGCAGCGCGGTCCTGGCCCGGCCCGGACGGTCCATCAGGAGGAGGACGGCTCCCTGCCCGTGGAACGCGCGGGCGCCCGTGACCGTGCCCGGGTCGTCGCCGTGGGCGGCGCGGGACTCCTCCCCCGCGTTGCGGTAGGCGGCGAGAGCGTCGCCGATCACGCCGTCCCGTCCCGTTTCGGCCAGTTCGAGCCTCACCCGTCCGAGCTGCAGCCAGATCTCGGCGCGCTCCCCCGGGTCGGCGGTGCCCCGCAGGGCCTGTTCCAGGAGGTGGCGGCTCTCGAAGAGGTCGGGCAGGAAACCGGCCCGGTGGAAGCGGAGGGCGAGCACGCTGCCGATGAGGGCCCGGGCCCCGGCCCGCTCGGGCGCGTCGGCGGGCAGCCGGGTGAGGGCTTCGCGCAGGACCCCCTCGGCCCGGTCGACGGGGCCCGTGCCGGTGTCGGCGGTGGCACGGCGCAGCAGGGATCCGCCCCAGGTCAGCAGGGTCAGGCCGCGTTGTCCGCTGTCGGCGGGGGCGAGCAGGGTGGCCTCCTCGTACGCCGCGTCGGCGGCGGCCCCGTCACCGGCCGCGTCGTACAGCCGGGCGCGGGCGGTGGTGAAGCGGAGCCGCAGGGCGCGTCCGTCGCCGAGGAGGTGTTCGGCGCGGTCGAGGACGGGGGCCACGCGGTCCGGCCCGGCCCCGGCGAGGCGCAGGGCGTCGGCGAGGTCCAGGAGGACGGCGGCGCTCTCCCGGAGGCCGAGGGCGGCGGTGAGCTCCGCCGCGGCGGCGTCGCCGTCGCCCCGGGCCAGGAGCAGCCGGCCCCGGCGCAGGTGGAGGGTGTGCCGGGTGGTCCCGGGCCAGCGCTCCGGAGGCTCCGCGAGAGCGGCGAGGGCGGCGTCGAGGTGGCTGGGGTCGTCGGTGTCGCGCCACAGTGCGTGGTGGACGACGGCGAGTTCCAGCCGGGCCTCGGCCCACGCCTCGTCGCCGGGTCCGGCCAGTTCCCCGGCCCGTACGAGGGTGTCGGCGGCCCGTCCGAGGAGTTCCGCGCGCCGGCCGGAGCGCCGGGCGGCCGCGGTGTCGGCCTCCGCGAGGAGGACGCGGGCGAGGACGATCCGGGCCTCGACGGGTTCGGCGGGCAGGGCGGCCTCGGCGCGCTCGCGCGCGTCGGTGAGGAGGGCCGGGTCGGACTGGCCGCGGCCCTGTCCGAGGAGGCGGCGGGCCTCGGTGAGCGGGTCGGGGGTGATCAGGTCGGGGTGGTAGAAGCGGAGCACGCGTGCGGGGATGCGGGCGAAGAGTTCCGTCTCGACGCCTTCGGGGCCGGGGGGTTCGTCGGTCGCGTCGGGCGGGGCGGGCCGTCCGGGGCCCTGCCCGGTCCCGGCCCCCGGGGTCTCTCCGGCCTCCGCCCCGGCCAGGCGGGCGGCGGCGAGCGCCGGGAAGTTGCGCGTGCCCTGGCCGAAATTGCGCTCCACGTAGGCGGAGCAGTGTTTGAGGACGAGGGCGGCGGCGCTGGGGTCGAGCGACCCGAGGAGGTGCCGCTGGATGCCGGGCGGATAGCTGAAGCAGGGGTACGGGGTGGGGCCCGGCAGGCGGCGCAGGAGCCCGCTGAGCAGGACCTCGGCCAGTTCCATGGGGCCGGTGTCCGGGAGCATGGCGCGCTGCACGAGCTGCATGACGGGCAGGGACAGGGGCGCGGCGGCGAGGTGGACGGCGAGCCGGAGCGCGCCGGGCGAGGCGCCCGCCCGGAAGGAGCGGAGGAGTTCTTCCTCGCCGCGCGGCGGGCGGGGGGCGCGCGCACCGGCCGTTCCGCGCGCCCCGGGGGTCTCGGGATCGAGCCAGGCGGCCCAGCCGCGTACGGCGTCGCCGCCGTGGCCGGTGTGGAGCCGGGTCCAGGAGTCGAACGCCTCGGGGGTCGGGGTGAGGACGGGAACGGCACGGCGGCCGGGGTCGGGAGCGGCCCAGGGGTCGTCGTCGGAGCGGAAGGCGGGGTGGCCGCCGGGGGTCGCGGAGCGCCGGAAGGTGCCGGGTTCGGCGGGGAGCGCGGTACGGGGCCAGAGGCGCGGCGGCAGGGGCTGGACGAGGGCGAGCGGGGTGTGGCGGGGCCACTGGCGCAGGAGGCGCTGGGCGGCGCCGCGCTGCCAGAGGGGCCCGACGCAGTCGCTGACGACGAGGGTGAGCCGGCGGCCCGTGGGGTCGTGGAGCTGGTCGACGGGGCGCAGCCGGGGCCGGCCGTCGGCTCCGGAGGTGGTGGTGACGAGCGGGGGCCCGTCGCCGGTGTCGTACAGGCGGTGCACCTGGACGTCCCGGAAGGCGCCGGACTGCTGGCACGCCTGGCGGAGCTCCTCGACCATCCGGCTCCAGACGACCATGGCGGGCCCGGTGTCCATGAGGAGCTGGATGTCGGGGCGGCGGCCGGCGGCGGGGCGCAGGACGGGGGTGAGGATGCCGGCGGCGGCGCTGCGTTCGGCGGTGGCCTCCTCGTCCAGGGTGCCCTCGCCGGGGCGGTGCGGCGCGGGGGCGTAGCCGCGCAGGGGGCGCAGGGCCTTCTGGAGGCCGAGGAGTCCGGGCAGGGCGTTGGCGCCGGGGGCGCGGACGGGCAGGACGGCGCCGCGTTCCGCGCGCCCCGCGCCGCCGCGCGCGCCGGGGGCCCCGGCCTCCATGTGCAGCGCCACGGAGTCGCGGGCGGGGCCGGGCCGGGTGTCCTCGCCCGGGGCCGTCCCGTCCTCCCGGGTCCCTCCGCCCGCCTCCCCCGGGGGGCCGCCCCTCGTCGCGGAACCGTCCGCGTCCCGTGCCGCCGGCGGCTCGTTCCGGTCGCCGACGCCGTCCTCGCGCGTCCCGGGCGGCGGCGCGGCCCCGTCCGGGGTGCCCGGTGGGGGTCCGGGAAGCCAGCGGGCCAGCCAGAGGGCGTCCGCGATGTCCTCGGCGGTCGGTTCCCGGCCGCCGGCCCGCAGTCTGCGGGCGAGTTCCTCCAGGTGCGGCCGGCGCATCCGGTCATCACCTCGGCTGATCGAGCGGTTGCATGAGCATGTCCGCGATGCGTTCCCTGGTGACCCGTTCGGCGCGGGAGGCGTGCTGGGTCAGGTAGAGGGCGTTGAGGAGCTGGTCGGTGGCGATCACCTCGCCGGGCTCGCGGTCGAGGAAGCGCCGGACGAGGTTCCGCTCCCCCTCGCCGGCGGCGGCCTCGGCGCCGAGGTGGGCCTCGATCATGGCGCCGAGCTGCTCCTCGCCGGGCGGTTCGAGCTCCAGGCGGATGCAGCGGCGCAACAGGGCGGCGGGGAAGTCCCGTTCGCCGTTGGAGGTGAGGACGATGAAGGGGAAGGTGGTGCAGCGGACCCGGCCGCCGAGGACGCGCACCTTGCGCCCGTCGTCGCTCAGGACCTCGACGACGGGCTCCCGGTCGGCGAGCCGCTCCAGCTCGGGGATGGCGAACTCGCCCTCCTCCAGGGCGTTCAGGAGGTCGTTCGGCAGGTCGAGGTCGCTCTTGTCGAGTTCGTCGATGAGCAGGACGCGGGGCTGTTCGGAGGGGAGCAGCGCGGTGCCGAGCGGTCCGAGCCGGATGTACGACCCGATGCCGGCCGGGGTCGCGGCGGCGGAGCCGGTCGGTTCGGGCCGGGCGCGCTCCAGCTGGACGTCCTGGAGGCGGCCGATGGCGTCGTACCGGTAGAGGCCGTCCTGGAGGGTGGTGCGGCTGACGATCGGCCAGCGGAGCACGCGTCCGAGGCCCAGCTCGTGGGCGACGGCGTGGGCGAGGGTGGACTTGCCGGTGCCGGGGTTGCCGGTGACGAGGAGCGGCCGCCGCAGGTACAGGGCGGCGTTGACCGCGTCGGTCTCGGCGGGCCGGGGGTGGTGGTTCTGGACGAGCCTGCGGCGGACGCCGAGCCTCCGGTCGGAACCGGCCAGGGTGTCGTCCGCGCCGCCGGTCGAGAAGTCGCGCCAGGGCGGCGGGGCGGGCAGGCGCCGTATCCCGTCGTGCGGGAGACCGGCACCACGGTAGATCCGCCAATCGTTCACGATGGACTCCTCCTGGCTGTGGTGTCGATGCCGGGCCCGTCGAAGGTACCGTCCGGGGGCGGTCCCTGCCGGTGCCCGTTCCGGACGGATCGCGGTGCCGTCGTCCCGCTGTTCGCCGCGGTCACTGTTCCCCCTCGCCGAGCAGGGGCGGGGCCTCCAGGCGTCCGCCGTGCGGGGGCCGGTCGGGCGGGTCGAGGAGGACGGCGATGCTCTCGGCCCACGCGTAGGCGGCCCGTGCCTCGGGTCCCGCCGCCCGGTCCGGCGCGCGGGTGCGCAGGGAGCGGACCGGGCCGCGCACGCCCCGGGCGGTGGCGGCGTCCGCGAGCAGCCGGTCGGCCCGCTCGTGGAACTCCGCGCAGTCGGTGTGGTCGTGGGCGCCGGTCCGCCAGAGGGCCAGCGGATGGCCGGCGGCCAGGGCCGCGTTCATGGCCATGAGCCCGTCGCCGCTGCCGACCGGGCCGCAGTGGACGGGGACGGCGCCGCCCTCGGCGTCGCGCAGCCGGTCGTACGTCTCCGCCCAGGTCTCCCGGCGTACGCGGGCGGTGTGGGCGTCCGGGCCCGCACCGGGCACCTCGGCGCGCAGCGGGACCGCGCGCAGCGGCCCGCGCTCGCCCGCCGCCCAGCGCTCGCGCCATTCGGGGGCCGGTTCGCGGCCGTGGCGGCGGGCGTCGCGGATGACCACGATCCGGCGCTGTCCGAGGGTGGTCCCCCAGGCGTCCTCGGGCCCCTGGGGCGGTTCGAGCCGCCAGGTGTCGAGGGGTTCGTCGAAGAGTTCACGCGGCAGCACCGCCTCCACGGCCGCCAGGTGCGGCCCGCTGTCGCCGCGCCGCAGGGCGTCCGCGAGCGGTTCGCGCAGGGTCTCCCGGAGCGCGGCCCGCTCGACGCCCCGGTCGTCGCAGTGGAGCGGGCTGACGGTGTGTCCGTCCAGGAGGAGCTTGACCCGCCACGGGTAGCGCCGGTCGTAGCGGGGGGTGTCGATCTCCAGGAGGACGTCGGCACGCGCGCGGGGTTCGCGTACGGAGAGGGGCGTCCGGCGGCCGGGGCCGACGAGCCCCTGGATCTCGCGCCGGAGGTGGCGGTCGGCGTCGCCCGACTCGTCGACGATCCAGCGGGTGAGGGCGGCGGTGTCGGCCCGCTCGCCGTACCGCTCGGAGACGTGCCGGACGACGTGGGCCGCGTACAGGAGGACGGCGTCGAGGTCGAGGTCGCGGACGCCGTCCCCGCGGGGCGTGCGCAGGCCCCGGAGGAGTCCGGCGCCCTCGCTCCAGGTGCGCGGGTCGTCCTCCAGGGCGTCGGGCAGGTCGTCGTCCCTGATCCACGCCTTGACCCGGTCGATCAGGTCCATGATCTCGCCGGGCGCGGTGGGGGCGGGCAGCTCCGCGAAGTGTCCGTACAGCTGGGTGCGCAGGCCGGGGCTGACGCCGTGGGGGGCGGGCAGCAGCCGCTGCGCGCGGGTCCAGTCGGGGCGGTCGTCGAGCGAGCGGTAGCGGGCGAGGTGGTGGCGGTCGTGGGCGCGCAGCGCCTCGCCCATGGCCTCGCCGCCGGGGAGGTCGTGGAGGCGGCGCAGGGCGGTGACGGGGACGACGGCGCCGCCGTCGCGCCCGCGTCCCTTGTTGAGGCCGACGACGGCGCCCTGGGCGAGGTCCACGACGGGGCCGCCGGAACAGCCCTCGACGGGCATGACCCAGTCGGTGACGAGAGCCTGTCCGTCGCTGCCGATCAGGGTGCCCCGGACGTGGCGGACGCCGAGCTCGCCGGTCTCCCGGGACCAGCCGTGCAGGCCGACGGCGGCCGGCGGGACGGGCGGGCGTTCGCCGAGGCGCACGCAGGACGCCTTCTGCGTGCCGGGCACCCGGAGCAGCGCGACGTCGGGGAAGGCCCACCGGTCGGGCGGGTCCTCGGGGCGGTCGGGGCGCGGCAGGGCGAGCACGACGGTGCCGGTGGCCTCGTGGGTCTTCTTCCCGTCCTCCCACGTGATGCCGACGGCCGGCTCGCTCCTCCACACCGCGCTTCCCCCCTCGGCCACGACATGGGCGCAGGTCAGCACCCAGCCGGGGGCGATGAAGAAGCCGGTGCCCCAGTACCGGTCGCCGTGCGGGTCATACCCGTCACCGGGCGCGGCGATGCGTACCAGTGCGGGGCGCACGAGAGCGTCGAAGGCGCTCATGCCGGCCCGTCGGCCGCCGGACGCGCGCGCGGAGCACTGTCGGGGGAGGTGTCCTCCGCGTCCGGGGTGCGGGGCGGCGGGACGGCCGGGGGCGTGCGCGGGGCGGGGGGCACGGGCGGCGCCGGGGGCGCGTCCGGCGTCCGGCGCGCGGGTGCGGCGCCGGTGCCCGTGGCGGCGGGGCGCGTTCCGGTTTCCGGCGCGGTCTCCGGTGCGGCTCCCGGTGCGTTTTCCGGTGCGGCTCCCGGCCCCGGTTCGGTCCAGGTGAGGGAGACGTTGACGGAGGCGGTGCCCGACCCGTCCGCGAGGACCCCGATCACCTTGCCCGACTGCGCGGACAGTTCGATGCCGAAGCTGACGGCGACCTCCACGGGGCCCCGGGGTTCGAGCCCGGCGCGCAGCGAGCCGACCACCCCGCGCACGATGTCCGTGAGCCCTCCGGCCATCGAGACCACCCGGTCCCTGACGCCGGTGTCCTGGAACCCGCCGCCCCTGCCGAGTTCCTCCGCGTCGCGGACCCGGGCCCACACGGGCGTGCCGTCCTCCAGCCGAATCCGAGCGATCCCATGTGCCACAGCGGCCCCCGCTCCCCGAAGCGATGTTGGACCCAGAAGGCTAATCGGTGGGTCCGACGGGCGACAGGGGGACGGCGGGGACGGCGGGACCACGACCTATCCTGATCGCATGTACTTCACCGACCGTGGCATCGAGGAACTGGAGAAGCGGCGAGGCGAGGAGGAGGTCACCTTCGAGTGGCTCGCCGAGCAGCTGCGGACGTTCGTCGACCTCAACCCCGACTTCGAGGTGCCCGTCGAGCGCCTCGCGACCTGGCTGGCCCGTCTGGACGACGAGGACGAGGACGAGTAGGGGCGAACGGGCACCCGCCGGACGCGCCGGGCGGCGATGACGGCTTCCCCGCCGTACGGCCGCCGCCGCGTGCCGGCGGGCATGGTCCGGGGGCTCGCGGTCGCCGCTCCCGGAGCCGGTCGCAGGCGAATCCGGTGGTCACCGCTCCCGCGGCCGGTCGCAGGCCGGCCCGGTGGTCACCGCTCCCGCAGCCGGTCGCAGGCGAATCCGGCGGTCACCGCTCCCGCAGCCGGTCGCAGGCGAGTCCGAGCGCGCCGTGGACGACGAGCAGGGCACCGGCCGTCGCCCATCCGCCGCTGCGCCGGGCGGCTCCCCAGAGCAGCAGCGGCACCCCCGCGACGAGCTGCGCCCCGCCCAGGAGGCGCGCCCCGGGGCCGCGCAGGTACGAGCCGAGGGGCCCCTCCTCCATCGCGTCGAGTTCGGCGCGCACGGCGTCGCTCCTCCGGACCCCCGGTCTCGTCCGGGCGGAGGAGGACCCGTCGGCGGGCCCTCCGAGCGGCTCGGCCCCGTGCGCGAGGGCGACGGAGCGGAGCCGGTCGGCGCTGTCGCCGGGGGTGAGGCCGGCGGGCAGGTCGAGTCCGGTGCGGGCGAGGACCGCGACGACCCCGACGAGCCTGCGGTGGGCGTCGGCCTCCGGGTCGGGCTCGGTGAGCGGTTCGAGCGCCTGCACGTCGAGGACGGGATCGAGGGCGAGCCGGGCGGCGAAGGTGCGCATGGCCTCGTCCTCGCCGACGGGGGTGCCGTCCGCGAGCCAGGTGTAGCCGACCGTGCGGCGGAAACCGGCGGCGAGGGTGAGTCCGGCTCGGTCGCGGTCCCACCACAGCGCGACGACGGGCCAGGCGACGGCCGAGACGGCGAGGGCGGTCGCCCAGCCGGTGACGACCCGTTCGACGGGTTCCCCGCCGTGCAGCCAGGGCTTCCCCTCCGGTACGAGCACGCTCCAGCCCGCGCCGGCGGGGGTGAGGAGCACTTCTTCCCGGAGCAGCCGGGCCGGGGGCCTGACCGCCGGGGGATCGGCACGGCAGAGCAGCAGCGCCCCGGCGGGGCTCGGTCCGGACGTTGCGTTCATGTCCCCAAACTAGGACAGTTCACCCGCTTGAAGGGGTGATTGACCCTCCCGCCTCAGGGAAGAGTCGGGGTTGACTTCACCGAACCGCGATATATCGTGTTCATCGAGAAACGCGATATGTCGCACCGCCGATACGGGAGGTCAGCACCATGACAGAGTGGTCCGTCACCGAGCCGACGAAACTGACGCCGACCGACCCCGTGACGCGCCTGCGGGTCCGCATCGTCAACGGCACGGTGAACGTGGTGGGGACGGACGAGGACTCCGCCCGCGTGGAGATCTCGGAGATCGAGGGCCCGCCGCTGATCGTGACGCAGGACGGCTCCACCCTGACCGTGAGCTACGAGGACCTCCACTGGAAGAACATCCTCAAGTGGCTCGACCGCAAGGAGCACCGGCGCCGGGCCGTCGTCTCCGTCGCCGTCCCCGCGGGGGCCGACGTCGAGGTGGGCGTGGTCGGCGCCGAGGCCGTCGTCTCCGGCGTCGGCGGGCGTACGGAGGTGCGGGGCGTCAGCGGCGACACCACCCTCCTCGGCCTCTCCGGCCCGGTCCGCGCCGAGAGCGTCTCGGGGAACCTGGAGGCGCAGTCGGTCACGGGCCCCCTGCGGGCCCACTCCGTGACCGGGGACGTGACGGTGATCGAGGGCGCCGGCGGCTCCGTGAAGGCGGAGACGGTCAGCGGCGACATGGTGGTCGACCTCGGCCCGGCCGGGTTCGACGGGCCGCCCGCCGACATCCGGCTCACCAGCGTCTCCGGCGAGGTCGCCGTCCGGCTTCCGCACCCGGCCGACGCCCGGGTCGAGGCGAGCACCACGAGCGGCTCCGTGTCGAACGCCTTCGAGGACCTGCGCGTGGGGGGCCAGTGGGGGGCCAAGACCGTCACCGGCACCCTCGGTCCGGGCCGGGGCACGCTCAAGGCCACCACCCTCTCCGGCTCCATCGCCCTGCTCCGCCGGCCCGAGGCGGACGAGGACGCCTGCACCGCCGCTTCCTCCACCCCTTCCCCGGATTCCCCCGCTTCCCCGACCGGAAAGGTGCTCTGACATGCCGCCCGTCTTCGCCCACGGCCGCCTGCGCCTCTACCTGCTCAAGCTGCTCGACGAGGCGCCCCGCCACGGCTACGAGGTGATCAGACTCCTGGAGGAGCGCTTCCAGGGGCTGTACGCCCCCTCGGCCGGCACGGTCTACCCGCGCCTGGCCAAGCTGGAGGCCGAGGGCCTCGTCACCCACGCCAGCGAGGGGGGCCGGAAGGTCTACTCGATCACCGACGCGGGCCGCGCCGAACTGGCCGGGCGCGGCGCCGAACTGGACGACCTGGAGCGGGAGATCCGCGAGTCGGTGTCGGAGCTGGCGGCGGAGATCCGCGACGACGTGCGCGGAGCGGCCGGCCGGGTCCGCAGCGAGATGCGCGCGGCGGCCGGCCGGGCCCGGACGCCCGAGACCTCCTCGTTCGCCGACACCAAGGAGGAGCTGCACCGGATCAAGCAGGAGTGGAAACGGCAGGCGCGCGAGGCCCACGAGGAGGCCCGGTCGGCGCGCCACCAGGCGAAGGAGTTCCAGCGGATCGCCCAGCAGGTCCAGAAAGAGGTCCAGGACCGCTTCTCGCGGGGCGACTGGCCCACGGGGGTCTGGGAGGGCGTCTCCACCATCACGGCCCAGCTCGGTGACCTGGTGACGGGCACGACCCACCCGAAGGCCGACGCCCCGAGGACCACCGCGCCGGAGCCCCCGTCCACGACGGTCCCGGCCGACGCTCCCGCCGACGACCGGGTCGACGAGGTGCCGGAGTGGGCGCGGGACGCGGAGGGCACCGGTGACCCGGTGCGCGACCTCGACCGGCTCCTCGACCGCTTCCGCGACGAGATCCGGGACGCGGCCCGCGACCACGGGGTGTCCGGGGACCAGTTGGCCGAGACCCGTCGCCACCTCTCGGCGGCGGCCCTCCGGATCACGGACCTGCTGCGCCCCGGGGCGAGGAAGTGAGGAGACCGGCCGGGCCCCGGGTCAGCGCCGGGTGACCGTGACCGTCACCCGGGCGCCCGGGGCCGCGAGGACCCGGGCCCTGCCCTTCTCCTCACGGAGGACGAGGGCCGCGCCCCCGGCCGTCACCCGCCAGTCGCCGGGCGGCAGGGAGAGCTCGGTGACCCGGGAGCCGCGCGGCCCGGCGGCGTCGTACGACAGGCGGTAGACCCCGGCCTCCCGGTCGTACGCGGTGGAGCGGACGCGGCCCGCGACCGCCTCGGCGTACGGCTCGGCGGTCAGCTCCTTGTTGGTGCGGAAGGCCCCGGCGCCGTCGACCGCGCAGTAGCCGCCGCCGTAGCACCACACGTAGCCCGCCCAGCCGGAGCCGTACCGGCCGAGGGAGGCCATCGCCTCGCGGTAGAAGCGGTTCATGTGCGGCAGGGTGTTGTTGAGCGGGCCCCACTCCCCCACCACCACGGGCACCTTGTACTCCTTGGGGTACAGGGTGACGGCCCGCTCGTAGGTCTCGATCCAGCCGGCGGCGGGGTCGTAGTCGGCGCCCGCCTCCATGCCGGTGTTGTAGAAGTGCGGGGCGTAGACGACCTTCGGGTCGTGGACCCTGCCCAGCCCGGTGGGCACGCCCTCGCCCACGATCGGAGTCGGTTCGACGAAGATCCAGGCATCGCGGTCGGCCCGGCGGACGGCGTCCGCGAGCCGGTTGTACAGGGGGGTGAGCTGGTCCCGTTCGATGCGCCGGGCCGCCGTCGCCAGGTCCTCGCCCTCCCGGACCTCCCCCATCGGCTCGTTGATCAGGTCGTAGCCGAGAACGGCCGGATGGTCGCCGAAGCGGTCGGCGAGCAGCCGCCACATGCGGGCCTGGGCGCGCCTGAGGTCCTCGTCCTCGTACAGGTGGGTGAAGGCCCGCTGGACGGCGGGCTCGAAGTACTCGGAGAACCAGTCGTCCGGGCGCGGGGTGAAGGGCAGCCCGTCGGTCCTGGTCGCCCAGGCGGGGATGCCGCGGTGACCGAACGCGGGGCCGAAGACGTCCTGGTGGGCGTCGAGGAGGACCTTGACGTCGTGCTTGTCGGCCCAGTCCAGGATCCGCCCGATCTTCCGCAGGTAATCCTGGCTGTACCGGCCGGGCCGGGGTTCCAGGTCGTCCCAGAAGACCAGGAGGCGGGCGAAGTTGAAGCCCTTGGCCCGCATGTCGCGGAAGTGCTTCTCGGTGATGGCGGAGAGGGCGGCGTCGCCGCGGTTCGCCTTGTCCTCGACGTTCCAGCCGCGCAGGGTGAGGACGCGGCCGCGGTCGTCGGTGAGGGCCGGTATCCCGTTCGCCGGGGACTCCCCGGCACGAGCAGCGGTACCGGCAGGAGCGGTGGCAGTGGTGCCGGCATGGGCGGTGGTGGGGGCGAGCAGGGCGGCGAGGACCACGCCCGCGGCCGGGATCGAGCGGCGGACGGGAAGCGCGCGGCGTGAGGGGCGCGGGGAGGGCGGGGGAGACGACGGGGGTGCGGGAACCACGGGGAGCACGGGAAACCTCCGGCACGACGGTGTGTTCGCGGTGCCGGAGATCCCATCAGTCGGCCCGACGGCGCATCAAGAGGTCGTGAGCACGATCTTTCCGAAGAGTTCGCCGGAGGCCATCTTCTCGAAGCCCTCCCTGGCCCGGTCCAGCGGCAGGACCTCGTCGATCACCGGCCGGACGCCGGTGGCCGCGCAGAACGACAGCAGGTCCTCCAGCTCGTCCTTGGAGCCCATCGTGGAGCCGACGACCTTCAGCTCCAGGAAGAAGATCCGGGTCAGCTCGGCGTGCGAGGGGCGGTCCCCGCTCGTGGCGCCCGAGATGACGAGCGTGCCGCCCGGGCGCAGCGACTTGACCGAGTGCGACCAGGTCGCGGCGCCGACGGTCTCGATGACCGCGTCCACCCGCCGGGGAAGCCGCGCGCCCGGCTCGTACGCCTCGACGGCGCCCAGCTCGACGGCCCGCTCGCGCTTCGCCTCGTCCCGGCTGGTGGCGAAGACCCGCAGGCCGGCCGCCTTGCCGAGGACGATCGCGGCGGTGGCCACGCCGCCACCCGCGCCCTGCACGAGGATCGAGTCCCCGGGCCGTACCCCGGCGTTGGTGAAGAGCATGCGGTAGGCGGTCAGCCAGGCGGTGGGCAGACAGGCGGCCTCCTCGAAGGAGAGCTGCGCGGGCTTGGGCAGCACGTTCCAGCGGGGGACGGTCACCTGCTCGGCGAAGGTGCCCTGGTAGCGCTCGGTGAGGATGGACCGGGGCTCGTCCGGGCCGACGCCGTGACCCGTCTGGCCGATCACGGAGTGCAGGACGACCTCGTTGCCGTCCTCGTCGATGCCCGAGGCGTCGCAGCCGAGGATCATCGGCAGCTTCTCCTCGGGCAGCCCCACCCCGCGCAGCGACCACAGGTCGTGGTGGTTGAGCGAGGCGGCCCTGACGGTGACGGTGGTCCATCCGTCCCGTGCGCCGGGCGCGGGGCGTTCGCCCAACTCAAGTCCGTTCAGCGGCTGGTCACGATCGATTCGGGCAGCATAGGCAGCGAACATGGCCCCGACCCTAGGGGGCCGCGGGCCGACGGGGGAACCGTCCTCCGGTGTGACCCGTGTCGCCCGTCCGCCCCGGCCGGCCGGCCCGGTGCGGCCCCACGCGCCCGGAGGACCGGACGGCACACACCCGGACCACCCCTGAGGCGCGCCCGGACCACCTCGGCACTCATCCGCCCGTGCGCCCATGCGCCCGTCCGGGCGCCCGGCCGCCGCGCCTGCGCCCGTCCGGGCCCCGCGTACCCGAAAGGGCCCTGCCCCGATCCGCGGAACGGATCGGAACAGGGCCCTCCGGCGGGCGGGCGGCCGTACCCGCACCGCGCCGTCGCCGGTCCGGTTCCGGAAGCCGTACCCGTACGCGCACACGTACGGATACCGGCCCCGGCGCCGGGGAGGCGTCAGCGGCGGGCGACGCCCTCGGCGCGGGCGGCGGCGGCGACCGCGGCCGCGACGGCCGGGGCGACCCGCTCGTCGAACGGCGACGGGATGACGCAGTCGGCGGCGAGCCGGTCGCCGACCACGTCCGCGATCGCGTCGGCCGCGGCGATCTTCATGCCCTCGGTGATCCGGGAGGCCCGGACCTGGAGCGCGCCGGCGAAGATGCCGGGGAACGCGAGGACGTTGTTGATCTGGTTCGGGTAGTCCGAACGGCCGGTCGCCACGACGGCCGCGTACTTGTGCGCGACGTCGGGGTGGACCTCGGGGTTCGGGTTGGCCATGGCGAACACGAAGGAGTTCGGCGCCATGGCGGCGACCGCCGCCTCGGGGACCGTACCGCCGGAGACGCCGATGAAGACGTCCGCTCCGGCCAGGGCGCTCTCCAGGGAACCGGTCAGGCCGGCCCTGTTGGTGAGTTCGGCGATCTCGCGCTTGACGTCCGTGAGGTCCTCGCGGTCGCGGCTGACGATGCCCTTGCGGTCGGCGACGCAGACGTCGCCGAGACCGGCCTCCAGGAGGAACTTCGCGATGGCGACCCCGGCCGCGCCGGCGCCGGAGATGACGCCGCGCAGGTCTCCGAGGGTCCGGCCGGTCAGCTTCGCCGCGTTGCGCAGGGCGGCGAGGGTGACGATGGCGGTGCCGTGCTGGTCGTCGTGGAAGACCGGGATGTCGAGGCGCTCCTGGAGCCTGCGCTCGATCTCGAAGCACCGCGGGGCCGAGATGTCCTCCAGGTTCACTCCGCCGAAGGACGGGGCGAGCCGGACGACGGTCTCGACGATCTCGTCGGTGTCGGTGGTGGCGAGGGCGAGCGGGACCGCGTCCACGCCGCCGAACTGCTTGAAGAGGATGGCCTTCCCCTCCATGACCGGGAGGGACGCCTCCGGGCCGATGTCGCCGAGGCCGAGCACCGCCGTGCCGTCGGTCACGACCGCGACGACCTGGGACTTCCAGGTGTAGTCGTTGACCAGCTCGGGCTGCTCGGCGATCGCGGTGCACACCTTGGCGACGCCGGGCGTGTACGCGAGGGACAGGTCGTCCCTGTCCCGCAGGGGGACGGTGGCCTGCACGGCCATCTTGCCGCCCCGGTGGAGCGCGAAGACAGGGTCGAAGGGCTCTTCGGGAGCTCCTTCCGTACCGCTGTCATTGCGAGGATTGACGATCTCCGCTGCCATTGGGTTGACCCCTTAAGTCTGTTTCATTTGAGGGTGGCCGCTCCCGGTTGAGGAGGGGTGGGGAGGCACCGCAGCCGCCTTGTCGGGCAGCCGCTCGGGCACGCCGCACAACGCGCCCTGAGCCCCGGATGAGGGGTGTAAGGGTCCTTCTTACCGGACGGACGGCACCGCGGACGAGTCCATGACCGCTCGGTGACGCGACTCATACCGAGTGCATCCGGACGGGGACGGAGAGCGACACGTCACATGATGTCCCGATAGATGCGTTCCCTCTCCGATTGACGCCTTTCCTCTCGTCCGGATAGCGAGATGGAAAGGAGATTCTTCGGCATGGAGAGAGATGTCCCGAAGAAGATCCGGCCCGGAGGGACCGGCCTGTCGGCTTCCGGGGGTCACCCGTTATCCGATTTTGACATCCGGGGCCGCCTTTTCGGGGCAGTCCGAATGGCAAGATGCCGTAATCGCACAAGGCCACGACACTCAAAGGTGAGTACGTGGCCGTCTGGCACCCCCCCTCACACGCCGGAGGAACCCGACCATGACCGCACGCTCCACGCGCTGTACGACCGTCGCCAAGACCCGCACCTCCCGTCTTGCCGCGGTCGCCGCCCTCGCGGTCGCCGGCTCCATGCTGCTGACCGCCTGCGGTGACCAGACCGAGAGCGGTACGACGAAGGAGGGCGGCTCGTCCTCCAACGCGGCCCCCCTCTTCTCGAAGCTGCCCGAGAAGATCCGGAAGGCCGGCGTCATCAAGGTCGGCACGGACGCCTCCTACGCCCCGATGGAGTTCACCGAGGGCGGGAAGATCGTCGGTGTCGACCCGGACATAGCCCAGGCCCTCGGGAAGCAGCTGGGCGTCAGGTTCGAGTTCGTCTCGGGCACCTTCGACGGCCTGATCACCTCGATCTACTCCGGCCGCCAGGACCTGGTCATGTCCTCGATGACGGACAACAAGAAGCGCCAGGAGGGCCTGGACGACAACGGGAAGAAGATCGGCAAGGGCATCGACTTCGTCGACTACTTCAGCTCCGGCGTCTCCCTCCTGGTCAAGAAGGGCAACCCGCAGGGCGTCAACTCCCTCGACGACCTCTGCGGCAAGACCGTGGCCGTCCAGCGCGGCACGATCTACGAGGACACCTTCAAGGCGCAGGCCGCCAAGTGCGGCGACAAGAAGCTGACCATCCAGGCGTTCGACAGCGACGCCGAGGCGCAGACCCGCGTCAAGGCGGGCGGCGCGGTCGCCGACCTGAACGACTACCCGGTCGCCGCGTACATCGCGAAGACCTCGGGCGGCGGCAAGGACTTCGAGGTCGTCGGCAGCCAGAGCGACGTCGGCCTCTTCGGCATCGGCGTCTCGAAGGAGAACACCCAGCTCCGCGACGCGGTCAAGGAAGCGCTCGACGCGATCATCAAGGACGGCTCCTACGCGCAGGTCCTGAAGAAGTGGGACGTCGAGGACAGCGCGGTCAAGTCGGCCACGATCAACGCCGGCAAGTGACCGCCCCGCTCCACTGCCTCCCCGCTCCACTGAAGGGCAGTCGTCATGACTGACAAGATCCGCAAGGACCCGGCCGCCGCTCCGGCCGGGCCCGGCGCCACGGGCGTCCCGTACGAGGCGATCAAGGCCGTTCCCGTACGGCACTACGGGCGCTGGGTCAGCGCCGTGGTGGTCGTCGCCCTCCTCGGCTGGCTCGCCTACGCCTTCTCCCAGGGCAACATCATCTGGGGCACGGTGTGGGACAAGCTGTTCGACACCTCGGTCCTCAGCGGCCTGTGGTCCACGGTGCTCATCAGCGTCGCCTCCATGGCGCTGGGCCTGGTCCTCGGCGTCCTCTTCGCCGTGATGCGGCTCTCCAGGAACCCGGTCACCGGCGCGGTGGCCTGGCTCTACATCTGGTTCTTCCGCGGCACGCCGGTCTACGTGCAGCTGCTCGTCTGGTTCAACCTGTCGCTGATCTTCCAGTACATCGACCTCGGGCCGGTCTACAAGAACGAGACCGTGGACGTCATGACGCCGTTCATGGTGGCCCTGCTCGGCCTCGGCCTGAACGAGGGCGCCTACATGGCGGAGATCGTCCGGGCCGGCATCCAGTCGGTGGACGAGGGCCAGACCGAGGCGGCGCACGCGCTGGGCATGTCCCAGGCGAAGACGATGCGCCGGATCGTGCTGCCGCAGGCCATGCGGGTGATCGTGCCGCCGACGGGCAACGAGTTCATCAACATGCTCAAGACCTCGTCGCTGGTCTCGGCCGTGCAGTACACCGAGCTGCTGCGGGCCTCCTCGAACATCGGCAACACGGCCGGCGCCGTGATGGAGATGCTCTTCGTCGCCTCCCTCTGGTACCTGGCGCTGACCAGCGTCTTCAGCGTCGGCCAGTACTACCTGGAGCGCCGTTTCTCCCGCGGTTCCACGCGCAGCCTGCCGCCCACCCCCTGGCAGCGGGTCCGTGCGAACCTGACCACCTTCAAGCGATCGGCGGTGACCGGATGACCGGCGAGCCCATGGTCAAGGCCGAAGGCGTCCACAAGTCCTACGGCGCCGCCCACATCCTCCGCGGCATCGACCTGGAGGTGCGCAACGGCGAGGTGTTCTGCCTCGTCGGCCCCTCGGGATCCGGCAAGTCGACCTTCCTGCGCTGCATCAACCACCTGGAGCGGATCGACGCCGGGCGGCTCTCGGTCGACGGGCGGCTGGTGGGCTACCGCCAGAAGGGCGACAGGCTCCACGAGCTGAAGGACGGCGAGGTCGCGCTCCAGCGCCGCGACATCGGCATGGTCTTCCAGCGCTTCAACCTCTTCCCGCACATGACGGCCCTGGCCAACGTCATGGAGGCGCCCATCCAGGTGAAGAACGAGTCGAAGGCGGTGGCGCGCGAACGCGCCGAGCGCCTGCTCGACCGGGTCGGCCTGCGGGACAAGACGGGCAACTACCCCTCGCAGCTCTCCGGCGGCCAGCAGCAGCGCGTGGCCATCGCCCGCGCGCTGGCGATGGAGCCGAAGCTGATGCTCTTCGACGAGCCGACCTCGGCGCTCGACCCGGAGCTGGTGGGCGACGTCCTCGACGTCATGCGGGACCTGGCCGATTCGGGCATGACGATGATCGTCGTCACGCACGAGATGGGCTTCGCCCGCGAGGTCGGCGACTCGCTGGTCTTCATGGACGGCGGCGTGGTGGTCGAGTCGGGCGACCCGCGCGAGGTCCTGGGCAACCCGCAGCACGACCGGACGAAGGCGTTCCTGTCCAAGGTGCTGTAGGACGCGCGGAAAGGGGCGGTACGGGGACCCCGTACCGCCCCTTCCTCGTTCCCCGCCTCGTCCCCGGCTACTTCACGGCCAGGAGCAGGGTGTCGGAGGGCGAGGCCCAGACGGTCCGGGCCTCGCCGAAGCCGGCGGCGCGGAGGGCGTCGGCGTGCCAGCGCGGGGAGGGCGTGTCGCCGTCGGCGTGCTCGCCGTAGATCTCGAAACGGCGGGCGGTGGGCCCGGCCAGGACGGGGTCCTTCGCGGCGAGGGCCCACCAGTCGGCCCAGTCGAGGACCCCGGCGGCCTTCTCGCGGTCCATCCGGGCGTGCCGCCACGCGCGCTCGGCGGCGTTGATCCGGGGCGTGGTCCCGTCGATCATGTGGTCGGCGTTCATGAAGACGCCGCCGTCGCGGACGAGACCGGCGATCCGCCCGTAGAGGGCCGCGAGGGGTTCGCTGTGGAGCCAGTGCAGGGCGGTGGCGGTGAGGACCGCGTCGTACGAGTCGTACGGCAGGGTCGCGGCCCACTCCGGGTCCTTGAGATCGGCGGTCACGAAGGTGACGCGCCGGTCGCCCGCGAAGTACCCCTCGGCGATGGCGAGGAGGGCGGGATCGAGATCGACACCCGTGGCGGTCGCCTCCGGGAACCGCCGGAGGAGCCGATCCGTGATACTTCCCGTACCGCACGCGAGGTCGAGGACGCGGGGCTCCGGCCCCACCAGCGCCTCGGTCATGTCGAGCATCACGCGGAACCGCTCCTCGCGGTCCGGCATGTACCACTCCTGCTGACGGTCCCAGCTCTGCTGCCAGGCCGCCCAGTCGGTTCCGGTCATCGCCGCACCCTCCCCTGTTCGTAATACCCTCGAAGGGGAAACAGCCGTTACCCCCTTCCGCCCGCGACCCTAGCCCGCCGAAGTAAGGACTACAAGTGGAACTGGCCCATTACTCGGATTTCGCCGTGCGCCTGGTCAACACCGAGGAGCCGACCCGGGGCAAGGACTCCCTCACCTCCGTGGAGGCGGTCCGGGACCTCTTCGGCGCGGCCTCCCAGATGGCCCGCCGGGTCACCGAGGCGGACCTGCCCCGCTTCCGGACGGTACGGTCCCGGCTGCGCGCGGTCTTCACCGCGGCCGACGAGGGCGACCACACCGGCGCCGTCGACCTGCTCAACTCGCTCCTCCTGGAGTTCCCGGTCAGCCCCCAGATCTCGGGCCACGACTTCCTCGACGAGGAGGGCCGCCCCCGGTGGCACATGCACCTCGCCGATCACTCCTCGAACGCGACCACGGGGTACGCGGCCATCTGCGCGATGGGGCTCGCCTTCCACCTGACCGAGTTCGGCGCGGACCGGCTCGGCCTGTGCCAGGCGGCGCCCTGCCGCAACGCGTACCTGGACACCTCCACCAACCGCTCCCGGCGCTACTGCTCGGACCGCTGCGCGACCCGCGCCAACGTGGCCGCCTACCGGGCCCGCAAACGCCGGGAGGCCGAACTCGCGGACCCCACCGGCCTGACCGCCGAGACCAGCCAGGAGAGCACCGTCCCGGCCGAACGCTGACGCCCCGGCGTCACCGGCCGGTACCGCGCCCGCACCCTCCCGAGCACCAGTTCGGGCGGTACGGCTCCGAAGACCCGGCTGTCCCCCTCCGCGTCCGGGTTGTCGCCCAGCACCCACCAGCCGCCGTCGCGTCGCTCGATCAGCCGTTTCACGATGAGCAGATCCTGCTGGAGCGGATGGCGCAGCACGGCGACGCTCCCGGGCCGCAGCCGCCCCCCGTAGTGCACGAGCAGCCGGTCGCCGTGGAGCAGCGTGGGCACCATCGACACCCCCGTCACCTCGGCGATCCCGAACGGAGCCCCGGCTTCACCCGCCGGTTCCCGCCCCGTTTCCCTCATCACGACACCTCCCGGCCGGACCGCGCGCACCCGCGCGTCCGCTCGTACACTCGCCCACGAGTCCCGCGGCGCCCCCGGACTTTTGACCTAAGCCCCAGGGGCGCCCGCGAAAACGCCCTTCTCACCGAGTAATGTCCCACCTGAGAAGACGATCACGAGGAAGGACGGCTCAATGCTCTCCCGCCTGTTTGCCCCCAAGGTGAAGGTCAGCGCCCACTGCGACCTCCCGTGCGGCGTGTACGACCCGGCCCAGGCCCGCATCGAGGCCGAGTCCGTCAAGGCTGTCCAGGAGAAGTACCAGGCCAACGAGGACCCGCACTTCCGGGCCCGCGCCACGGTCATCAAGGAGCAGCGCGCGGAGCTCGCCAAGCACCACGTCTCGGTGCTCTGGAGCGACTACTTCAAGGCCCCGCACTTCGAGAAGTACCCCGAGCTCAACCAGCTGGTCAACGACACCCTGAAGGCCCTCTCGGCCGCCAAGGCGTCGACGGACCCGAAGACGGGCGAGAAGGCGCTGGAGCTCATCGCCGAGATCGACCGCATCTTCTGGGAGACGAAGAAGGCCTGACCTTCCGTCCCCGCTCCGAAGGGGTGCGACCGCTTGCCGGTCGCACCCCTTCGGGCGTTTCGGGAGGGGTTCGGGAGACGGGGGAACCGGCCGCGGGGGACAGCAGGCCGACGCCGCCGACGGCGAGGTTGCGGGGGATCACGCAGGCGACGGTCACGAGCACGACCACGGTCTCGCCCACGGGCATGCGCCCGCGAGGAACGCGTACGGGGCGACGGTGGTCGGCGTGTCGAGAGTGAACGGCACGTCCGGCAGTCCGGGTACGGGCGGGGCCCCTTGTCGCCCACCGTCGCCACCGCGATCCCGGCCGCGACCGGGTGGCCGAAGCCGTGCTCGCGGTTCGGGGGCGCGATGACCAGGGCGACGGCGCCGGTGGCGGCGGAGGTCATCGCCTGCCGGCCGCCGACGACCGGGATGACGACGGCGCACGAGCGACGAGCGGCGGGTGACGAGCGACGGGTGACGGTCAGCGGGCGATCCGGCAGGACGGGTCCGCCGGAGCCTCCCGTAGCCGGAGCGCCGCGCGGCGGGCACCCCGGGAGATCAGGGCACCCCGGGAGATCAGCCCGCCCCGGCCCCGCTCACACCGCCGTCATGCACGGCCCCACCGACAGTCCCGCCGCCGTCCCCTGCCCCCGCAGCCACTCGCGGTACGGGGCCGCGCGGAGGGCCACCTCGCGGTAGGCGGCGGCGAGTTCCGCGTACAGCGCGTCCAGGGGCGCGCCGGGGCGTCCGTACAGCAGGAGCCGGACGGCCAGGGGGTCGCCGCGCAGCGGGCGGACGGCCATGTCCTCGCGCGGGCCCGAGGTGGGCTGGCAGGGGGCGACGGCCTCACCGAGGACGATGAGCGAGGCGGCCGTGTGGTAGTCGCCGTGCAGCAGCGGAGGGTCGATCCCGGCGGCGTCCAGGACCCGGCGGAGGCCGTCCCATTCGCCGTCGACGGTCGGGTCGACCATCCAGTGGTCGTCCGCGAGGTCGGCGAGGTCCACGACGGGCCGGGCGGCGGCCGGGTGGTCGCGGGCCATGGAGACGAACTGCGGTTCGCGGGCGACCAGGACCCGTTCCGTCAGGCCCTCGGGGACCCGTAACGGGCAGCCCTCCACCTCGTGCACGAAGGCCACGTCGAGCCGGCCCGCGGCGACCGTGCGCAGCAGCGCGTTGGCGGAGACGTCCACCCGCAGGCCGACCTCGGTGCCCGGCAGCCGCTGGCGGAGCCGGCGCAGCCAGCCCGGGAGCGCCCGGCTCGCGGTGGAGCCGACGCGGAGTCCGGGGCCTTCGGTGCGGGCGGCGGCGGCCCGGGTCTCGGTGACGAGCGCGGCCATGTCCGCGACGAGGGGGCGGGCCCGGCTGAGGAGGGAACGGCCGAGCGGGGTGGGGTGGCAGCCGGTGCGGCCCCGGGAGAACAGTTCGGCCCCCAGGGAGTTCTCGATCCGGCGCAGCTGGGTGGTCAACGACGGCTGACTCATGCCCAGTTGGCGCGCCGCCTTGTGCAGGCTGCCCGTGTCCGCGATGGCGCAGAGCACGCGCAGGTGTCTCACCTCCAGCTCCATGCCCCGAGGGTAGGGCGGCCCCACGAGACGCACCAGACAGCCGGAACCCTTCGATCTCCTTTCGCTCCGGGGGCGGGGAGGGGGCGAGGAGGTGATGTGACGGGGTTATCGGCGGTTGACATCATCCCCGCGCGGGCCGGTTCCCTCCAGACTCTCCCCGACCCCTACAGGAGGAGCCCCCCATGCGACACTCCAAGGTCCTCACCTCCGCGCTGACCGCCGCCCTCGGCCTCGGCCTCTTCACCTCCCTCGGAGCGGCCCCGGCCGTCGCCGCGCCCGACGACCGGGCCGTGTCCGCCGGCAACGCCGCCGTCGCGTACGCCGGTTCGGCCGAGGAGGCCAAGGCCAACCGGGCCTTCTTCGACGCCGTCCTGAAGTCGGTGGCGAAGAAGCGGGCCGCCGTCCCCGGCGCGGAGGCCGTCACCGTCGTCTACAGCGCCGCCAACGCGCCGAGCTTCCGCACCCAGATCGCCCGCTCGGCCCAGATATGGAACAGCTCGGTGGTGAACGTCCGGCTCGTCGAGGGCAGCAACCCCGACTTCCGCTACTACGAGGGCAACGACTCCCGCGGTTCGTACGCCAGCACCGACGGGCACGGCGGCGGATACATCTTCCTCGACTACCGGCAGAACCAGCAGTACAACTCGACCCGGGTCACGGCCCACGAGACCGGGCACGTCCTCGGCCTCCCGGACCACTACAGCGGTCCGTGCAGCGAGTTGATGTCGGGCGGCGGTCCCGGCACGTCCTGCCAGAACGCCCAGCCGAACGCGCAGGAGCGGTCCCGCGTCGACCAGCTGTGGCGCTACGGCCTCGCCTCCGCCTTCAAGGGCTGACGGGCGGGGTTACGAGGACGGCGGCGCCCCTCCCCGGGTGCCGCCGTTCCCGTGCGCGTTCCCGTGCGGGCCGCGCGGTCGCGGGCCGCGCGCGCGTCGCGAGGTCGTGGGACGTGGGGACGTGGGGACGTGGGGTCGCGGAACGCGAGGAGGCCGACGCCCCGCCCCGGGCCGCGGAACGCGAGGACGCCGGCGCCCGCCGCGGGCCGCCGGCCCCAGGCCTCAGGCCGCCGGGAGGAGCCGCCGGCCGAAGTCCGCGCCGGGCGGAAGCTGACGGCGGACCCGCTCCAGCGCCCCCTCGAAATCGCCTCCCGCGACGCACGCCTCGAAGGCGGCGCCGCCGCAGTGCAGCGTCAGGCTGAGGTCGGGGCGCTCACCGAGCGTCAGGAGGCAGCTGAGCGTGGCCTGTTGGGCGGCCCCGTCCAGGACGACGGGAAGCGGGAGGTCCCACTCCAGGACGCAGCCGGTGAGGGTCTGCCCGTCGGCCGTGCCGAGCGAGGCGAAGCTCTCGCCCGTGTACTCGGTCCCCCTGACCCGGACGGCGACGCGCCGTCCGTCGGCCGTGATGACGATCGCTTCCGCGCCGCTGCGGTCCCGGTACCAGCCGGTCCAGACTTCCGTCGACTCCGATGACATGCGCGGACTGTAGCGGTACGACCGGCTCCCCCGCGCATCCGGTCACCCCGGGGCCGGACTTCTCCCGGTCTCGCCGTTCTTGCCGGTCACGTGCGGAGTCGCGGCTTCCGCACCCGCGGAATCCCCGTGCTTCCCGCTCCCCCCGTGCTCCTCGCGCTCCCCGCGTTCCTCGTGGAGCGGACACTCCGGGTCGCGGCAGGGCTCCACCTCCCATTCCGGCACCCAGGCCCCGAGGACCTTGTGCCGGGTGACCCGCGCGGTGCGCGGACCGCCGCAGGCGGGGCAGGGGTGCTCGGCCCGCGGGTCCCGGGTCGTACGGAACGCCTCGTCAGCCATGTCTCCAGGGTAGGACGCCCGGCGCGGAGGCGCTTCCCGCCGCCTCCGCCCATCCGGCCCCGTACGCGCTACCGCTTCCTGGAGTACGTGCGGACGATCACGCCGTTGTCGAAGGCGCGCACGTCGCCCAGCTCGAAGTCCCGGGGTTCGAAACCGGCGCCGAACATCGGCATGCCGGTGCCGTACACCTGCGGATAGGTCTTGATGACCAACTCGTCGATCTCCTCGATGAGCTCCCCCGCGACGGTGGAGCCGCCACAGAGCCAGATGCCCAGGGGGCCGTCCTCGGCCTTGAGTTCCCGGACGCGGCCGACGAGGTCGTCGGAGATCAGCTCGATGTCGGGGTGGGGCGCCTCGGCGAGCGAACGGGTGGCGACGAACTCGCGCAGGTGGCCGTAGGGGCTGGTGAGGCCGATGTCCAGGGCGAGCCGGTACGACGCCATCCCCTGCACGACGGTGTCGAAGTGCTGGTGGGGGCCGTCGATGCCGAGGGCCTCCCGGCCGGGCGCGGAGATCGTCTCCGGGTACTCCGCCCCCATCCATTCCAGGTACGAGTCCTCGGCGTACTTGTACATGGAGGTGGCGTCGCCCTCGGGGTCGCCGATGAAACCGTCGATGGTGCAGGCGATGTAGTAGGTGAGCTTGCGCAAGCGGGTCCTCTTCTTCGGGTTCGGGTCACGGCCGCTGCCGCAACCACGACAGTTATAGTGCTTCACCTGTAGTGGTTGTGCAAGCCCCATCGCGAAGAGAACCCACCCGACACCGAGGGAGCCCCCATGGCGAGAAACCCGGAACGCCGTACGACCCTGCTCGACGCGGCGATCGAGGTACTGGCGGACGAAGGCGCCCGCGGTCTGACGTTCCGCGCGGTCGACGCCCGGGCGGGGGTCCCGACGGGCACGTCGTCCAACTACTTCGACCACCGGGACCAGTTGCTCTCCCAGGTGGGCGACCGGATCTTCGCGCGGCTCACCCCGCCCCCCGGTGTCATCGACACCGCCATGCGACCCGCGCCCGGCCGGGAGCTGCTGGTGGAACTGATGCGCTGGACCGCCGGGCGCCTGGCGGCGGAGCGCACCTGCTACCTGGGCCTCTTCGAGCTGCGCCTGGAGGCCGTGCGCCGTCCGGAGCTGCGGACCCAGCTCACCAAGGTGCTCCGCTCCGACCTGAACGAGAACATCCGGCTGCACCTCGATTCCGGCATGCCGGGGGACGCGGACACGGTACGGGTCCTCTACTTCGCCCTCACCGGGCTGCTGCTCGACCACTTCACGGTCCCGGAACTCCACGGCGACCGGGACCTGGACTCCCTGATCGAGACCGTGGTCACCCGCATCGCCCCGGCGGACTGAGCACCCGGGGCCCCGGGCCCCGGCGGTCTCAGCGCACGCGTCGGGTGACGTACTCCGCGAGGGCGAGCAGGTCCCCCGCGGCCGCCACGTCCGGGACCGCCTGTGCCAGGTGCTCGACGGCACGGCCCATGCGCTCGGCAGCCTGGGCCTGCGCCCAGTCGCGCCCACCGGCCCGCTCCACCGCGTCCGCCGCGGCCCGGACCGCCTCCGCGTCGAGGACCCGGCGGGAGTACAGCTCGGCCAGCTCGTCCCCCGCCGGCGTCCCGGAGGTGAGCGCCGCCACCACGGGCAGCGACTTCTTGCGGGCGACCAGATCGGCCCCGGCCGGCTTGCCCGTACGGTCCGGGTCCCCCCAGATGCCGATGAGGTCGTCGATCAGCTGGAAGGCGAGCCCCGCCTCCCGGCCGAAGGCGTCCATCGCCGCGACCTCCTCCTCGCCCGCGCCGGCGTAGAGCGCGCCGAGGGCGCACGCGCAGCCGAGCAGGGCGCCGGTCTTGGCGGTGGCCATGGCGGTGCACTCGTCGAGGGAGACCTCGTGCGGACCGCGCTGCTCGAAGGCGCAGTCCGCCTGCTGCCCCGCGCAGAGTTCGATGACGCAGGCGGCGAGACGCGCGGAGGCGGCGGCCGAGGAGGGGTGCGGGTCCTCGGCGAGCAGGCGCAGGGCGAGCGCGCACATCGCGTCCCCGGTGATCAGCGCGTCCGGCACGCCGAAGACCGTCCAGGCGGTGGGCCGGTGGCGCCGGGTCGGGTCCCCGTCGACGATGTCGTCGTGGAGCAGGGTGAAGTTGTGCGCGAGCTCCACCGCGGCGGCGGCCTTCACGGCCCGGGTCTCCTCGGCCCCGAGCGCGCGGGCCGCGGCGAGGACGAGGGCGGGCCGGATGGCCTTGCCCGCCTGCTCCGCGGCCGGGGAGCCGTCGGCGTGCTCCCAGCCGAGGTGGTACATCGCCACCCGCCGTACGGAACCGGGCAGGGTCTCGACGGTCGAGCGGAGCTGGGGGTGGACGGCCGCCCGCGTCCGGTCCAGGAGCGCCACGGCTCCCTGACCGTCGGTGACGGCGTTCGCGCTGGTCATGGTCACGCTTGCTTCCTTCACGTTCTTCGCGGCGACCGTTCGCCGTGACGAGCCGGGAGGGCGCCGGGGCGGGAGGGCGCCGGAGCGGGGGTGCCGGCCCTCCCGCCCCGGGCGCCGCCGCCTCAGCTCCAGCGGCCGATCTCGACGTTCTCCAGGACGCCGAGCGCGTCCGGGACGAGGACCGCCGCCGAGTAGTAGGCCGTGACCAGGTAGGAGATGATCGCCTGCTCGTCGATGCCCATGAAGCGGACGGAGAGGCTGGGCTCGATCTCGTCGGGGAGGCCGGTCTGGTGCAGGCCGATCACGCCCTGGTCGGCCTCGCCCGTACGCATGCAGATGATCGAGGTGGTCCGGGCGTCCGAGACCGGGATCTTGTTGCACGGGTAGATCGGCACACCGCGCCAGGTCGGGATGCGGTTGCCGTTGATGTCGATGGTCTCGGGCACCAGACCGCGCTTGTTGAGCTCGCGGCCGAAGGCGGCGATGGCGCGCGGGTGGGCGAGGAACATCTTCGAGCCCCGGCGGCGGGAGAGCAGCTCGTCCATGTCGTCGGGGCTCGGGACGCCGTCGTGGGGCTGGATGCGCTGCCCGTAGTCGCAGTTGGAGAGGAGGCCGAACTCCTTGTTGTTGACGATCTCGTGCTCCTGGCGCTCGCGGAGCGCCTCGACCGTGAGCCGCAACTGCTGCTCGGTCTGGTTCATCGGCTGGTTGTAGAGGTCGGCGACGCGGCTGTGGACCTTCAGTACGGTCTGGGCGACGCTCAGTTCGTACTCGCGGGGCGAGGCGTCGTAGTCGACGTAGGTGTGGGGGACGACGGCCTCGCCGACGTGGCCGGCGGAGAGGTCGATGGCGGCCTCGCCGTACTTGTTGGTGCGCTGCTCGGACAGCGTGGCGACGGCCGTGAGGTGCGTGGCGAGCGAGTCGACCCGGTCCGCCAGGTTCCGCACGTCGTCCCGGGTGAGCTCCAGGACCGTACAGGCGGTGGCGGCCCGGGCGGTCCACTCCCAGGTGGCGTCGTCGCGGATCAGGGAGGAGTCGCCGAGGTGGGCGCCGTCGGCGAGGACGCCGAGGACGGCCTCGGCGCCGTACGGCCCCTCGCCGATCTGCTCGATCCGGCCGTGGGCGAGGAGGTACACGCGGTCGCTGGGGGCGCCCGCGACGGCGATGACCTCGCCCGCCGCGTACTCCCGCTGGGTGCAGCGGGAGGCGAGTTCGGCCAGCGCGCCCTCGTCCTCGTAGCCCCGCAGGGCGGGGATCTCGCCGAGCTCGGCGGGGATCACCGCGACGTGCTCGCCGGTCTGGACGAAGGTGACGCGGCCGTCTCCCACGGAGTAGCTGAGCCTCCGGTTGACCCGGTACGTACCGCCCTGCACCTGGACCCACGGCAGCGTCCTCAGCAGCCACCGCGAGGTGATCTCCTGCATCTGCGGTGCCGACTTGGTGGTCGTGGCGAGGTTCCGCGCGGCGGCGGTACCGAGACTCTGCTGCGGCGCCTGCTGCTCCGCGCGGATCTCGTCGCCAACCGAACCTACGGACATGGGACTCCCTCTCATATGCCTGAGTTGCAGCATCAGCCTTTCACTACTCAGCGTGTCGGCGCCATTACACGATCGAGTGGGGCTGTTCGACGATTTCCGGGGCATGCCGCCGTTTTCCCCTCCGGACGGCCGAGGTCCGGCGCCCCCGTCCGGCGCACTGTCCGGATCGGCTCGCACACGGTCCGAACGGATGGCGGCGGTTCGGCGGACTCCGGTACTCCGGAAGTTCGTTCCCGTCCTTCGGAAGGAGTCGGTCATGGCTTCACCCATGTCCGCGAACAGGTTCCTCACCGCGCTGCGCGACGAGGGCCTCGCGGTCGTCCAGGTCGGCGACTGGGCCACCCACAACCGCAACCACAAGGGCCCCTGGGGTCCGGTGCACGGCGTGATGATCCACCACACCGTGACCCGGGGCACCGCCGGCACCGTCCGCATCTGCCGCGACGGCTACGCGAGCCTGCCGGGGCCGCTCTGCCACGGCGTGATCGCCAAGGACGGCGGGGTCCACCTCGTCGGCTACGGCCGCGCCAACCACGCCGGGCTCGGCGACGACGAAGTGCTCCGGGCGGTCATCGCCGAGCGGCGCCTGCCGAGGGACGACGAGGCCACCACGGACGGCAACCGGCACTTCTACGGCTTCGAGTGCGAGAACCTCGGGGACGGCAAGGACCCGTGGCCGAAGGTCCAGCTGGAGGCCATCGCGAAGGCGGCCGCCGCCGTGTGCCGGGTGCACGGCTGGACGCACCGGTCGGTCATCGGTCACCTGGAGTGGCAGCCGGGGAAGTCGGACCCGCGCGGTTTCACCATGGGCTCCATGCGGGAGCGGATCGCCGACCTGCTGCGGTAGGCGCTGTCCGGCGCCGGGACCCGGTGCCGGACAGGACCCGGCGCCGGACGGACCCGCCCGGCCGCGACGCGGACCGCCGGCCCCGGCGGCGCGGGCCCCGGCCCCGTCCGGGGCGGGCGGTCCCGGCCGGGTCCGGCGCGTCCGGTTCCCGTCCGGCGCGTCCGTCCGCCGTCGGCCGCGTCCCGGGCGGGCGGCACAATGACCCGGTGAACGCGTTCGACCTCCCGCCGCTGCGCCCCCGGCTGCCCTCCCCCCTGGAGCCGGTGGAGGACGAGCGCTTCGCCCGGCGCGGCCTCGCGCTGCTCCTGAAGCGCGAGGACCTCATCCACCCGGACCTGCCGGGCAACAAGTGGCGCAAGCTCGCGCCCAACCTGCGCGCGGCGGGCGGGCGCCCCCTGCTCACCTTCGGCGGGGCGTACTCCAACCACCTGCGGGCGGTGGCCGCCGCCGGCCGGCTGCTCGGTTTCCCCACGGTCGGGGTGGTCCGCGGCGACGAGCTGGCCGGACGGCCGCTCAACCCCTCCCTCGCGCGGTGCGCGGCGGACGGGATGCGCCTGGAGTTCGTGGACCGGGCCACGTACCGGGCGAAGAACGACCCCGCCGTCCTCGCGGCGCTCCTGGAGCGGACCCGCGCGGACGCGTACGTGGTCCCCGAGGGCGGCAGCAACGCGCTCGCCGCGCGCGGCTGCGCGGAGCTGGGCCGGGAACTGGCCGGGGCGGCGGACACGGTCGCCGTCGCCTGCGGCACGGGCGGCACCCTCGCGGGCCTCGCGGCCGGTCTCGCCCCGGGGCAGCGGGCCCTCGGCGTCCCGGTGCTCAAGGGGGGCTTCCTGGGCGGGGAGGTCCGCGCCCTCCAGGAGGCGGCGTTCGGGGGCCCGCGCGGCGACTGGTCCCTGGACGAGCGTTTCCACGGCGGGGGCTACGCGCGCGTGTCCCCGGTCCTGGAGGAGTTCACACGCGATTTCGAGGAACGGCATGAACTCGCCATCGAGCGGCTATATGTGGCCAAAATGCTTCACGCTCTCGTGACGCTGGCGGAGGAGGGCGCCTTCCCCGAGGGCACCCGGATCGCGGCGGTGGTCACCGGCGCTCCGGACGGCGGTCAGCCGTCCGCCTCCTCCCGGTAGGCGGCCGCCTCCTCCAGGTCGAGCCGGCGGAGCAGGGTCCGCATCATCTCGTCGTCGATCCGGCGCGCGTCGCGCAGCTGTACGAAGACCTTCCGTTCGGCGTCGATCATCTCGCGCGCGAGGCGCCGGTAGGTGTCGTCCGCCGTCTCCCCGGTGACCTCGTCGACCGTCCCGAGCCGTTCCCAGACCGCGTTGCGGCGTCGTTCGAGGACGGTGCGCAGCCGGTCGGCGAGGGGCTGCGGCAGGGCATTGCGCTCGTCCGCGAGGAGCGCGTCGAGGCGTTCCTCGGCGGCCCGCGACGCCTCGCTCTGCGCCTGGGCCTCGGCCAGCGTCTCGGCGTGCCGGTCGCGGCCGGGCAGCTTCAGGAACCGGATGAGGGGCGGGAGGGTGAGGCCCTGCACCACCAGCGTGCCGATCACGGTGGTGAAGGTGAGGAAGAGGACGAGGTTGCGGGCCGGGAACTCCTCGCCGGCGACGGCGACGGGGATGGAGAAGGCGACGGCGAGCGAGACCACCCCGCGCATGCCGGCCCAGCCGACGACGAGCGGCGTCCGCCAGTCCACCCCCGGCTCCCGTTCCCGGACGCGGGCGGAGAGCAGGCGGGGCAGGAAGGTCGACGGGTAGACCCAGACGAAGCGGACGAGGACGACGGCGACGAAGACGCCGGCCGCGTACCCGGCGGCTTCGCCGACCCCGTACGGGCCGAGGCCGCGGACGACGTACGGGAGCTGGAGTCCGATCAGGGCGAAGACGGCGGACTCCAGGACGAAGGACACCATCTTCCACACGGCCTCCTCCTGGAGCCGCGTCGCGAAGTCGACCTGCCAGGCGCGGTGGCCCAGGAAGAGGCCGACCACGACGACGGCGAGGACCCCGGAGGCGCCGACCTCCTCGGCGGCCGCGTAGGCGACGAAGGGGATGAGGAGGGAGAGGGTGTTCTGGAGCAGGGAGTCCCGCAGGTGGAGGCGGAGCCAGTGGAGGGGGACCATGAGGACCAGGCCGACGCCGATGCCGCCGAGGGCCGCGAGCGCGAACTCGCCCAGTCCGCCGGCCCAGCCGACGCCCTCGCCGACGGCCGCCGCGAGGGCGACCTTGTAGGCGGTGATCGCGGTCGCGTCGTTCACCAGGGACTCGCCCTGGAGGATCGTGGTGATCCGGTTCGGCAGGCCCAGCCTGCGGGCGATGGCGGTGGCGGCGACCGCGTCCGGCGGGGCGATCACCGCGCCGAGCACGAGGGCGGCGGTGAGCGGCAGGTCGGGCACGAGGACGTACGCGAGCCAGCCGACGGCCACGGTGGCGAAGAGGACGTACCCGACGGAGAGCAGGGCGACGGGCCGCACGTTGGCCCGCAGGTCGAGGTACGAGGAGTCGACGGCGGCCGTGTGGAGGAGCGGGGGCAGGATCAGCGGCAGGACGACGTGCGGGTCGAGCGTGTAGTCGGGGACGCCCGGCACGTACGAGGCGGCCAGTCCGGCGGCGACCAGGAGCAGCGGGGCGGGCACCGGGGTCCGGCGGGCGGTCCCCGCGATCGCGGCGCTCACCGCCACCAGTGCCACCAGCCGCAGTGCGTCCATGCCCGTCCGTCCGTCCGTCTTCGATCCGTGCCGCGAAGTAACCTGGCCATCATGAGCGAGTGCCCGCACGTTGCCGAACTGCCGCGCCCCGAACCGGCGCCGCTGGCCGCCACCTGCCCCCAGTGCCTGGCGGACGGCACGCACCCGGTCCAGTTGCGGCTCTGCCTGGAGTGCGGGCACGTGGGCTGCTGCGACTCCTCGGCGGGACGGCACGCCACGGCCCACTTCTCCTCGACCGGGCACCCGGTGATGCGGTCCTTCGAGCCGGGCGAGCGGTGGCGCTGGTGCTTCGTGGACGGCGCGATCGTCTGACGGCCGGACCGTCCCGTGGTTCGACCGGCTCGCGCGTGGGTACGTCACCCCTCCGCCGGTCGCTCGTTTCCGTCGTCCACGGCCCCCGCCCACCGCCCGCACCCGGAGACTTACCATGGGTGAGGAGCGGTGGAGGGGGGCGGGGTCCACGGCGACACGACGGGACGGATCGCGATAGCGTCACGGCGGACCGCGCAGCCCCCTGCGTACCGCCCGGTTCGGGGGCCTCTCCCCCGAGCCCCGAATGAGCTTGTGCCACCTTGGAGGTGAGGGTGTCCCAGATCGCAGGCGAGCCCGGGACCCAGGACTTCGTGGAAGTCCGGCTGCCCGCTGCGGGTGCCTATCTGTCCGTGCTGCGTACGGCCACGGCCGGCCTCGCGGCGCGTTTGGACTTCACTCTCGACGAGATCGAGGACTTGCGGATCGCGGTCGACGAGGCATGCGCCATCCTGCTCCAGCAGGCCGTACCGGGGTCCGTCCTCAGCTGCGTCTTCCGGCTGGTGGACGACTCGCTGGACGTGACGGTCTCCGCCCCCACGACCGACGGCCGCGCTCCCGAGCGGGACACCTTCGCCTGGACGGTGCTGTCGGCGCTGGCCGGGAAGGTCGAGTCGTCGGTGGCCGACGACCGTACGGTCTCGATCAGCCTGTACAAACAGCGCGGCGCGGGGCCAGGCCCGGCGTGAGGAGCGGGGACGCGACGGCCGGCCTCCCCGGGCAGAAGGCGCGGCCGCACGAGGTCGCTACGGAGCGGGCGGACCAGATGAGCGAGCACGAGCAGCACCACGAGGCCGCCGGGGCGCCGGGCGCCCCCGAGACCCCCGAGGGTTCCGCCGGGGTCTCCGGTGCGCGGAAGCCGGAGGATTCCGGAGAGGCCGGGGCCGTCGGAACGGTGGCGGGGGCCGGGAACCACCGGGAGGCCGGGGAGGCCGGGGAGGCCGACGAGGCTCCGGACGTCCCCGCCGTCCCGGCTCCGCACGACCGGAGCGGCGCCCGTGCCCTCTTCGTCGAGCTGCGCGAGCTGCCGGAGGGCTCCCCCGAGAAGGCGGAGCTGCGCAACCGGCTGGTACGGATGCACCTGCCGCTGGTGGAGCACCTGGCCCGGCGCTTCCGCAATCGCGGCGAGCCGCTGGACGATCTGACGCAGGTGGCGACGATCGGCCTGATCAAGTCGGTGGACCGGTTCGATCCGGAGCGCGGGGTCGAGTTCTCCACGTACGCCACCCCCACGGTCGTCGGCGAGATCAAGCGCCACTTCCGGGACAAGGGCTGGGCGGTCCGGGTGCCGCGCCGGCTCCAGGAGCTGCGGCTCTCGCTGACCACGGCGACGGCGGAGCTGTCCCAGCAGCACGGCCGCTCACCGACGGTGCACGAGCTGGCCGAGCGGCTGGGGATCTCGGAGGAGGAGGTCCTGGAGGGGCTGGAGTCGGCGAACGCCTACTCGACGCTCTCCCTGGACGTTCCGGACACCGACGACGAGTCGCCGGCGGTGGCGGACACGCTGGGGGCGGAGGACGAGGCCCTGGAAGGGGTCGAGTACCGCGAGTCGCTGAAGCCGCTCCTGGAGGGCCTGCCGCCCCGGGAGAAGCGCATCCTGCTGCTCCGCTTCTTCGGGAACATGACCCAGTCGCAGATCGCGCAGGAGGTGGGCATCTCGCAGATGCACGTCTCCCGGCTGCTCGCCCGGACGCTCGCCCAGCTCCGGGAGAGGCTCCTGGTGGAGGAGTAGGACCGGTCCCGGTCCTACGGGGTGTCCCGGCCGGGGCGCCGGATGCCGAGCGCCTCGTTCGTGGCCGGGTTCACGAGGAGGACGAGCCCGGAGAGGGCGAGAACGGCGAGGACGGCACCGGCCGGGATCAGCGCGCCGTCCGCCCGGAGCATCTGCCAGGCGACCGGCAGGGCCAGGATCTGGGTGATGACGGCGGGGCCGCGGCTCCAGGAACGGCGCAGCCACAGCCCCCGGGCGGCGGCGAGCGGGATCAGGCCGAGCAGGACGAGCGTCACGGCGCCCGTCAGGGCGCCGGTGAGGTCCTCGGGCGCTCCCGTCAGGGTTCTCACCAGCATGTACGCGCCCCCGGCGAGGAGCCCGAGCGCCTCGACGCCGGTCACGGCCGCCGCGGCGGCGAGACGGGGGGGACGGGGGGTCTGTTCCGCACTGCTCATGCAAGGCAGGGTAGCGGGGGCGGCCGGGACGCGGCCGGGGCGTCCCTCGTGCGCGCCGGGCTGCGGCCCCCTGCGGCGGGCTCTGCCGCGGGCCCGGCTGGGGGCGGTACCGCCGGGTAGGTACGCTGGCGCCCATGCGCGCACTTCTCGTGGTCAACCCGGCAGCCACCACCACCAGTGCCCGCACCCGTGACGTGCTCATCCACGCCCTGGCCAGTGAGACGAAGCTGGAGGCGGTCACCACCGAGTACCGCGGACACGCGCGTGACCTGGGCCGACGGGCCGCCGAAGCGGGCAACGTCGATCTGGTCGTCTCCCTCGGCGGGGACGGCACGGTCAACGAGGTGGTCAACGGTCTGCTGCACGACGGCCCCGGTCCGGGCCGCCTGCCGGACCTCGCGGTCGTCCCCGGCGGCTCGACCAACGTGTTCGCCCGCGCGCTGGGGCTGCCGAACGACGCGGTCGAGGCGACCGGCGTCCTGCTCGACGCGTTGCGTGAGCGCCGGACACGCACGGTGAGCCTGGGGCTCGCCTCCGGGACGCCGGGCACGGAGGACGAGTCGGTGCCGTCCCGCTGGTTCACCTTCTGCGCGGGTCTGGGTTTCGACGCGAGCGTCATCGGCCGGGTCGAACAGCAGCGGGAGCGCGGGAAGAGATCCACCCACGCCCTCTATCTGCGCCAGGTGCTGCGCCAGTTCCTGAACGAGCCGAACCGCCGGCACGGCACGATCACCCTGGAACGTCCGGACGCGGAGCCGGTCGAGGACCTGGTCCTCTCCATCATCTGCAACACCTCTCCCTGGACCTACCTGGGCAATCGCCCGGTGTACGCGTCGCCGGACGCCTCCTTCGAAACCGCCCTCGACGTGCTCGGGCTGAGGCGTCTCTCTACCCCCGCGGTCGCCCGGTATGCCACCCAGCTGCTCATGTCGTCGCCGGAACGCGGGCCTCGCGGCAAGCACGCGACGACTCTGCACGATCTGACCGACTTCACCTTGCATTCGAAGGTCCCCCTCCCCCTGCAGATGGACGGAGACCACCTCGGACTGCGTACGAGCGTGACGTTCACAGGCGTTCGCCGTGCACTGCGTGTGATTGTGTGAGTGGAAGGGGCCAAAGTCCTTTCACTCGAACGTTTAGGCGCGTATCCACCCCTAAGAAGTACGGCTGTGACCTAGCCGACACCGAGGAATCAAAAAAAACTTTCCAGAAGGGGTTGTATCCGCTGCCGAGGTTTGCGAGTCTCTTCTTGGCAATCGGGACGGCCCGCAAGACCGGCCTCCACTGAGAGCCAGAACCCCTCCTCAGTCCAAAGGACCACACCAGTTCATCTGGCAGTCGGCCCTTCCCTTGCGGAGGGATTCGTGAAAGCGTTCACATTCACAAGCAACCTGCACGTAATACCAAGAGAGGTAGCAGCCATGGACTGGCGTCACAACGCCGTTTGTCGTGAGGAAGACCCCGAGCTGTTCTTCCCCATCGGCAACACCGGTCCTGCGCTGCTGCAGATCGAGGAAGCCAAGGCCGTCTGCCGCCGCTGCCCCGTCATGGAGCAGTGCCTGCAGTGGGCGCTCGAGTCCGGCCAGGACTCCGGCGTCTGGGGTGGCCTCAGCGAGGACGAGCGCCGCGCGATGAAGCGCCGTGCCGCTCGCAACCGGGCGCGCAACGCCAGCGCCTGACGCCCCACGACAGCCTCAGGCGAGCGGCGCACACATCGCGTGTGCAGGCACCGCCCTTGAGTCGCAGCGCGCAGTAACAACCCACAGCATTCGAGCCCCGGACCGATTTCCTTCGGTCCGGGGCTCGCTGCTGTGCGCGCCGCCGGAATTCCGGCGGCGGACGCTACTTCTGCGGCCGTACGGGAATGTCGAGGACCACCTTCGTGCCGCGCCCGGGAGCCGGGAGCATGTCGAAGCCTCCGCCCAACTCCCCTTCCACCAGGGTGCGTACGATCTGGAGTCCGAGATTTCCGGCCCGCTGCGGATCGAACCCCTCGGGAAGGCCGCGGCCGTCGTCCTGGACCGTGATCAGAAGCCGGGGATCGGCGCGGAGTTCGCTCCGGACGGCGGTGACCTCGACCGTGCCCCGCTCCCCCTGCACGAAGGCGTGTTCGAGGGCGTTCTGGAGGATCTCGGTCAGGACCATGGAGAGCGGGGTGGCGACCTCGGCGTCGAGGATGCCGAAGCGGCCGTTGCGCCGGCAGGTGACCTTGCCCGGGGAGATCTCCGCCACCATCGCGATGACGCGGTCGGCGATCTCGTCGAACTGGACGCGCTCGTCCAGGTTCTGAGACAGCGTCTCGTGCACGATGGCGATCGAGCCGACGCGCCGCACGGCCTCTTCGAGGGCTTCGCGGCCCCGGTCCGAGTCCATCCGGCGGGCCTGGAGGCGGAGCAGGGCGGCCACCGTCTGGAGGTTGTTCTTCACCCGGTGGTGGATCTCCCGGATGGTGGCGTCCTTGGTGATCAACTCGCGCTCGCGGCGGCGCAGTTCGGTGACGTCCCGGAGCAGGACGAGGGAACCGATGCGGGTGCCCTTGGGCTTGAGCGGGATCGCCCGCAGCTGGATCACTCCGCTGTTGCCCTCGACCTCGAACTCGCGCGGCGCGTAACCGGAGGCCAGGGTGACCAGGGCCTCGTCCACCGGGCCGCGCGAGGGCGCGAGTTCGGCGGTGATCTGGCCGAGGTGCTGGCCGACGAGGTCGGCGGCGAGGCCGAGCCGGTGGTAGGCGGAGAGCGCGTTGGGCGAGGCGTACTGGACGACGCCCTCGGCGTCCAGCCGGACGAGGCCGTCCCCGGCCCGGGGCGAGGAGTCCATGTCGACCTGCTCGCCGGGGAAGGGAAACGTTCCGGCGGCGATCATCTGCGCGAGGTCGGAGGCCGACTGGAGGTAGGTCAGCTCCAGCCGGGAGGGGGTGCGGACGGTCAGCAGGTTGGTGTTGCGGGCGATGACGCCGAGGACCCGGCCCTCGCGGCGCACGGGGATGGACTCGACCCGCACCGGGACCTCCTCGCGCCACTCCGGGTCGCCCTCGCGGACGATCCGGCCCTCGTCGAGGGCGGCGTCGAGCAGCGGGCGGCGGCCGCGCGGGACCAGGTGGCCGACCATGTCGTCCTGGTAGGAGGTGGGGCCGGTGTTCGGCCGCATCTGGGCGACGGAGACGTACCGCGTGCCGTCGAGGGTGGGGACCCAGAGGACGAGGTCGGCGAAGGAGAGGTCGGAGAGCAGCTGCCACTCCGACACCAGCAGGTGGAGCCACTCGAGGTCGGAGTCGCTCAGGGTGGTGTGCTGGCGTACGAGGTCGTTCATGGAGGGCACGGTGCGAGCGTACCCGCGGAATTGCGGGGTCCGCGCACCTGGATCTCCGGAGCCGCGTACTGGAGGATGGGACGGGAAGGGCCGCGTTCCCGTGGATGGACAGAGAAGAATGGTCTAGTCCACAATGAGCGCGACAGAGCTTCCATCCTCCCCGCACAGGAGGGTGGAACGAGGTACCCGGCGCTCTCTGCCCTGACTGCGCCGAGACCTCCCACACGGCCGAGGGACCGCACACCCCCGGCCGGGCAACTCCGGGCTGCGGTGCCGGGCGGGCTGAGGGTCCCGCCGGGCGCCGCGGCCCGCGGGTGTTTCCGGGGCCGGCGCGTCCGGCCGCCAAAGGCCCGGCCACCCCTCCCGCGGCACCCCCACCGCCCCTCCCGCGGCACCCTCCGCGCCCCGCACCTCCCCCCTTCGTCCCGCCCGGGAGGCAGCCCCCGCCGGGCCGGCCGGCCCGTGGCGCCGCTCTCGCGGAGGCCCGCCACCGTTCCGCCCCCTCTCCCGCCCTTCCCCGCTCCCCCGCCCCGGAGGCGCCGGGGTTCGAGTGGCTGGGGCCGCGAGGGCGGCCGAGGATGGAGGCGGGGCCGCCCGAGGGGCGGAACGGCATGAGAAGGGACGCCCTCCTCTGCTAGATTTGGACCCAGATTGGTCTATACCACAGGACCCCTTCCCAGCCCCTCACCAGATCGGCAGGCACAGCGTGGAAGTTGTCATCGTCAAGGACGCCGAGGCGGGCGGCGAGCTCATCGCGGACGGCATCGCCGACCTCCTGCGCCGCAAGCCCGACGCGCTGCTCGGCGTGGCCACGGGTTCGACCCCGCTGCCCGTCTACGCCGCCCTGACGGCCCGGGTCGAGGCGGGCTCCGTGGACGTCTCGCGGGCCCGGATCGCCCAGCTGGACGAGTACGTCGGCCTCCCCGCCGGGCACCCGGAGTCGTACCGCTCCACCGTGCTCCGGCAGGTCGTCGAGCCGCTCGGCCTCTCCCCCGACGCCTTCATGGGCCCCGACGGCTCCGCCGAGGACGTCCAGGCGGCCTGCGAGGAGTACGACCGGGCCCTGCGCGACGCCGGCGGCGTGGACCTGCAGATCCTCGGGATCGGCACCGACGGGCACATCGGCTTCAACGAGCCGTGCTCCTCGCTCGCCTCCCGCACCCGGATCAAGACGCTCACCGAGCAGACCCGGGTGGACAACGCGCGCTTCTTCGACGACGACATCGAGCAGGTCCCGCACCACGTCATCACCCAGGGGATCGGCACCATCCTGGAGGCCCGCCACCTGGTGCTGCTCGCCACCGGCGAGGGCAAGGCCGAGGCCGTGGCGCGGACCGTCGAGGGGCCGGTGGCGGCCCTCGTGCCGGCCTCCGCGCTCCAGCTGCACCCGCACGCCACGATCGTCGTGGACGAGGCCGCCGCCTCCCGGCTGAAGCTCGCGGACTACTTCCGGCACACCTTCGCCGGCAAGCCCGCCTGGCAGGGCATCTGATCCGCCCGCACCCCCGGTCGCGGCGCGGCGACGGCGCGAGGGGCCCGGCACCCGAACAGGTGCCGGGCCCCTCGTCGTACGGGTGCCGGAGCGGCGGTCAGGCGCCGGTCCCGACGACGGCCTCCGCGGCCGCGCGGCCGCAGACCCGGGCCGCACCGTGCGTGGCGATGTGCAGGGCCCCCCGGGGCTCCGCCTCGTTGAGGCCCATCTCGATCACGACGGTGTCGGGGCGGGCCGCGAGGAGACCGTCCAGGGCCTCGGTCATCCACGGGTGCCGGTGGGCGTCCCGTACGACCGCCACGACGCGGCGCTCCCCCGCGGCGGCGAGGACGGCGTCCACGGAGGACTCGCCGTACGACCCGGTCTCCGTGCCGGGGAGGAGGCGCTCCAGCTCCGCGGCGACGCCCCAGGGCGTCTCGTCGCCGACCGCGAAGTTCGCGACCGGGGTGAAGGAGGCCACGTAGGGGGCCTCGGTCACCGGCGCGTACGGCCGGTCGCCGCGGGTCACCCGGAGGGCCCGGCGGGCGGCGACCAGTCCGATGTCGGTGCCGGGCGCGGTCCCCTCCTGCACTGCCGCGCCCGGCACCGATCCAGCCCCCCTGGCCCGGTGCGACCTGGTCCAGGCCGCCAGGGCGCGCACGCGCGCCGCGGCGTCGGCCAGCCGCTCCTCGGGCAGTTCACCGGTCCGTACCGCGTCGACGAGCGCGTCGCGCAGCCGCAGTACGGTGTCCTCGTCGCACAGCCCGCCGCCGACGCAGATGGCGTCGGCGCCCGCGGCGATGGCGAGGACCGATCCGCGCTCGATGCCGTACGTCGCCGAGACGGCCCGCATCTCCATGCCGTCGGTGACGATCAGCCCCTCGAAGCCCAGCTCCTGGCGCAGCAGACCGGTGAGGATCTGCGGGCTCAGGGTGGCCGGGCGGTGGGGGTCGAGCGCGGACAGAAGGATATGCGCGCTCATGACCGCTTTGGTACCCGCGGCGACGGCCGAGCGGAAAGGTGCCAGCTCACGGGCGTGCAGTGTGGCGAGGTCCACATCGATCCGGGGCAGCGCGTCGTGGGAGTCCACGTTGGTGTCGCCGTGCCCGGGGAAGTGCTTCGTGCAGGCCGCGACCCCGGCGCCCTGGAGGCCCTCCACGTACGCCACGGTGTGCCGGGCCACCAGGTCCGGGTCGGCCCCGAAGGACCGGACGCCGATGACCGGGTTCTCGGCGTCGGAGTTGACGTCCGCCGAGGGCGCCCAGTTGAGGTCCACCCCGCACAGCGCGAGCCGGCGGCCGAGTTCGCGGGCCACGGCCCGGGTGAGCTCGACGTCGTCGACGCTGCCCAGCGCGTAGTTGCCGGGGAAGGAGGAGCCCTGCCGGACCTCCAGGCGGGTGACGTCGCCCCCCTCCTCGTCGATGGCGACGAGGACGTCGTCCCGCTCGGCCCTGAGCTGCGCGGTGAGCGCGGTGAGCTGCTCGGGGGTGGCGATGTTCCGGCCGAAGAGGCCGACCGACGACAGGCCCTCGCCGATGCGGCGGAGCAGCCAGTCGGGGGCGGTGGTGCCGGCGAAGCCGGGCTGGAGGACCGCGAGCGCGTCGCGCGTCAGGGTGTCCGAGCCTTGTACGAGTGTCGTCATGGGGAGCCGTTATCCCTTCACCGCGCCGGCGGTCATGCCGCCGACGGCCTTGCGCTGGACGAAGATGAAGACGATCAGCACGGGAAGCGCGAAGAGGGACGAGGCGGCCATGGTGGCGCCCCAGTCGCTGCCGAAGGCGGTCTGGAACTCGGTCAGCCAGCGCGTCAGGGTCTGCGACTCCCGGTCCTTGTTGAGCATCAGGATCATCGCGAACTCGTTCCAGGCCGTGATGAAGCCGAAGATCGAGGTGGACATCAGGCCCGGGGCGAGCAGCGGGAAGATGACCTTGCGGAACGCCTGGCCGCGGGTGCAGCCGTCGATCTGGGCGGCCTCCTCCAGCTCCACCGGAACGGCGGCGATGAAGCCGCGCAGGGTCCAGATGGTGAAGGGCAGGACCATCGCGAAGTAGATCGCGGTGAGCATCGGGATGCTGTTCAGCAGGTCGTTCTCGCGCGAGATCATGTACATCGCGATGACCATGACCTCCCAGGGGGCCATCTGCGCCATCATCACGACGAGGACGACGCCCTTGCGGCCCCTGAACCTCATACGGGCGAGGGCGAAGCTCGCGGCGAGGGCGACGAGCAGGGCCAGGAGCACGGCGCCGAGGGTGACGGTGAGGCTGTTGCGGACGTAGGTCCAGAACAGGTCGACCCCGGTGGAGGTGCCGTAGTTCTCCAGGGTCGGCTTGAAGAAGAAGACCGGGTCCTTCGTCAGGATCTCGTGCTGCGGCTTCAGCGAGGACGAGAACATCCAGTAGACGGGGAAGACGAAGACGGCCGCGACGACGAGCGCGGAGACGTTCTTGACGACCGTGCCGGCCGTGAGCTTCTTGCGGGTGCGCAGCTTCTGCGGAGCGGGGGCGGTGGTGCTCACAGCTCGTCCTCCTGCTTCAGGATCAGGCGGAAGTAGAAGGACATGATCGCGACCAGCATCACGATCGTGAGGACCGAGATGGCCGCGGCGGTGCCGTAGTGGAACTGGCCGACGCCCTCGATGTAGGCGAAGACGGGCAGGGTCTCCGAGGCGCGGTTGGGGCCGCCCAGGTTCATCGCGTAGACCTGCGTGAACGCCTTGAAGATCCAGATGATCTCCAGGAACGTGGTGATCATGAAGAAGGACCTGAGGTTCGGGAAGACCACGGACCAGAAGGTCCGCCAGCCGCTCGCGCCGTCCATCTTGGCCGCCTCGTACAGCTCGGTGCCGACGGTCGTCAGTCCGGCGTACATGTTGAGGGCGACGAACGGGACGGAACCCCAGACCAGCAGGATCAGGGAGATGGTGAGGGTCGAGAAGCCGGTCTCGAACCAGTTGTGCTGTTCGTAGCCGGAGAAGCCGAGCGTGCGCATCAGCCAGTTCGCGACGCCGAACTGCTCGTCGAAGAGCCAGCGGAAGACGGTCACGGAGGCGACGATCGGCATGGCCCACGCCAGGACGAGGGACAGCGAGAGCAGCAGCCGCATCTTCTTGCCCAGGCGGTCGAGGAGCAGACCGACGCCGGTGCCGATGGCCATGATGAGCAGGACGTTGACGGCGGTGAAGACGGCGGAGCGGAGGGCGACGGACCAGAACTGCGAGTCGCCCAGCAGGTCGGCGTAGTTGTCGAAGCCCGTCCACACCGTCTCGCGGGTGATGAACTCCTTCCGGTTGAGCGTCTGGAAGGAGAGGATCACATTGCGGCTCAGCGGATAGAGGAGCAGTCCGGCCATCGCGATCAGGGCCGGCGCGACGAGCAGGTACGGCAGCAGCCCGCTGGGCAGGGAGCGTCTCCCGCGCGAGGGCTGAAGGACTTCCTTCGGGCCGGAAGGAGCCGGCGGGGGAGTCTGAGACGTCCCTGCCGCCCTTCCGGGCGCGTCCTGGGTGACGGCGGCCGCCGTCCCCGGGGAGTCCACGGTCATGGTCTTATTCCTCGCGGTCTTGGGGCTCCCGCGCCCACCGGGTCGTGGCCCCGGGGAGGGGGCCACGGGTCACTGCGGAACCCCGGTGGCGCGGCCGGCCCGAGACCGGCCGCGCCACCGGGGTCACGGAATCACTTCTGGTTGATGCGCTCGTTGATGACCCTGTCGGCGGCCTCGGCGGCGGCCTTGGCGTCCTCGCCCTTCAGGACCTTGCTCATGTAGTCCTTGATCGGGTTCGGGGCGGTCTCGACGTTCGCCCAGCCCGGGGTCACCGGGGTGACCTTGCCGGAGACGGCGGAGGCGGCCATGGCCTCGGCGAAGGATCCGGGGGCCGGCTTGAACTGCGCGGCGTCGGTGTTCGGAAGCAGCGCGCCCTCGGTGGCGGCGGCGTACTTCGTCATGTACTCCTTGCCGGCGGCGAGGGCCAGCCACTCCTTCGCGAGGTCCTTGTTCGGGGAGCGCTCGGCGATGGCGAGGTTCGAGCCGCCGAGGAAGACGGAGCCCGGCTTGTCGGCGGTCTTGCCCGGGATCGGGAAGTAACCGAAGTCGGCCGTCTTGCCGGCCTTCTTCATGGCGTCGATCGCGCCGCCGGCCTCCCAGCCGAGACCGATCCAGGACGCCACGCCACCCTTGGGGATGACGTCGGTGGACTGCTGCGGGGTCGCCTCGTCCTTGTCCTTCGGAGCGGTGGAGTAGGACGCCAGCTCCTTGTAGAAGTTCACGGCGTTGACGGCCTCGGGGGAGGACAGGTTGCCCTTCCACTTGTCGCCGTCCTTGACCGCGAGGTCGCTGCCCTCGTCCCAGACGAGACCGGCGAGGACGTACCAGGACTGGCCGGGCAGGTAGATCGCCTGCGTCTTCGGGTCGGACGCCTTGAGCTTCTTCAGGCCCTCGATCCACTCGGCGCGGGTCTTCGGCGGGGTGACGCCGGCCTTCTTGAAGGCGGCCTTGTCGTAGACGACGACGCGGTTGGCGGCGTACCAGGGGGCGGAGTAGAGCTTGCCGTCCAGCTCGTTGGAGGCGACCATCCCCTTGTTCCAGCCGTCGTAGCCGAGCTTGGCCTTGTCGGCGGTCAGGTCGGCGAGGCCGCCGGTGACCGCGTAGCCGGCGGTCTGGGTGTTGCCGAGCTCCAGGACGTCCGGCGGGGTGTCCTCGGAGAGGGCGGTGGTGACCTTCTCCTGGATGCCGTTCCAGACCTGCTTCTCGACCTTGACCTTGACGCCGGGGTGCTTGGCCTCGAACGCCTTGTTGACCTCGGCCATCCAGGTTTCGGGCGCCGAGCCGTCCATGACCCAGACGGTCAGGGTCTTGTCGCCCCCGGCCTTGCCCTTGTCGCCGTCCTTGGCCTTGCCGCTGTCGGAACCACATGCAGCGATGGAGACCATCATGCCCGCGACGCCGATCGCCGCGATGAGCTTGCGCTTCACGCCACCCTCCTCAGGGATGCCTGCAACCCCCCTGCCCACCGCGCGAAGACATACGTCGGGTATTGCTCGTGGGGCTGGGACCTGGTCCTTAATGGTTTAGACCAGTACCCGGAGCTTGGCCTAGACCTTTTTGGGTGTCAAGGGTGCGCAAGACGGGTATGAGCGTCCGTTACCGGACCGACACCTGGTCCGCGTCCGGCCGGGCCGCCGCGTGCGCCCCGGCGGACCGGAGGGCCCCTCCCGCCCCGCCGGGAGAAGCCTCCCACTTCCCGGCCCGAATGGCCTAGACCAACGGGGCACAGCGCGGTGTATAAGAAGCAGGGAACGCCTCCTCCTCGCCGAAGCGGCACGTATCGGCAGGAGAAACCGTGGTGGCACAGGAAGCGTGCCACCATGTGAGCCGCGACAGACGGAGGAGCCGGTGACGGCAACAGCACAGGAGTCGGGAAGGCAGGCCATGGCCACGGAGGCGGGCAGCACGGAGACAGAGAGCGGGACACCCACCCGCACCGCGCGCGTGCCCAAGTACTACCGGCTGAAGCGGCACTTGCTCGACATGACGGAGACCCTGCCGCCCGGTACGCCGGTCCCGCCGGAACGGACCCTCGCCACCGAGTTCGACACCTCGCGCACCACCGTGCGCCAGGCGCTCCAGGAACTGGTCGTCGAGGGACGGCTGGAGCGCATCCAGGGCAAGGGCACCTTCGTGGCCAAGCCCAAGGTCTCCCAGGCCCTTCAGCTCACCTCGTACACCGAGGACATGCGCGCCCAGGGCCTGGAGCCCACCTCGCAGCTCCTCGACATCGGCTACGTCACCGCCGACGACACCCTCGCCGGGCTGCTCGACATCACGGCCGGCGGCCGGGTGCTCCGCATCGAGCGCCTGCGGCTCGCCAGCGGGGAGCCGATGGCGATCGAGACCACCCACCTGTCCGCGAAGCGCTTCCCGGCCCTGCGCCGCTCGCTCGTCAAGTACACCTCGCTCTACACCGCGCTCGCCGAGGTCTACGACGTGCACCTCGCCGAGGCCGAGGAGACCATCGAGACCTCCCTCGCCACCCCGCGCGAGGCGGGGCTGCTCGGCACGGACGTGGGCCTGCCGATGCTGATGCTCTCCCGCCACTCCCTGGACGCGCGGGGCGAGCCGGTCGAGTGGGTCCGGTCCGTCTACCGCGGCGACCGGTACAAGTTCGTGGCACGGCTCCGGCGCCCCCACGACTGAACGCACCCACGACACCGAACGGCCGCGCCCCCGGGTGCGGCCGTTCGGCGTTTCCGGAAGCCGCGCCGCCCGCACCGGAGGCCGCCGGGGACGTGCCCGGCGCCCGGCACCTTCCGCCTGGCAGGAACGTGACAGCCCCGGGCAACGCGCTGGTGGAAGGCGTGCGCCGGGTGGGCCCGGGCCCTGTCCCCAAACTGCCACGCGGTTGGCGCCAGCCGTTCCCCGGTGACAGGCCGCTCCCCCGCGGGCCAGTCTTGGACGTGTCGAAGCCGCCCGGCAGAGTCCGGGAGCGGCCCCGGGGAAACCCCGCACCTCCTCTCGTTCCGCGCCGTCCGGAAAGGTGATCCCGCCATGCCCAGCAACGCCCGTTCCGTCACTTCCGCTCGTTTTCGGGTCCGTTCCGTCCTCGCCCTGCTCGTCCCCGCGGCGGCCGCGCTGGCCTTCGCCCTCGTGTCCCAGCCGGCGGGCACCGGCACGGCGGACACCGCCGCCGGGGGCGTCGTGACGACGGCCGGAAGCGCCGGTGACAGCGGCGACGGGTTCTCCTGGGGCTGATCACCATCTACCTCGTCGGCATCTCGATGAGGGCACCGGACGACGACTCCGCACCGGACGCCGTCCCCCCACCGGCCCCGTCCGCCGCCCTCCTCGTCGAGACGCTGCACCGACTCGCCCGGCCGCAGGACCGCTTCGACTCCGCACGGGCCCTGGTCCTCGGCCGGTCGGTCCGGCTGGCCCTGTACATCCGGGGCCCCGACGAGGTCGAGGCCGTCGGCCGCGCGCTGCTGCTCTGCCGGCTCCTCCTCGGGCACTCCCCCGAACTCTCCCGACACCGCATCGCGGACTTCCGGCTCCTCTGAAGGCCCCGCCGCCCGCCCACGTCCCCGGACCCGGCGCGGTCCACCGCCCCGGACGTCCCCGTCACAACCGAGGAACCCCCATGCCCAGGGCCCGCCCCACCGTGTCCGTCATCATTCCCAACTACAACTACGAGAAGACCCTGCGCGCCTGCCTCGCCTCGGTCCTCGCCCAGACCCACGCCCCCCTCGACGTCATCGTCGTGGACGACGCCAGCACCGACCGGTCCCGGGACATCGCCCGCGAGTTCGGCGTCGTCCTCATCGCCCACCCCCACAACCGCGGGGTGTCCGCCGCCCGGAACGCGGGAGCCGCCGCCGCCCGGGGCGAGGTCCTCTTCTTCCTCGACTCCGACACCGCGCTCCACCCCGAGGCCCTGGCCCACGCCGCCGACATGCTCCGCGACGACCCCGGGCTCGGCTGCGTCCACGGCGTCCTCGACCCCGAGCCCCTCTTCGACGACGGGCCCGTGGAGCGCTACCACGCGCTGCACGCCCACTTCTGGCGCCGGCGCGCCGCCGGCGAGGTCCGTACCGCCTTCTTCGCCCTCGGCGCGATCCGCAGGGAGGTCTTCGAGGAGACCGGCCCCTTCGACGAGAACCTCCGGGACTCGGAGGACGTCGAGTACAGCGGCCGGCTCGTCCGCTCCCACCGGATCGTGATGACCGGGGCGATCCGCGGCCGGCACGACGACGTCGACCGGCTCGGCGCGATGCTCAAGGAGCAGTACCGGCGCTCCCAGCTGCTGATCGCCGCGCTCGGGCAGATGCGGGAGGGCGGCCTCACCGCGAACCGGCCGCTCGGCGTCCTCGCGGCCGCGCTGACGCTCCCCACCCTCCTCCTCGGCCTCCTCTCGCCCTGGCTGCTGCTCGTCCCCGCCCTGTGCGCGGCGCTCTTCGCCTGTGCCGACCCGGGCCTGAGCCGGTTCGCGCTGCGGACCCGGGGACCCGGGTTTCTCCTGTACTTCACCGCCGTCCACTTCGTGCTGCACCAGGCGATCGTCCTCGGCGCGGCGCGCGGCGCCGTCCGCTGGCTGACCGAGCCGGACTTCGGGCCGAGCGTCCGGCGCCGCCCGGGGACGGCGCCGGCGGCCTCCCCCACGACCCCCGCGTGACACCCGCCCGCCCCGGCCCGTACGCCCGCCCCAGACCCCTGCACGGCCCCGACCCGTACACCCGCCCCAGACCTCCGTACGATCCCGTCCACAGGAGTCCGCTCATGGCCACGCCCGTGCTCACCGGCAGAGAGACACCGACGGCCCGCCCGCCTGCCTCCCCTCCTCCCGGCCGCATCGCCGACCTCGTCTCCCTCGTCCGCCCGGGACAGTGGACGAAGAACGCGGTCGTCGTCCCCCTCGGTCTGCTCGCCGCCCCCCGCCCCGACGGCGGCGTGCTGGGCGGCACCCTGGCAGCGGTCTGCGTCTTCACCCTGGCGTCCGCGCTGGTCTACCTGGTCAACGACATCGGGGACCGGGACCGGGACCGGCGCCACCCGGAGAAGCGGCACCGGCCGATCGCCGCCGGCCGCACGGGCGTCGCCACCGCCGTCTCCTTCGCCGCCCTCCTGGCCGCGCTCCTCGCGGCGACGGCCGGCCTGACCGTGCTCACCGGTGCGGTCGCGCCCGCCGACTGGTGGCCGGTCGCCGCGTACCTCGTGCTCAACGCCGCGTACAGCAAGGGACTGAAGCACGTCCCGCTGCTCGACGTCTTCATCGTCGCCCTCGGCTTCGTCCTGCGCCTCGTCCAGGGGTGCCTGGCCGCCGGGAACCCGGTGCCGAACTGGCTCGCGCTCTGCGTCCTCTCCTTCTGCCTGCTGCTGATCCTGGGCAAGCGGCGCCACGAGATGGCGGTCGGCGGGGTGCTGCACCGGCCCGCCCTGCGCGGCTACACCCTCGGCTTCCTCGACCAGCTGCTCGTCTTCACGGCCGTGCTCACCGCCGTCAGCTACGTCCTGCAGATCCAGACCGCCCCGGCCTTCGGGACGCACGGTCCGCTGGTCGCGGTGCTCACCGCCCCGTTCGCCTTCTTCGGCCTCGCCCGCTACCTCCAGCTCATCGTGGTGGACTCGGGCGGCGGGAACCCCTCGCGGGCCCTGTTCCGCGACCGGGCGACCGTCTCCAACGCCCTGCTCTGGATCGTGCCGCTGGCCGGCGCGTGGCTGTTCGGCCAGGCCGGCCCATGGCGGTGACGACCACGACGGCCCCCACCCCGGGGACCACCCCCGAACCCACTTCCGGGACCGGCCCGCGGTCCACCCCCGAGACCGCCCCCGCGCCCCCGGCGCGGCGCGGCCCCCTGCGCCGCGCCCTGTCCGTCCTCTTCCCCGTCGCGGTCGTCACGGGCGTCGGATTCGCCCTGTACGACCGGGCCGGCGAGCTCGCCGGGCTCGTCCTGCGGCCGGCCTCCGTCCCGTACCTGCTCGGGGCGCTCGCGGCCAACGCCCTCGCCGTCCTCTTCTCCATGGCCACCTGGCGGACGCTCCTGTCCGACCTGGGGCCCGGAACACCCGGGCGGACCGCCACCCGGATCTACTTCACCTCCTACCTCGGCAAGTACGTGCCGGGGGCCGTCTGGGGCGTCCTCGCCCAGGTGCGGATGGGCGGTGCGGCCGGGGTGCCCGCGCCGGTCGTCCTCGCCGTCTTCCTCCTCAACCTGGTCGTGGCCGTCCTCACCGGCCTCGCCCTCGGCCCCCTCGCCGCGCCCTGGACGCTCGGTGCCGAGGCGTGGTGGCTGGTGCTGCCGGGCGCGGTCGTCCTGGCCTGGGCCGTCCGGCCCGCGCTGCTCCACCGCCTCGTCTCCCGCGCCGCCCGGCAGGTCCGCAGGCCCGCCCCGGCGGCCCGGGCCAGCGACCGGGGGACGCGCAGGGCGCTCGCCTCCGCCACCGCCTCCTGGGCGGTCTCGGGACTGCACCTGTGGGCGCTGGCCGTGATGCTCGGCGCCCCGCCGCTGACCGCGCTGCCGGTCTGCGTGGGCGGCTTCGCCCTGGCCACCGCCGCCGCCAGCCTCGTGGTGGTGCTGCCGGACGGCTGGGGCGCCCGGGAGGGCCTGCTGCTCCTCTCCCTGACCGCCGTCCTGCCCTGGCAGGAGGCGACCGCCGCCGCGGTCGCCAGCCGGCTGGTCTGCACCCTCAGCGAGGTCCTGGTCGGGGGCGCCGCCCTCCTCCTGACCCTCCCCCGCCGCCCGGCACCCGTCCCCGGCTGACCCCCACCGACACGAAGGAGTCCCCATGTCTCCGCTGTACTCCGTCGACGACTGCGAGTCGATGACGGTCAAGCAGGTCCACGGCCTGTACAAGGACCACGTCAACAAGAGCCAGGTCTCCCTGATGACCTCCTTCGGCTTCGGCCAGGAGCTGGTCGAGAGCGCGGAGGGCGTCTGGATCACCCAGCGCGACGGCCGCCGCGTCCTGGACTTCACCGGCGGCGTCGGGGTCCTCAACCACGGCCACAACCACCCCCGGATCCTCGCCGCCCGGCAGCGCTTCCAGGAACGCAGGAGCATGGAGGTCCACAAGACCTACTTCTCGCCCTACATAGCGGCGCTCGGCCACAACCTGGCGGAGCTGCTGCCCGGCGACCTGAACATGTCCTTCTTCCCCAACTCCGGCGCGGAGGCGGTCGAGGGCGCGGTCAAGCTGGCGTACAAGTACCACGGCGGCCGGCGCTCCCGGGTGCTGCGGGCCGACATCTCCTTCCACGGCAAGCTGCTCGGTTCGGGCAGCCTCACCGGCCAGAACCAGTCCACCTTCCAGTTCCCCGGCATCCCGGGCGTGGGGGTCTTCCGGTACGGGGACCTGGACTCGGTCCGGCGGCTGGTCGCCGAACTCCGCACCGACGGGGGCGGGTCGGACGTGTACGCGATCCTCGTCGAGCCGCTGTCGGCGTCCACGATGAACGAGTGCCCGGAGGAGTTCCTGCGCGGGCTGCGGGAGCTGTGCACGGCCGAGGACATCGTGCTGCTCTTCGACGAGATCTACACCGGCTGGGGCAAGACGGGCACCCTCTTCCACTTCATGCGCTACGAGGGCCTGGTCCCCGACATCGTCACCACCTCGAAGTCCTTCGGCGGCGGCAAGTCCTCCATCTCGGCCTTCGTCGCCCGCGAGCCGCTCTTCCGCAAGGCGTACGACAACCTCACCGACGCCCTGCTGCAGTCCACCTCCACCACCTACTACGGCTTCGGCGAGGAGGCGGTCACCGCCATCGAGGCCGTCAACGTGGCCGTCGAGGACGACTACCCGGCCCGCGCCCGGGCCCTCGAGCGGGTCCTCGCCCCCGGCCTGGAGCGGATCGCCAAGGAGCACCCGGACGTGGTGGCCGAGGTGCGCGGGCACGGCGCGCTGCACGGCGTCTTCCTGCACAAGGGCCCGAAGGTCCTGGAACTGGTGACGAAGCTGGCGCCGGGCGCGGTGACCAAGGACCCGCGCTTCCTCACCAAGCTCGTCACCTCGTCGGTGGTCAACGCCCTCTACCGGGACCACGGCGTCTACACGTACTACACGCTCAACGGCGACAACCCGCTGATGGTCGCGCCCTCGCTGGTCGCCGAGCCGCACGAGGCCGAGTTCTTCCTGGACTGCCTCGACAAGACCCTCGCGCAGGGTCTCCCCCGTCTGCTCGCCCGTTTCGTCAAGGAGAAGGTGTCGTCGCTGTGGTAGAGCGCATCGTGGTCACCGGCGGTGCCGGAATGCTCGGATCGACCCTGATCGAGCGGCTGCTCGACGACGGGCGGCAGGTGCACTGCGTGGACCTGCGGGCACCGCGCACGGAGCACCCGGACCTGACGCACACGGTCGCGGACGTCCGGGACGCCGTGGCGATGAAGCGGGCCACGGCCGACGCGGCCGTGGTGGTGCACTGCGCCGCCGCCCTGCCCAGTTATCCGGCCGACACCATCCGCTCGGTGATCGTCGGCGGGACGGAGGCGGTCCTGACCGCCGCCGAGGCGAACGCCGTCCCCCGGGTCGTGCACATCTCCTCGACCGCCGTCTACGGCCTGCCGAAGACGGTGCCGACGCCCGAGGAGCACCCGCGCGAGCCGGTCGACACCTACAGCGCCGCCAAGGCGGAGGCCGAGGAGGTCGCGGAGCGCTTCCGGGCCCGGGGGACGTGCGTGCCGATCCTGCGTCCCAAGACCTTCCTGGGGCCCGGCCGGATGGGGCTCTTCGCGATGCTCTTCGAGTGGGCGGAGGAGGGCCGGAACTTCCCGGTGCTCGGCCGGGGCGACGTCCGCATCCAGATGTTCGACGTGGCCGACCTGGTCGACGCGGTCGTGACCGCCATGGACGCGCCGGCCGGGCGGGCCGACGACACCTTCAACCTGGGCGCCACCGAGTTCGGCACGATACGCGAGGACTTCCAGGCCGTCCTGGACGCGGCCGGACACGGCAAGCGGGTCCGGTCGATGCCCGCGAGGCCCGCGCTCGCCGCGCTCGGCCTGCTCCAGCGCTCCGGCCTCTCCCCGGTCTACGGGCGGCTGCTGCACAAGCTGCTCGACCACAGCTTCGTCTCCACCGACAAGGCCCGGGACGTGCTCGGCTTCCGGCCGGAGCACTCCAACCAGGACGCGATCCTGCGCACCTTCGCCTGGTGGCGCGAGCAGCGGCACACGGCCGCCGGCGCCCGCCCCGCGAAGAGGAGCGAGGGCGTCACCAGTGTCGAACCGTGGCGGCAGGGGGCCCTCTCCCTCGCCAAGGTCCTCTTCTAGGAGTCCCGCCCACCATGTCCTCCCCCGCGCCCTCCCCCACGTCCCCGTCCCCCGGCGACCGCCCCCTGGTCTCCGTCGTCGTCCCCAACTACAACTACGGCCGTTCGATCGGCCTGTGCGTCGAGGCCGCCCTCGCGCAGACGTACCCGAACATCGAGGTCGTCGTCGTGGACGACTGCTCCACCGACGACTCGGCGGCGGTCGCCGCCGCGGCCGGCGCCCGGGTGGTCTCCACCGGCGTCAACAGCGGGGTCGCGGTCGCCCGCAACCTCGGGGCCGAGCTCTCCTCCGGCGAGATCCTCGTCTTCCTCGACTCCGACGTGGCCATGCACCCGGACGCCGTCGAGAAGTCGGTCGCCCTCCTCGCCTCCGGGCGGGGGTACGGCGCGATCTGCGGCACCTACGAGCCGGAGCCGCTGATCCGGGACAGCCTGATCGAGGAGTACCGCTCGCTCCAGCAGTACTACCTGCTCCTGCGGTCCGAAGGGGTCATCGACACCGTCCACACCGCGATCCTGGCGATGCCCCGGCACGTGTTCGAGGAGGTGGGACCGTTCAACCCGGCCCTGCGGCACACCGAGGACCAGGACTACGGACGGCGGATCTCCGAGCGGTACACGGTGCTCAGCTCCCTGGAGGTGCGCGGTCGGCACGACCACGACGACACCCTGCGGATCGTCCTGGGCAAGGTCTTCGCCCGGGCCCGGCTCGCCGTGCCGCTGATCCTGGGCCGCCGGGCGCTCCAGGGCGGTTTCGTCACCGGCCCGCGCGCCGGTGCCAGCCTCGCCGCGCCGCTGGCGGTGACCGCGCTGGCCGCTCCGGTGCTGGGAGGGCCGGTGTGGGCACTGCTTCCGCTCGCACTGTTCGCGCTCGGGGTCCTGGGCGACCTGGACATGTACCGGGTGGTGCGGAAGCACCGGGGACGTCCGTTCCTGGCGTACTTCGTGGCGGTCAACTTCCTGGTGAACCTGACGGTGTTCGCGGCGATCGGGGTAGCGGGCGCGCAGTGGCTGTGCTCGAAGCGGTTCCGTCACCTGTACGACCCGCGGCCGCGTCCCGACCGCCGGCCGGTGGCGGAGGCGGTGGCCTCCCGTGGCTGACACGCTCGTGCCGGAGGCCGCGCCGGAGGCCGCGCCGGAGGCCCCGGCCCGGCCCCAGCCCCCGCCCCGGCGCCGGCGCCGCCGGAACGGGATCGTCCTGGGAGCGGCCCTCGCCTGGCTCGCGCTGCTGCTCGTGGAGTGGGCGGCGGACGGACGGATCTGGCTCGGGCACCTGGTGGGCATCGTGCCCCCGGCCGCCTTCGCCCTGGTCCCCCTGGGTCTCGCGGCCCTCGCCCCGCTCGCCCGGGGCGCCGCCCGCCGGCGGAGCCTCGCCGCCGCCGCGCTCGCCCTCCTGGCGGGCTTCGGGCAGTCGGGCTTCGCCCCCGCCGCGCTGTGGCGGCCGGAACCGGCGCCCGGCCCGGACTCCGTACGGGTCTTCGCCTGGAACACCAACTCGTGGAACCAGCTCCTGGGCACGCGGGACCACTTCTACGCCTTCCTGAGGTCGAAGGACGCGGACGTATACCTGCTGCACGAGTACCAGCACGTGACCGCCGACCGGAAGGGAAGGCTGCCGATCGACGACCTGGCGCGGCTGCGCCGGGAGTTCCCCGGGTACGGGATCGCGGTCCGGGGCGAGCTGGTGACGCTCTCCCGCTTCCCGGTCCTGCGGCAGCCGGCCGTGGGCCCGGCCCGGGACGTGCCGCCGGGCGCGGACTGGCCGGCGGAGTACCGGGAGAACAAGGTACTGCGGACGGACGTCCTGGTCGGGGGGCGGGTGGTGTCGTTCTACAACGTGCACATGCCCGTGTGGAACAGCATGCCGGACGGGCTCCTCTCGTCCGCCTTCTACCGGCACATGCGGGAGCGGTTCGCCCCGCGCCGGGCGCAGTACGCCGGCCTGGAGGCGGACCTGGCGGCCAACCGCAACCCGGTGGTGGTGGCCGGCGACTTCAACGCGACGCCCGCGATGTCGGACCTCGACCCGCTGCGGGAGCGCCTCTCGGACGCGGCGGAGGTGAGCACCGACCCGTACCCCACGAGCTGGGAGGAGGGCGGCTGGAAGCCCTTCTGGCGGACCGACTGGGCGTTCACGGGGAACGGGGCGAAGGCCGTGCGGTACGAGTTCGGCGAGCCGCAGAAGCTGTCCGACCACGCGGTGCAGGACCTGTGGGTGTCCCTGCCGGGGAGCGGGTGAGACCGTGCCGTACGGCGCCGTCGGCTGGGCCGCCGTCCTCTGGACGGTGTTCCTCGCCCTGCACCTCGCGCTCAACGGGCGCTGGTGGCCCTGGCTCGCGGTCTCGCTGCTGCCGCCGCCCGTCTTCGCCGCCGTTCCGCTGGGCCTGCTCGCCGCCGCCGCGGTCACCGGGGCGTGGGGGGCGGGCGCGCTCGCCGCGGCCTGTCTCCTGGCGGGCTGGCCGCAGAACGGGATCAACGCGCGGGCGCTGCTCCTCCGGCCCGCCGACGACGACGGCGACGGGGTGCGCCTGGTGTCCTGGAACACCCAGCACTGGAACCAGGGCGGCGACCCCGACCGCTTCTACGCCTTCCTGACGTCGATGGACGCGGACGTGTACGTCCTGCAGGAGTACCTGAACGGCTTCGAGGGCGGCGAGGTCTGGGACATCGACGACGGGGAGCGGCTGCGGGCCGCGTTCCCGGACCACCACCTCTGCGTGGGCAACAACTCCGTGACGCTGTCCCGGTTCCCGCCCGCCGGCCCGCCCGTGCCGGTCGGCGCCTGTTCGCTCCGGGTGGACCTGCGGGCCGGGGACGCCGGAGACGGGGACGGGGTCCTGTCGACGTACAACGTGCACATCCCGGTGCAGCTGACCGTGACGAGCCCGCTGCGCCCGGCCTTCTTCCGGGACATGCGGCGCCGGGCGGCGGCCCGTGACCGCGAGTACGCGGCGCTCGTCGCCGACCTGCGGGACAACCCGCATCCGGTCCTGGTGACCGGGGACTTCAACACCAGTGCGGCCATCGGGGACATCCGCCGGATGCCCCGGTCGCTGCGCGACGCGATCGGCGCGTGCCGCTCGCTCTGCCCGGCCAGCTGGAACGCCCGAGCCCGGCTGCGGCTGTGGCGGATCGACTGGGCCTTCGCCGGTGGCGGCGTGCGGGTCGGCTCGTACCGCTTCCGCGACGCGGAGGGCCTGTCGGACCACCTGGTCCAGGAGCTGACCGTCACCGCACCGACCGTACGAGAGAGAGGGAAGAACTGATGGAGTACACGGACCTGGGCGGTTCCGGGGGTCCCCGCGTGAGCACGCTGTGCCTGGGCACCCTGCCGTTCGGCACCCGGATCGACGAGGCCACGGCCTTCGCCGTCCTCGACCGCTTCCACGAGGCCGGCGGCACCTTCGTCGACACCGCGAACACCTACGCCTTCTGGGAGCCGGGCGCGACCGGCGCCGAGAGCGAGCGGGTCATCGGGCGGTGGATGCGCAGCCGGGGCGTACGGGACGGGATCGTGCTCGCCACCAAGGTCGGCGCGCTGCCGGACCCGCCCGGTTCGGCGTGGCCGGAGTGCGCGGAGGGCCTGTCGGCCCCGGTGGTCCGCCGCCAGGTGGAGGAGAGCCTGCGGAACCTGGGCACGGACCGGATCGACCTGTACTACGCGCACATCGACGACCGGAGGACCCCGGTCGCCGAGACGATGGGCGCGTTCGGCGAGCTGGTGGCGGCCGGGAAGATCGGCCGGGCCGGCTGTTCGAACTTCGCCGCCTGGCGGATCGAGGAGTCGCGGGGCGCGGCGGTGGCGGCCGGGGTGCCGGACTACGCGGCCGTGCAGCAGCGGTACACCTATCTGCGGCCGCGTCCGGGGGCGGACTTCGGGGTGAACCCGCACGCCTCGGAGGAGCTGCTCGACTACCTGGGGACGCGGCCGGAGCTGACGTTCACGGCGTACACGACCCAGCTGACGGGCGCGTACACCGACCCCGGCAAGGAGATCCCGGAGCAGTACCGGCACGCGGGTTCGGAGCGGCGCCTGAAGGTGCTCGCGGAGGTCGCGGCGGAGCTGGGGGCGACCGCGAACCAGGTGGTCCTGGCCTGGGCGCTGGGCGGCGGGCCGCCGGTCCTGCCGATCGTCGGGGCGAGTTCGACGGCGCAGCTGGACGAGTCGCTCGGCGCGGTGGGGCTGCGCCTCCCGGCGGAGTTGCGGGAGCGGCTCGACGATGCCGGCTGAACCGCTGGGCCGGGCGGGCGGGTTCGCGCTGCGGCACCGGGCGGCGACCGGTGCGGTGTGGCTCCTCGTTCTGCTGCTCGGCGGGGTGGCGTCGGTGGCCGGCCTGGACCGTCTCGACCAGTCCTTCACCGCGTCCGGAGGGCCGGGACACCACGCGAACCGGGCGGTCCACGAGCGGTACGGGAACGGGGCCGCCGTCGCCCCGCTGGTCGCGGTCGTGACCTGGCCGGCGGCCGCGGACGTACGGGACCGGACCGCGGGCGAACGGTTCGCGGACGCGCTCGCGGCCTCGGCGGGCCGGGGTGCGCGGACGGTCTCGTACGCGGACACGGGCGACGAGGGGTTCCTCGGTGCGGACGGCCGGACCGTGTACGCGCTGGTGTACCCGGGGGCGGGGGAGCCGGACCTGGCGGGGCTGGCGGCGGTGGAGGGGACGGCGGGCGCGCTGCGCGCGGGGCTCCGGTCGGCACTGCCGGAGGCCCGGGTCGAGGTGACGGGGGTGCTGCCGCTCCAGCACGACAGCGCCCTCGCGGGGCCGGGCGCGGCGGCCCTCGTGGCGAAGGCGGTCTGCGCGCTGGGGCTGCTGGTCCTGCTCGCGCTCGCGTTCCGCTCGGCGCGGGGGGTCCTGGCGCCGCTGCTGCTCGCGGCAGTGACCTCGGCGGGGGCCCTGGTGCTCGTGGAGGCGGCGGCCTGGTTCACCGGGGTGAGTTTCGTCGTGGTGTACCTGGTCCCGGTGACGGCCCTGGTGGTGGCGGTCCACCGCTGGGCCCAGCCGCCGGGCGCCGGCGCCCGGTCCGCGGTGACGGGCGGCGCGGCGGGGGCGGCGGCGTTCGCCGTCCTGGCGCTCTTCCCGGCCTCCTTCCTGCGTTCGATCGGGATCGCGGGGGTGGCGGTGTGCCTGGTGGGCACCGCGGCGGCGCTGACGCTGGTTCCGGTGCTGCGGTCGGTGACGCGGCCGGCGCCCCCGGGGGCGGCTCCGGTGCCGCGGCCGGCGGCCCGGGAGTCCCGTCCGGTACGGGGCGTCCCCGCCGTCCCGCGCCCGCTCGCCGCGGCCGGTCTCGTCCTGCTCGTCCTGCTGGCCGGCGCGGCCACCCAGCTGCGGGTGGGCAATCCGGAGGCCCGTGCCCTGGTGGCGGGCGGTCCGGCGCGGGACGGTCTGGACCGGCTCGGGGCGGCCGGGGTGCCCTCGGGGGTGCTGAACCCGCTGGAGGTCCTGGTGCCCGGGGACGCCGACCCGGAGGCGGTGGCCGCGCGGGCGGCCCGGGTGCCGGGGGTGCTGCTCGCGGTGGCTCCGGGCTCCGCCGGGTGGCGTCGTCCCGGCGCGGCCCTGGTCGTGGTCGTCCCGGTGGCGGAGCCGATGACGGCGGCCGGCACGGGGACGGTGACGGCGCTGCGTTCGGCGCTCGCCGGTTCCGGCGCGCTGGTGGGCGGTTCGGGCGTGGTGGACCTCGATCTGGTGGAAGGGGTGTACGGACTGCTGCCGTACGCGGTTCCGGCGGCGGCTCTGGCGGCGTTCGGGGTGCTCGTCCGCCGGTCGCGGGCGCCGGCGGCGGCGCGATCGGTGCTCGGGGCGCTCCTCGCTGCGGGGGCCTCCACGGGGGGCCTCGTGGTGGTGTGGCAGTGGGGTCCGGCGGACACGGGGGCGGTGACCGGCTGGGTGCCGCTCGTGGTGGGGGCCTTCGCGTTCTGCGTGTCCCTGGAGCGTTCGGCGGCCTCGGCGGCGGGCGGCCCCCGGGGGGCGGGTCCGGTGGCGGCGGGCGCGGGCGCGCTCGCGGTGCTCGCGATCGGGATCGGCCCCCAGGTCGAACTCGCCCTGCTGGTCTCCGGGTTCGCGATGGCGGCGGTGGGCGACGCGCTGACCTGCCGGTTGTGGGTCCGGTCGTCGGCGGGACGGTGGCCCGTACACCGGCGTTCACCCCAATTGGTCTAGACCTGGACCCTTTACCCCTCTAGCATCGACGACCGCGATCACGAACGCGTTCGGTCGTGCGACGGAACGTGACGAGGGGGAGAGAGTCATGCTGGAGGCGCTCGGCATAAAGGAGTCGACGGAGGCCGTCTACCGCCTGCTCCTGAAGCGGCCCGAGTACGACGTGACGGAGGTGGCGGCCCATCTGGGCCGCTCCGAGGAGGAGGTCCGCGAGGCGCTCGCCTGCCTCGCGGACCTCAAGCTCGTGCTGATGGACGACGTCTCGGGCGAGGTCGAGCCCTCCAGCCCCGACATCAGCTTCTCCTTCCTCCTCTCCCGCGCCGAGGCCGAACTGAGCAGGCGAAGACGCCAGGTGGAGCGGGCCGGCCGGGCGGTGGACGGCATCCTCGCCTCGTACGCGGGCCTGCCCCGGCGCTCCCGGCCCGACGTCGTGGACCGCATCACCGGCCTCGACGAGGTCCGCGAACGGCTGGAGGGCCTCGCGGCGAACGCCCGCACCGAGTGCCTCTCCCTGCTCCCCGGCGGGGCCCAGCTCCCCGACACGATGGACGCGAGCCAGCCGCTCGACCAACTCGCCCTGGAGCGCGGGGTGAGGATCCGCTCGATCTACCAGGAGAGCTTCCGCAACGACCCGCCGACCGTCGACTACGTGCGCTGGTACTGCGACCTCGGCGGCGAGGCACGGACCGTGCCCGTGGTCCCGATGCTCATGGTGATCGTCGACCGCGAGGCCGCGCTCGTCCCCCTCGACCCGGAGGACGGACGCGCGGGCGCCCTCGAAGTGCGCAGCCCCGGCCTGGTCCACGCGCTCGTGGTGCTCTTCGACCGCCTGTGGGACGCGGGCACCGCCTTCGGCGAGAGTCCGCGCCGCGACGAGCACGACCTCTCCCCCCAGGAACGGGAGCTGCTCATGCTCCTGGGCATCGGCTGCACGGACGACATCGCCGCCCGCCGCCTGGGCATCTCGCTGCGGACCGTCCGCCGGATGAGTTCGGAGCTGATGGGCCGGCTGGGCGCGCGCAGCCGGTTCGAGGCGGGGGTGCGGGCGGCCAAGGAGGGCTGGCTCTGACACCTGCCGCGTCCGTCCTCACCACACCTCCACCGACGCGTCGCATCCGTTATGCGGACGGGGGTTCCCTGCCACGGACGCGTCCCCTAGATTTCCCCACCACCACCGAGGTGATCAGCGAGGGGACGGAATCGCCATGCCAGAAGCGGCACGCGGGAAAACACCACACGAGGAAGCGGCACCGGTACGGCAACCGGTCGTCACCCCCCTGCGGGTGGTGATCGCGCTCTGCCTCGTCGCCCCGTTCGTGGCGATGCTCTGGGTGGGTTCCTACGCGAAGGTGGAGCCGCTCTTCGCCGGCATCCCCTTCTTCTACTGGTACCAGATGCTCTGGGTGCTGGTCTCCACCGTGCTCACCATGATCGCGTACAAGCTGTGGCAGCGGGACCAGCGGTCCCGCAGGGGAGGTGACGCGCGATGAAGGACGGCGTGAACGGCGTGGCGCTCGGCGTCTTCGTCTTCTTCTTCCTGGCCGTCACGGTCATGGGCTTCCTGGCGGCCAAGTGGCGCAAGGCCGAGAACGAGCACAGCCTCGACGAATGGGGCCTCGGCGGCCGGTCGTTCGGCACCTGGGTGACGTGGTTCCTGCTCGGCGGCGACCTCTACACGGCGTACACCTTCGTCGCCGTCCCCGCGGCCATCTACGCGGCGGGCGCGGCCGGCTTCTTCGCCGTCCCGTACACGATCCTGGTGTACCCGCTGATCTTCACCTTCCTGCCCCGCCTGTGGTCGGTGTCGCACAAGCACGGGTACGTCACCACCTCCGACTTCGTCCGGGGCCGCTTCGGCTCCAAGGGCCTGTCGCTCGCGGTGGCGGTCACCGGCATCCTCGCCACCATGCCGTACATCGCGCTCCAGCTCGTCGGCATCCAGGCCGTCCTGGACGTGATGGGCGTCGGCGGCGGCGAGACCACGCACTGGTTCGTCAAGGACCTGCCGCTGCTGCTCGCCTTCGGCGTCCTCGCGGCGTACACGTACTCCTCGGGCCTGCGCGCCCCCGCGCTCATCGCCTTCGTCAAGGACACCCTGATCTACCTCGTCATCGCGGTGGCGATCATCTACATCCCGATCAAGCTGGGCGGCTTCGACGAGATCTTCGCCAAGGCGGGCGAGGCGTTCGCGCAGACCAACCCGGCGACCGGCAAGCCGCGCGGCGCGCTCGTCCCCGGCGAGGCCGGCCAGTGGACGTACGCGACGCTCGCGCTCGGCTCCGCGCTCGCGCTCTTCATGTACCCGCACTCCATCACGGCGACCCTGTCGTCCCGGAGCCGCGAGGTCATCCGCCGCAACACCACGATCCTGCCGCTGTACTCGCTGATGCTGGGCCTGCTCGCGCTGCTCGGCTTCATGGCGATCGCCGCCGGGATCAAGGTGAAGAACGGCCAGCTCGCCATCCCGCAGCTCTTCGAGACCATGTTCCCGGACTGGTTCGCGGGCGTCGCGTTCGCCGCGATCGGCATCGGCGCGCTCGTCCCGGCCGCGATCATGTCGATCGCCGCGGCCAACCTCTTCACCCGCAACATCTACAAGGACTTCATCAGGCCGGACGCGACCCCGGCCCAGGAGACCAAGGTCTCCAAGCTGGTCTCCCTCCTGGTGAAGGTCGGCGCGCTCGTCTTCGTCCTCACCATGGACAAGACGGTCGCGATCAACTTCCAGCTCCTCGGCGGCATCTGGATCCTGCAGACCTTCCCGGCCCTGGTCGGCGGCCTGTTCACCCGCTGGTTCCACCGCTGGGCGCTGCTCGCGGGCTGGGCGGTCGGCATGGTCTACGGCACGGTCGCCGCGTACGGCGTCGCCAGCCCGACCCAGAAGCACTTCGGCGGCTCCTCCGCCGAGATCCCGGGCATCGGCGAGATCGGCTACATCGGTCTCACCGCCTTCGTCCTCAACGTCCTGGTCACCGTGGTCCTCACCTTCGTCCTCAAGGCCGTCAAGGCCCCCGAGGGCGTGGACGAGACCTCGCCGTCCGACTACACGGCGGACGCCGGCGACCCGGGCGTGAAGGCCGAGATGGAGAAGACCACCGCGCCGACGCACTGACCTCGCGCGCGTACGACGGGCCCGGGGGCCTCCGCCGGAGACCCCCGGGCCCCGCCGCGTCCCCGGCGGGCACACTGCACCCATGGACTTCACGATCAGGGCGGTACGGCCCGAGGAGTACGAGGCGCTCGGCGAGCTGACCGGGCGCACCTATCTGGACGACGGACTGCTGAAGTACGGGGCCGAGGACTCCTACCTGGAGGTGCTGCGGGACACCGCGCGGCGGGCCCGCGAGAGCGAGGTCCTCGTCGCGGAGGACACCGGGACCGCGGCGGGCCGGATCGTCGGCGGGGTGACCTTCGCCCGGGGCGGCACGCCGTGGGCCGACATCGCCGTGGAGGGCGAGGCCGAGTTCCGGATGCTCGTGGTCGCCCGGGAGGCCCGCGGCCGGGGCATCGGGGAGGCGCTCGTACGGGCCTGTACCGACCGGGCGCGGGCCCTCCCGGGGTGCGCCCGGATCGTGCTCTCCACGGACGCCGTGATGGTCTCCGCGCACCGGATCTACGAGCGCCTGGGCTTCGTCCGCACCCCGCACCGGGACTGGGAGCCGATCCCCGATCACCCGCTGCGCACCTACTCCTTGGAGTTCTGAGCCTCCCCTCCGCCCCCGGGGTGACACAACATGTGGGGGGTGCCACGAGCGGCGCCCCCCACATGTATGCTCGTCCTCGCTGTCGACGCAGGGGAATCCGGCGCGAATCCGGAACTGTCCCGCAACGGTGTGCTTCGTGCTGTTTCGTCCGGAGCGAGTCCGAGCACCTGCCGTCAGCGCGCCCGGTCCGTCCGGCCCGGGTGCCACAGACGTCCGGGCCTCGCGGAGTGGGCCGGCGGACGCGGCGCGTCGTGCCTGGACGCCCGCCTGCCCGCCTTCCCTCCCCGCGGCCCCGAGCCGAGCGAGGGAGAGCCCCCACGTGACCATCGCGCCCGCCGATCCGGCTTCGGCCGAGGCTTCCGCGGTCGAGAGCGACGGACCCGGGACCGTGCTGCTGCGGACCCTGACCGACCTCACCGCCGATCTCCCCGACACCGACCCCGGCAAGGTCGCCGCCGCCGCGCTGCGCGGCCGCAGCGCCGCGTCGGACGAGGCGGAGCTGCGCGAGCTGGCCACCGAGGCGGCCGCCGGCCTGATCGCCGAGGACCCCGCGTACTCCCGGCTCGCCGCCCGCCTCCTGACCCTCACCATCGCGGACGAGGCCGCCTCCCAGGGCTCCGTCGCCTTCTCCGCCTCCGTGGCCGTGGGCCACCGCGAGGGCCTGATCGCGGACCGGACCGCCGGGTTCGTCGCGCTGCACGCCGACCGTCTCGACGCGACGATCGACCCGGCCGGCGACGACCGCTTCGGCTACTTCGGCCTGCGCACCCTCTACTCGCGCTACCTGCTGCGCCACCCGATCACCCGCAAGGTGATCGAGACCCCCCAGCACTTCATGCTGCGCGTCGCCTGCGGCCTGGCCGAGGACGAGAGCGTCCGCGCGCTCGACGAGGTCGCCGCGCTGTACGGCCTGATGAGCCGCCTGGACTACCTGCCGTCCTCGCCGACGCTCTTCAACTCCGGCACCCGCCACCCGCAGATGTCCTCCTGCTACCTCCTGGACTCCCCCCAGGACGAGCTGGACTCCATCTACGACCGCTACCACCAGGTCGCGCGCCTCTCGAAGCACGCAGGCGGCATCGGCCTCTCGTACTCCCGGATCCGCGCCCGCGGTTCCCTGATCCGGGGCACCAACGGGCACTCCAACGGCATCGTGCCGTTCCTGAAGACCCTGGACGCCTCCGTCGCGGCCGTGAACCAGGGCGGCCGGCGCAAGGGCGCCGCCGCCGTCTACCTGGAGACCTGGCACGCGGACATCGAGGAGTTCCTGGAGCTCCGCGACAACACGGGCGAGGACCAGCGCCGCACGCACAACCTCAACCTGGCGCACTGGGTCCCGGACGAGTTCATGCGCCGCGTGAACGCCGACGCCGAGTGGTCGCTGTTCTCCCCGTCGGACGTGCCCGAGCTGGTCGACCTGTGGGGCGACGAGTTCGACGCCGCGTACCGCGCGGCCGAGGCGGCCGGGCTCGCCCGCAAGACGATGCCGGCCCGCGACCTGTACGGCCGGATGATGCGGACCCTGGCCCAGACCGGCAACGGCTGGATGACCTTCAAGGACGCCTCGAACCGGACGGCCAACCAGACCGCCGAGCCCGGCCACACCGTCCACTCCTCCAACCTCTGCACGGAGATCCTGGAGGTCACCGACGACGGCGAGACCGCGGTCTGCAACCTGGGCTCGGTCAACCTCGGCGCGTTCGTGCGGAACGGCGCCATCGACTGGGAGCGCCTGGACGCCACCGTCCGCACGGCCGTCACCTTCCTCGACCGGGTCGTGGACATCAACTTCTACCCGACCGAGCAGGCGGGCCGCTCCAACTCCCGCTGGCGCCCGGTCGGCCTGGGCGCCATGGGCCTCCAGGACGTCTTCTTCCAGCTGCGGCTGCCCTTCGACTCCCCGGAGGCGCGGGCGCTCTCCACCCGGATCGCCGAGCGGATCATGCTCGCCGCGTACGAGGCGTCCGCCGACCTGGCCGAGCGCAACGGCCCGCTCCCCGCCTGGGAGAAGACCCGCGCCGCCCGCGGCGTGCTGCACCCCGACCACTACGACGTGGAGCTGAACTGGCCGGAGCGCTGGGCCGCGCTGCGCGAGCGGATCGCCGCCGTCGGCATGCGCAACTCGCTGCTCCTCGCCATCGCGCCGACCGCGACGATCGCCTCGATCGCCGGCGTGTACGAGTGCATCGAGCCGCAGGTGTCCAACCTGTTCAAGCGCGAGACGCTGTCGGGCGAGTTCCTCCAGGTCAACTCCTACCTGGTGGCCGAGCTGAAGGAGCTCGGCGTGTGGGACGCGCAGACCCGCGAGGCGCTGCGCGACGCCAACGGCTCGGTGCAGGGCTTCACCTGGGTCCCGGCCGAGGTGCGCGAGCTGTACCGCACGGCCTGGGAGATCCCGCAGCGCGGCCTGATCGACATGGCCGCCGCCCGCACCCCGTTCCTGGACCAGTCGCAGTCGCTGAACCTGTTCCTGGAGACGCCCACCATCGGCAAGCTGTCGTCGATGTACGCGTACGCCTGGAAGCAGGGCCTGAAGACGACGTACTACCTGCGCTCCCGCCCGGCCACCCGGATCGCCCGCGCGGCCCGGGCGTCGACGGCCGCCGCCGCGCCGATCCCCGTCCAGCAGGCGGCCCCCGACGCGGACGCGATCGCCTGCTCCCTTGAGAACCCCGAGTCCTGCGAGGCCTGCCAGTAATGAGCTCCACCGAGAAGAAGAACCTCCTGGACCCGGGCTTCGAGCTCACGCTCCGTCCCATGCGCTACCCGGACTTCTACGAGCGCTACCGGGACGCCATCAAGAACACCTGGACCGTGGAGGAGGTCGACCTCCACTCGGACGTCGCCGACCTCGCCAAGCTCACCCCCGGTGAGCAGCACATGATCGGACGCCTGGTCGCGTTCTTCGCGACGGGCGACTCGATCGTGGCGAACAACCTGGTGCTGACGCTGTACAAGCACATCAACTCCCCGGAGGCGCGGCTGTACCTGAGCCGTCAGCTCTTCGAGGAGGCCGTGCACGTCCAGTTCTACCTGACGCTGCTCGACACCTACCTGCCCGACCCGGACGACCGCGCGGCGGCCTTCGACGCGGTGGAGAACATCCCCTCGATCCGCGAGAAGGCGCAGTTCTGCTTCAAGTGGATGGACTCGGTCGAGAAGATCGAGAAGCTGGAGACGGCGTCCGACCGCCGCCGCTTCCTGCTGAACCTGATCTGCTTCGCCGCGTGCATCGAGGGCCTGTTCTTCTACGGCGCCTTCGCCTACGTGTACTGGTTCCGGTCCCGGGGCCTGCTGCACGGCCTGGCGACCGGCACCAACTGGGTCTTCCGCGACGAGACGATGCACATGAACTTCGCCTTCGAGGTCGTGGACACCGTCCGCAAGGAGGAGCCGGACCTCTTCGACGACGCACTCCGGCAGCAGGTCACCGACATGCTGCAGGAGGCCGTGGAGGCGGAGCTCCAGTTCGGCCGCGACCTGTGCGGCGACGGGCTGCCGGGCATGAACACCGAGTCGATGCGCGAGTACCTCCAGTGCGTCGCCGACCAGCGCCTCCAGCGCCTCGGCTTCGCCCCGGTGTACGGCTCGGAGAACCCGTTCTCCTTCATGGAGCTCCAGGGCGTCCAGGAGCTGACCAACTTCTTCGAGCGCCGCCCGTCCGCCTACCAGGTGGCGGTCGAGGGCTCGGTGGACCTGGACGAGGACTTCTAGGACGTACGGCGAAGGGCCCCGCACTCCGAGGAGTGCGGGGCCCTTCCGCGTGCGCGCGTACCGGCGTCAGTCGTTCGGGACCGTCTCGTAGCGCGGGGTGCCCTCCGCCATCTGGCGCAGGGCGTCCTTGCGGTCCCGCTTGGAGAGGCGGTCGATGTAGAGGCGGCCGTACAGGTGGTCCGTCTCGTGCTGGAGGCAGCGGGCGAAGTAGCCGGTGCCGCGCACCTTGATCGGGTTGCCCCGGGCGTCCTGGCCGTGGACCTCGGCGTAGTCCGGGCGGGCCAGCTCGGCGTAGGCGGTCGGCACGGAGAGGCAGCCCTCGTTGGACTCGTCCAGGACGCGGCGGTCGGCCGGCAGCTCCTGGAGGACCGGGTTGACCACGACGCCGGTGTGCCGGACGCCCTCGTCGTCCGGGCAGTCGTAGACGAAGACCTTGAGGTCCACACCGATCTGGTTCGCGGCCAGGCCCACGCCCTCGGCGGCCTTCTGGCTGGCGAACATGTCGTCGATCAGCGCCGCGAGTTCGTCGCCGAACTCGGTGACGTCCTTGCACTCCCGGTGGAGCACGGGGTTGCCGACGACCGTGATCGGGCGGGCGGTGCCGCGCTCGCGGTGGGCGAGCTCGCGCGCCTCGCAGTCCTCCGTGTCCACGACGAAGCCGTCGTTGATCTGCGTCTGCTCGTCCGTCTCCTGCTGCGCCATGTCCGGCCGCGCCTTCCTGAAAACCCGATTCCGTCGGAGGACAGCCTACGGGCACGGGGTGGAACGCTCAGCAGACCTCTTCGAGATCCCGCCACTCGCGGCTGTCCGGGCTGTCCGCCACCCAGCCGTCGAGGAGCCCGCGCACCAGGGCCGCCGGGGCCGCGATGCCGCACTCCCGCTCCGGCACCCACAGCTCGCCGGGCGAGCGGTGGCCGAGCGGTCCGGGGTGCCCCGGCTCGCTGTGGTCGTGCGGGTCGGAGTGCTCCCCCTCGCCCTCGGCGCTCGGCATGGTCGACTCGGAGCAGGCGCGGCAGAGCAGGCGCACGGAGGACGACCAGTCCTCGGCGGCGAAGCCCGCCTCGGCGGCCAGCTGCTCCAGGGCGTCCCGGTCGGCCTCGGTGGCGGCCTCCAGGAGGACCACCCAGGTGGGGACGGGTGAGGGCGCCCACAGCTCGATCTCGTCGAAGACCGGGTAGGAGGGGCCCGCGGTGGTGGTCCGCTCGCCGTTCGGCACGCCGTCGTGGAGGACGACCTCGCCCCAGCGGCGCCCGGAGGACGGCAGCGGGATGGAGAGGACCTCCAGCCGGGCCGGGTCGAGCCGGCGGCCCCACACGACCTCGGCCTCGCCCTCGGGCGAGAGCCGGACGGCGGCGCTGCCCAGCTCCATCCCGGCGGGCTCGCCCGTGTCGGCCGCGGCTCCGGGCACCTTCAGCCCGTACGCCTGCCAGGCGCGGCGGGCCAGCGGCCAGTCCTGGAGGGCGGTGGCGGCGATGCCGACGTTCCACCAGTCGGGGGCGCCGGTCTCCTTGTCGAGCAGCGCGACCGCGCGGAGCCCGGCGGCCCTGGCCTGCTCCCAGTCGTGCCGGAACTTGTGCAGCAGCGCCAGGTTGAACCAGGACTCCGAGAGCCAGGGCTCCAGATCCGCCGCGCGCGTGAGGAGCGCGCCCGCGTCCTCGTACCGGCCGTCGCCGATCAGCGTGAACGCGCGGTCGGTGGCCTGCCGCCACGAGGCGGAGGGCCGATGCCGTACCTTCCCGAAGATCTTCACGATTCCCGCCTGCCGGTCGCTTCACCCTCTTGTTCGCATCCAACCATGCCCGGTCGGACGCGCGCTCATTACCCATGGGTTACCCCGGGAGGGCCCCGGTCACCCCAGCGGTTCCGCTCCGGGCCAGGACCCGGGCCAGGCCCTCGACGACGTCCGGGTGGTAGTCGCGGGCGGTGCCGAGCCTGAGCCGCTCCAGGGCGTCGAGGGCGGCGCCCGCGCCGTCGCCGGCCAGGTCGTCGTAGGCGTTCACGGCCCGGACGATCCGGGCGGGGAGCGGCTGGTCGCGGTAGGGGTCGGCCTGCCGTTCCACGATCACGGCGACGGCCGGGGGGACCCCGGTCCTGCGGACGACCTCCCCGCCCAGGAGGGCGATCCGGCGCTGCTCCTCGGCCGGGAGGAGGGCGGTGGCGCCGCCCTCGACGGGATCGACCAGGGAGAGCTGGCCGATGTCGTGCATGAGCGCCGCGTGTTCGAGGACGGTCAGCTCGGTCCCGGAGAGGCCCAGTTCGCGCCCGACGGCCGTGCTGAGGGCGGCGACCCGGTGGGCGTGGCCGGGCGGGGTGCAGCCGGCGACCTCGGTCGCACGGGCCAGGGAGGCGATGGTCTGCCGGCTGACGGCGCGGACGGCCGCGTAGCGGCGGTGGGAGACCTGGGTGAGCAGGAGCGGGACGGCCAGCACGGGCAGCGCCCACAGTCCGGCGGCGGCGACGCCGAGCGCCATGACGGTGCCGGTGGCGCAGACGGCGGAGCCGATGCCGGGGAGGGCGCGCAGTTCGTCGCGGAGGAGGGAGCCGTACGGGAACCCGGTGCGGGCGCGGAGCAGGAGGGCGGCGAGCACGGCGTCGCACAGGGCGGTGAGGACGAGCAGGAACCCGAGGAGGAGGGCGTACGACGGGCCCTCGCCGAGGTGTCCGGTGCCGGAGCCGTGGAGGGGCTGGAAGCAGAGCGCGGCGAAGGCGACGGCGAGGACGCGGCGGGCGAGGTGGTCGCGGCCGGGGCCCCGGCCCCGGGCGAGGTGGGGGCCGATCCCGGCGAGCCCGGCGGCCGTGACGACGGCGACGGTCTGGAGGACGCCGTGGGTGGTGGGGCTCCCGCCGCTCTCCCCGAGCAGGGCGTACGCGAGGGCTCCGGCGGCGGCGAGCGGCGCGGGCTCCCTCTCGTCGGGGTCGGCGCCCCAGCGGGCGAGTTCGCCGAGGGCGACGAGGGCGCCGAAGGCGAGGGCGTCGCCGGGCCGGTCGACGCCGTGCCGGAGGACGGAGCCGAGGGCGGCGAGGCCGAGGAGCAGGGCGGCCGCGTGGACGGCGCCGACGGTGACGGCGCCGGGCCTCACCCGCGCTCCTTCGAGGGGGCGGGAGCGTCCGCTCCGCGGGGCGGGGGCACGTTCCCGTCGGGCGGGGTCTCGTCGGCGGTGACGGAGGGCCGCCAGCCGTGCCGGTCCAGGGCCCGGACGAAGGCGTCGACCATCCGGGGGTCGAAGTGGGTGCCCGCGCACCGTTCCAGTTCGGCGACGGCGACCGGCACGGGGCGGGCGCGGCTGTAGGAGCGGTGGGAGGTCATGGCGTCGAAGGCGTCGGCGACGGCGACCATCCGGGCGAACTCGGGGATCTGCTCGCCGCGCAGCCCGTACGGGTAACCGCTGCCGTCCATGCGCTCGTGGTGGTGGAGGATCGCGGTCCGCGCCTCGCCGAGGAAGCCGATCCCCCGGACGATCTCGTGGCCGTACTCCGGGTGCAGTTCGATGACCCGGCGTTCCTCGGGGGTGAGGGGGCCGTCCTTGCGGAGCACCCGGGTGGGCACGCCCAGCTTCCCCACGTCGTGCAGGATGCCGGCGAAGCGGACGACGTCGAGCCGGTCCTCGGGCATGCCGAGTTCGCGGGCGATGAGGACGGAGGCGTGACCGACGCGCTCGCTGTGGCCCCGGGTGTAGCGGTCCTTGATGTCGACGGCCTGGACGAGGGCGCGGATGGTGGCCTGGTGGGCGGCGCGTTCGCGGTGGTACTGGCCGAAGACCCAGCAGGAGATGTACATGGGCAGGAGCACGAAGAGCGCGGCGACCGGCCCGTACGCGCTGCGCCAGAGGACGGCCATCATCAGCCCGGCGAGCCCGTGCACGGCGTGCGGGGCGAGCGCCGTGCCGAGGAGGCCGCGCCGGGCGGCCCGGGAGGACGGCCCGTCGGCGACGGCGCGGACGCCGGCGTCGAGGGCGGTGAGGACCAGGCAGAAGACGAGGGCGGCGGCGCCGGCGGGCAGCAGCGCGTACGGGAGGACGGGGGCGTCCGCGCCGTGTACGAGGGCGGCCGGACCGCCCAGGGCGCCGGAGGCGTGGGCGGCGGCCCAGACGGAGAGGGCGGCGGCCGCGGCCCGCCAGACGCGGCGCGGGCCGGCCGGGGATTCCTCGACGCGGGCGAGGAGGCTGCCGGGCAGCGCGGCGAGCGCGGCGGCGGCGGGCGGCAGGAGGAGCGCGGCGGCGAGGAGCACGGGGGAGGAGAAGCCGGTGCCCACGGGGGCGGAGCCGCCGAGCGCGCGGCGTACGAGGGGGCAGCGGGCGGGCAGTGCGCAGAGCGCGTACAGGGCGGCGAGGAGCGCGGTCGTGCCCCAGGGGGTGCCGGGGCGCAGCGCGGGGAGGACGCACGCGCCGGCGGCGAGCAGGGCACAGCCGATGTACACGCGGGCCGCCGGGGGAATGACCTTCACGCCCATCATCCCCGCCACGCTAGCGAGTCGGGCGGGCCGGGGCGGGGCGGTGGGGCCGATTCGCACCTTCGGGTGACGTGCGCATCCGGCCGGCGCGGGACGGGGTACGGCGGGGACCGACGCGGGGCCGGACGCGGCGGAGGCCGGCGCGAGCGCGTCGCGGCGGCCTCCGCTCCCGGTGCGGGGGCGCTACTCCTGCGGGGCGGGTGCCGCCGGGGCGCCGGTCGTGACGTCCTGCCCGGGCACCTCGTGGCCGCCCCGGATCAGCTCGATCCGGCCCATGACCTTGGCCCGCAGGTCGGCGGGGACGTCGTCACTGCCGCAGCAGCGCTTGACGAGCTTCTTCACGGCCTGTTCCAGGCCGTACTTCTCCAGGCACGGGGAGCACTCCTCGAAGTGCACCTCGAACTTGGTGCAGTCGCTGTCCGGCATCTCGTTGTCGAGGAACTCGTAGAGATGGTCCAGGACCTCCGAGCAGTCCGTCTCGTGCGGCTCTCCGCAGCTCATGAGCCCGAGCCTTTCAGATCGTTCGACGTCTCACCGGCGCCCGCGGGGACCAGTCCGCGGTCGCGGGCGTAGTCCTCGAGCATGCCGCGCAGCTGGCGGCGGCCCCGGTGCAGGCGGGACATCACCGTGCCGATGGGTGTCCCCATGATGTCCGCGATCTCCTTGTAGGCGAAGCCCTCGACATCGGCGAGATAGACCGCGATGCGGAACTCCTCGGGGATCGCCTGCAGCGCTTCCTTCACGTCGGAGTCGGGAAGGTGGTCGAGCGCCTGGGACTCGGCGGAGCGCAGCCCGGTCGACATGTGCGACTCGGCGCGGGCGAGCTGCCAGTCCTCGATCTCCTCGGCGGCACTGCGCTGGGGTTCGCGCTGCTTCTTGCGGTACGAGTTGATGAAGGTGTTGGTGAGGATGCGGTACATCCACGCCTTGAGGTTCGTGCCCTCGCGGAACTGGTGGAAGGAGCCGTACGCCTTGGCGTAGGTCTCCTGCACCAGGTCCTCCGCGTCGGCGGGGTTCCGCGTCATGCGCAGCGCGGCGGAGTACATCTGGTCGAGGTAGCCGAGGGCGTCCCGCTCGAAGCGCGCGTTGCGCTCCCCGGTCGTCTCCTCGGGGCCTTCGTCGGTCCCTGTGTCGGTCCCAGTGACCGGACCCACCTCCTCCAGCGCGTCGGCGAGCCCGGGAGTGGACCCGCTCGTTTCGGAGGATAGACGAGGAACCGCCCCGCCCGCCGCCCGAACGGGGGCCCCCTTGGGCGAGGGCAGCACCGTCCAGTCGAGGTCGGCGCCCCGTGCGCGCTCCGGGCAGATGGTCGAACCCATGCGGCGGACTCCCTCTCCTTGCTCTTCCTGCTGTCGTCCTGCTGTCGTACGACGTACTGGACAACAGAGACGCCCCGCCCGGCATTCCCGGTCCCGGGGCGCGGGCGGACAGGGCGTCAGCGCAGCGCGTCGAGCCACTCCGCGACGCCGTCGACGAGGAGGGCGAGGGCCTCGTCACCGCCGAGGGGCGCGCGCTTGGGGAGGGCGAAGCCGTGGTCCCCGTACGGGACGACGACGAGGCGGTGGGGGCCGTCCGGGTACTCCTCGGGGCGGCCGAACGGGTCGTTGCCGCCCTGGACGACGAGGGTGGGCAGACCGGTGCCGAGGAGTTCGGCGGCGCGGGACCTCTCCGGCCTGCCCGGGGGGTGCAGCGGGAAGCTCAGGGCGACGACGGCGAGGGCGCCCAGGTCGCGTCCGGTGCGGCAGGCCACGCGGGCGCCGGCGCTGCGACCGCCCGCGACGACGGGGAGGCCCGGTTTCGCGAGGGCGGGCCAGAGGCCGCGCCAGGCGGTGTCCAGGGTCTTGGGGGCGGGCGCGACCTTCCTGCCCGCGACCCGCCAGGGCTGCTCGACGAGGGCGACGGTGACGCCCCGCGCGGGCAGCGCCCCGGCGAGCGCCCGGAGGTCGCGGGCCTCCACACCGCCCCCGGCGCCGTGGCCGAGGGCGAGGACGGCCCACGGGTCCGTCCCCTCCGGCCCCTCGTACCAGGCGATCCGGGCCTCGCCGGCGTCGGTGGGGACCGTCTCGTACCGCGTCGCTTCTCCCGTCACGTCCCCCATCCTGCCGTCCCGGGCCGCCGGGGCGGCCGTTCAGAAGAGCGTGTCCTCCTCCGGGCCGTCCAGCTCCGTCAGGAGTTCGGGACCGTTGTTGCGGACGTTGCTGACGGCGGTCGGCACCGGATGGGCCCGCATCAGGCCCTCCGGCGGCGGGGCGAGCAGGGCGCGCAGCTCCTCCACGTCCTTGTTCGCCGGGTCGAGCCAGGCGTCCCAGCGGTCCTCCGTCAGCATCAACGGCATCCGGGGGTGGATCTCGGCGAGCGACCCGGGGCCCCCGGCCGGGGCCACGCCCAGCGGTCCGGTCTCCGCCTCCGTGGTGATCACCGCGCAGGTGACCCACCAGGCGGAGGGGTGGTCGTCGGGAAGGGTCCGGTCGCGCCAGAACTCGTAGAGCCCGGCCATCGCGAAGACCGAACCGTCCGCCGGGGTGACGAAGTACGGCTGTTTGCGGGGCCGCTTCTTCTTCCCCTCGACCTCCAGGTCGCGTTCGGCCGCCCCGGTCACCCATTCGTAGTAGCCGTCGGCGGGAATGACGCAGCGGCGGGAGGCGAACGCCCGCTTGAAGGAGGGCTTCTCGTGCAGGGTCTCGGCGCGCGCGTTGATCATCCGGGCGGCACCGTCCGGCGACTTCGCCCAGGAGGGGACGAGTCCCCACCGCAGGACGCGGAGCTGGCGAACCGGTTCGTCGGTTCCGGCGTCCTTCACAGGACGCTCCAGTACGGCCCAGACCCGTTTGGTGGGGGCCACGTTCCAGTCCGGGGCCAGCGTCTCCTCCGGGTCCCACTGCTCCACCCCGAAGGTCTCCACCAGATCCTCGGGCCGTCGACTCGATGCAAACCGTCCGCACATGCGTGCCACACTGCCACGATCCCGCCCGATACCGAGGAGCAGCCCGCCGAATGAACGAGATCCTCGGCACCCAGCCCGCTCCGGACCAGTGGCTGGTCTGGGCCACCGGCGGCTGCGCGCTGGTCCTGGTCGCGCTCCGCCGGCTCTGGCTGCCGGCCCGCAACGCGATCACCATCGCCCACGAGGGCGGCCACGGCCTCGTCGCCGTCGCCACCGGCCGCCGCCTGGAGGCGATCCGGCTGCACTCGGACACCAGCGGCCTGACCGTGTCCCGGGGCCGCCCGACCGGCCTCGGGACGATCCTCACCCTGGCCGCCGGCTACCCCGCCGCCCCGCTGCTCGGCCTCGGCGGCGCGGCCCTGCTCGGCACCCACCGGACCACGCTGCTGCTGTGGGCCGCGACCGCGCTGCTGCTCGCGATGCTGGTGATGGTCCGCAACGCGTACGGCGTCCTCACCGTCCTGGTGACGGGCGCCGCGCTCCTCCTCGTCTCCTGGCTGACCGGGCCGGACGTGCAGGGGCTCTTCGCCTACGGGGTGGTCTGGTTCCTGCTCCTGGGCGGGGTCCGTCCCGCCTTCGAGCTCCAGGCGAAGCGGCGCCGCGGCGGCGCCCCCGACTCGGACGCGGACCAGCTCGCGCGGCTCACCCACGTCCCCGCCGGGGTGTGGCTGCTCTTCTTCCACACGGTCTCGATCTGCTGCCTGATCGGCGGCTGCCGCTGGCTCCTGCGGTTCTGACGCCCCCGTACAGTGAGGGACATGACCGCAGCTGCTTCCGCGCACACCGATCCGTCCACCGACCCCTGGCCCGCCCCGTACGCGCGCGGTGCCGTCGACGCGACCGTCACCGTGCCCGGTTCGAAGTCGGTCACCAACCGCGCCCTGGTCCTCGCCTCCCTGGCCGCCGAACCCGGCTGGCTGCGCCGTCCGCTGCGCTCCCGCGACACCCTCCTGATGGCCGAGGCGCTGCGTGCCCTCGGCGTGAGGATCGACGAGGGCGTGGGGCCCGACGGCTCCGGCGAGGCGTGGCGGATCGTCCCCGCGCCGCTGCGCGGCCCCGCGACCGTGGACGTCGGCAACGCGGGCACGGTCATGCGCTTCCTGCCGCCGGTCGCGGCGCTCGCCGACGGGCCGGTGCGCTTCGACGGCGACCCCCGTTCGCACGAACGTCCGCTGCACGGCGTGATCGACGCGCTGCGCGCGCTCGGCGCCCGGGTCGAGGACGACGGGCGCGGCGCGCTGCCGATGACCGTGCGGGGCACCGGGGGCCTGGACGGCGGCACGGTCGAGATCGACGCCTCCTCGTCCTCCCAGTTCATCAGCGCCCTGCTGCTCTCCGCGCCCCGGTTCAACCAGGGCGTCGAGGTGCGGCACGTGGGCGGGCGGCTGCCCTCGATGCCGCACATCCGGATGACGGTCGACATGCTGCGCGCGGTCGGCGCCCAGGTGGACGAGCCGGAGCACGGCGGCGAGCCGGACGTGTGGCGGGTGACGTCGTCCGCGCTGCGCGGCCGTGACCTGGTGGTCGAGCCGGACCTGTCGAACGCGCAGCCGTTCCTGGCGGCCGCGCTGGTGACCGGTGGCCGGGTGACGGTCCGGGACTGGCCCGCGCGGACCACCCAGCCCGGTGACGCGCTGCGGGAGATCTTCACCGGAATGGGTGGTTCCTGCGAGCTGACCGACGCGGGTCTGACGTTCACCGGCACGGGCCGGATCCACGGCATCGACGTGGACCTCGGCGAGGTCGGCGAGCTGACTCCGGGCATCGCGGCGGTCGCGGCCCTGGCCGACTCCCCGTCCACCCTGCGCGGGGTCGCGCACCTGCGGCTGCACGAGACGGACCGGCTGGCGGCGCTCACCAAGGAGATCAACGGGCTGGGCGGCGACGTGACGGAGACCGAGGACGGTCTGCACATCCGTCCGCGCCCGCTGCACGGCGGTGTCTTCCGCACGTACCACGACCACCGCATGGCGACGGCGGGCGCGGTGATCGGCCTCGCGGTCGAGGGCGTGGAGATCGAGGACGTGGCGACGACGGCCAAGACCTTGCCCGGCTTCCCGGCGATGTGGACCGAAATGCTCGGAGCCTGAACCATGCGGCGCTACGGCAAGCACACCGACGAGGACGACATCCGCCAGCGGCCCAACCGCAAGGGCACCCGGCCCCGGACCAGCATCCGGCCGAAGCACGAGGACGCCGTCGAGGGCATGGTCCTCACCGTCGACCGGGGCCGGCTGACCTGCCTGGTGGGCGACCGGCCCGTGATGGCGATGAAGGCGCGCGAGCTGGGCCGCAAGGCCGCCGTGGTCGGCGACCGGGTCTCGATCGTCGGCGACCTCTCCGGCGAGAAGGACACCCTGGCCCGGATCGTGCGGATCGGGGAGCGGAGTTCGGTGCTGCGGCGCACGGCCGACGACGACGACCCGTACGAGCGGGTGGTCGTCGCCAACGCCGACCAGCTGGCGATCGTCACCGCCCTCGCCGACCCGGAGCCGCGCCCCCGGCTCATCGACCGCTGCCTGGTCGCCGCGTACGACGGCGGCCTCTCCCCCCTGCTGGTGCTGACCAAGTCGGACCTGGCACCGCCGGACGCGCTCCTGGAGATGTACGGGGCGCTCGGCGTGCCGTACGTGGTGACCACCCGGGACGAGTTCGTCGACGGGGTCGCGGCCGAGCGGGTCCACGAGCACCTCAAGGGCCGGACCACCGCGTTCGTGGGCCATTCCGGCGTCGGCAAGACGACCCTGGTCAACGCCCTGGTCCCGCCGGACCGGCGGCGCACCACCGGGGTCGTCAACGCGGTCACGGGCCGCGGCCGGCACACCACCACCTCGGCCCTCGCCCTGCCCCTGGACGACGCGGAGGGCGGCTGGGTCATCGACACCCCGGGCGTGCGCTCCTTCGGCCTGAACCACGTGGACCCGTCCCGGGTGATCCTCGCCTTCCCGGACCTCGTGCCGGGCACGGAGAACTGCCCGCGCGCGTGCGGCCACGACGAGCCGGACTGCGCCCTCGACGCGTACGTGGCGGAGGGGCACGCCGATCCGGCACGGCTCGTCTCGCTGCGGCGGCTGCTCTCGACCCGGGAGCGGCGCGAGGGCGACTGAGCCGGCCCCTCCACGCCCGGACGGGTGGAATCCCGCCCGTCCGGATCCGAGAAGTGCATAATCACACCAAGTGCGACGAAGCAGTCACCGACGGCGTGGGAGGCACTGACGATGGCGTGGCTGCTGGTGGTGATCGCCGGGTTCCTGGAGACGGGTTTCGCGGTCTGCCTGAAGCTCTCGCACGGATTCACCCGTCTGTGGCCCACGATCGCCTTCGCGTGCTTCTCCCTGGGCAGCTTCGGCCTTCTCACGCTGTCGCTGCGGAAGCTGGACGTGGGCCCGGCGTACGCGGTGTGGACGGGGATCGGCGCGGCCGGGACGGCGATCTACGGCATGGTCTTCCTGGGGGACGTGGTCTCCACGCTCAAGATCGTCTCGATCGCCCTGGTCATCGCGGGGGTCATCGGCCTCCAGTTCTCCGGCTCCGCGCACTGAGCGCCCGGAGCCGCGTCGCAGGGCACCGGGGGCGCGACGACGTGGCCGAGGGCGAGCCGGACGGCGAGTTCGCAGCCGGCCGCCCACCGCTCGTCCGCGCAGGCCACGATCGCCGCCACCAGCTCTCCCGGCGCGGGCGGCCCGGCGTCGGCGCGGCGCTGGGCGGGGACGGCCGCGGGCCGGGCGCCCGGCCGGGCGGGCCGGGGAGCGGGCAGCCGCGCGTCCCAGGCGCCGGTGAGCAGGGCCCGCAGGACCGGCCGGACGGCGGCGGCGGTCACGATCCACTCGGCGAGGGCGACGAGGTTCCGCGCGGGCGGGCCCGGCGCGGCGAGCAGCCGCCGGGCCTCCTGGAGGCAGGCGTCGGCCTCGCCGCGCACCAGGGCGCGGGCGAGCCCCTCCTTGCTGCCGAACTCGTTGTAGAGGGTCTGCCGGGAGACCCGGGCGGCGGCGGCGAGGTCGGCCATCCGCACGGCGGACCACGGCCGGTGGACGAGCGCGGCGAGCGCCGCGTCGAGCAGGGCCTCGCGGGCAGTCGGCATCGGCGCCTCCCGGACCGTACGTGTCGGTGCAGGGCCCCGTGCGCCCCCGTGCGCGGCCCTGCGCTCAGGGTCGGCAGGCGTCCGCGCGCTGTCAAGGACGTCGGCGGGTGCCGGCGGCGGAGTCCTCCCCATGGGCCGCCGGGGCCCGTGGACGGTTCTCCGGCCGGGGACCGCCCGGGGATAGAGTGCCGCCCATGGCCGATTACCACGATGACCTGCGTCTCGCCCACGTTCTCGCGGATGCCGCCGACGCGGCCACCATGGACCGCTTCCAGGCGCTCGACCTCAAGGTGGAGACGAAGCCGGACATGACTCCGGTGAGCGAGGCCGACAAGGCGGCGGAGGAGCTGATCCGCGGTCAGCTCCAGCGCGCCAGGCCCCGCGACGCGATCCTGGGCGAGGAGTACGGCGTGGAGGGCTCGGGTCCGCGCCGCTGGGTGATCGACCCGATCGACGGGACGAAGAACTACGTGCGCGGGGTGCCGGTCTGGGCGACCCTGATCGCGCTGATGGAGGCCGGGGAGACCGGTTTCCAGCCGGTGGTGGGCGTGGTGTCGGCCCCGGCCCTCGGCCGCCGCTGGTGGGCGGCGAAGGGTTCCGGCGCGTACACGGGCCGCAGCCTGGCCTCGGCGACCCGGCTCGGGGTCTCGAAGGTCGCCACCCTGGCGGACGCCTCGTTCGCGTACTCCTCGCTGGGCGGCTGGGAGGAGCAGGGCCGCCTTCCCGGTTTCCTGGACCTCACGCGCGCGTGCTGGAGGACCCGGGCGTACGGCGACTTCTGGCCGTACATGATGGTCGCGGAGGGTTCCGTGGACATCTGCGCGGAGCCGGAGCTGTCGCTGTGGGACATGGCGGCGGTGTCGATCGTGGTGCAGGAGGCGGGCGGCACGTACACGGGTCTGGACGGGCGGCACGGGCCGCACAGCGGGAGCGCGGCGGCCTCCAACGGCCTCCTCCACGGCGAACTGCTCTCGTACCTGAACCAGCGGACGCCCGAGGGGAACTGACCGCCCCTCCGGAACCGGCGGCGCGCAGGGGGTCCGGCCGTCCCTCGCGGGCCGGAGGCCGCCCCTTGTGCCCGGGGGCCGGCCGTCCCGCCCGGACCGGGGGGCGCGTCCGGAGACGTCCGGCCGTCCCCCGCGCCCCCGGGAGGGCCTCGCACGCCCTCTTGTCGGCCCCCTCCCCCGGTGCCACTCTGAGACTCCCCCTACTTGTGAACTTGTGAAAAAGTTCTCGAACCGGAGGTGGTCCCTTCCATGCTCGTCCGCGACGCCATGAGCACCGTGGTCCTCACCATCGGCCCCGTCCACACCCTCCGCCAGGCGGCGAGGCTGATGTCGGCGCGCCGCGTCGGCGCCGCCATCGTCCAGGACGGTGATTCCGGCGGCGTCGGCATCCTCACCGAACGCGACATCCTCGACGCCCTCGGCGCCGGCCGCGACCCCGACCACGAGACCGCCGGCGCCCACACCACCCGGGACGTCGTCTTCGCCGCGCCCACCTGGACCCTGGTGGAGGCGGCCGAGGCCATGACCCGAGGCGGCTTCCGCCACCTGATCGTCCTCGACGGCCACGGCCCGGTCGGCGTCGTCTCCGTGCGCGACATCATCCGCTGCTGGATCCCGGCGCACAGCACCGCCGCCTGAGCACGCGCGAGGGGGCCGGTCCCGCCCGTACGGATACGGGTGGGGCCGGCCCCCTTCCTTCCTCGGCGGGCTGCCGTCAGCCGCGCAGGGCCTGGACCGCGGCCTCCAGCCGCTTGCCGAAGTCGTCGTCCGCGCTGCGGAAGTTGCCGATGGCGCGCTCGGCGATGTCGGCCCGCGAGACCTTGGCGATGAAGCCCGCCAGGTTCCCGACCAGGCGCTCCTTCTCGTCCTCGGACATCAGGCGGTAGAGGTTGCCCGCCTGGACGAAGTCGTTGTCCTCGGCGTGGAGCGGCGCCGTGTGGTCGCCGGTGGAACCGCTGACCGGGACCGGCTGCCACAGCGGACGGCCCGTCTGCTGCGGGCCGCCGAAGCTGTTCGGCTCGTAGTTCTTCGCGCCCTTGTGGCGGCCGTCGTAGAGGAAGCCGTCACGGGAGTGCGTACGCGCCTCGGTGGCGTGCGGACGGTTCACCGGCAGGTGGTCGGCGTTGATGCCGACGCGGTAGCGGTGGGCGTCGCCGTAGGCGAAGAGGCGGCCCTGGAGCATCTTGTCGGGGGACGGCCCGATGCCCGGCACGAAGTGCGCGGGGCTGAAGATCGACTGCTCGACCTCGGCGAAGACGTTCTCCGGGTTGCGGTTGAGTTCCAGCCTGCCGATCTCGATCGGCGGGTAGTCCGCGTGCGGCCACACCTTGGTGAGGTCGAACGGGTTGAAGCGGTAGGTCGCCGCCTCGGCCGCCGGCATGATCTGGACCTGCACGGTCCAGCTCGGGAAGTCGCCGCGCTCGATGGACTCGCGCAGGTCGCGCTGGTGCGAGTCCGGGTCCTCGCCCGCGAGGCGGTCGGCCTCCTCCTGGGTGAGGTTCTTGATGCCCTGGTCGGTCTTGAAGTGGTACTTGACCCAGAAGACCTCGCCGGCCTCGTTGTTCCACTGGTAGGTGTGCGAGCCGAAGCCGTCCATGTGGCGGTACGAGGCGGGGATGCCGCGGTCGCCGAAGAGCCAGGTGACCTGGTGGGTCGACTCCGGGGAGAGGCTCCAGAAGTCCCAGACGTTGTCCGCCTCCTGCGAGCCGGTGTACGGGTCGCGCTTCTGGGTGTGGATGAAGTCGGGGAACTTGATGGCGTCCCGGATGAAGAAGACCGGGGTGTTGTTGCCGACGAGGTCGTAGTTGCCCTCCTCGGTGTAGAACTTCAGCGCCCAGCCGCGCGGGTCGCGGACCGCGTCGGCCGAGCCGAGGCTGCCCGCGACGGTGGAGAAGCGCAGGAAGGTCTCGGTCTCCTTGCCGACCTCGGAGAGGAACGCGGCGCGGGTCCACCGCGAGACGTCCCGGGTGACCGTGAAGGTGCCGTAGGCGCCCGCCCCGCGCGCGTGGACCACGCGCTCCGGGATGCGCTCGCGGTTGAAGTGGGCGAGCTTCTCCAGGAGGAGCTGGTCCTGGACGAGGACCGGACCGCCGGCGCCCGCGGTCTCGCTGTTCTGGTTGTCGGCGACCGGAGCTCCGGCCTCCGTGGTGAGCGGTCCCTGCGTCACGTGCGCCTCCTGCGTCATCCCTGCGTGTCCTGTCCTCCGGCCGGTCCCTCGGGGACTCCGGCCAGTGCCGAGCACGATCCTACACTGGACATTGTCCAAATCAAGCTGGCTTCCAAAGTCACACCCGTTCAGGATCTTGTCCTCCGACTGTTACGCTGAGTCCCATGAGTGACCTGCTGGAACGACTGCGCGGACGCGGCTGGCGCATGACCGCACAGCGACGCGTCGTGGCCGAAGTCCTCGACGGGGAGCACGTGCACCTGACCGCCGACGAGGTCCACGCGCGCGCCGTGACACGGCTGCCCGAGATCTCGCGCGCGACCGTCTACAACACGCTGGGCGAGATGGTGACCCTCGGCGAGGTCATCGAGGTGGCCACCGACGGGCGCGCCAAGCGGTACGACCCGAACGCCCACCGTCCGCACCAGCACCTGGTCTGCGGCCGGTGCGGCGCGATCCGCGACGTGCACCCGGTCGGCGACCCGCTGGCGGACCTCCCGGACACGGAACGCTTCGGCTTCACCGTCTCCGAGGTCGAGGTCACCTACCGGGGCCTCTGCCCGAGCTGCGCGACGACCGCCTGACACCCGTACGCCGAAGGGGCCCCCGCCACGGGCGGGGGCCCCTTCGCTCTTCCCGGATGCACATCGGGATACGACGAAGGCCCGCATCCGAGGTGATCGGATGCGGGCCTTACGTCTGCTACTGAGTAGCGGGGACAGGATTTGAACCTGCGACCTCTGGGTTATGAGCCCAGCGAGCTACCGAGCTGCTCCACCCCGCGTCGGTGAACACCACCTTACGGGTACTCCGTCGCCGGCGCAAATCCGTTGGCCCCGGCGACCTGGGGCCGGGCCGTCAGGCCGTGAGCTCCTGGTGCAGGGCCTCGCTCAGCCGCGCCGCCCGCTCGGCGACCTCGGCCGGGCCCAGCTCCACCGCGCGGGCGCACCAGCGGCGCCCCTCGGTCAGCTCGCCCCGGCGCGCCGCGAGCAGCGCGAGCCGGAGGGCGGCACGGCCGTGGCCGGCCCGGGCGGCCCGGGTCCACCAGAGGGCGGCCTCCCGCTCGTTGCCCTCGCGGGCGAGGAGCAGCCCCAGGTTGAAGGCGCCGTTGCGGCTGCCGGCCTCGGCGGCCTCCCGGTACCAGCGGTCGGCCTCCGCCAGGTCGCCGCGCGCGGCGGCCAGCATCCCGACCCGCACCTGGGCGCGCCGGTGGCCCTGCTGGGCGGCCCGCTCGTACCACTCCTCGCACTCGCTCTTCTCGTCGCGGGAGGCGCCGAGCACGGCGGGGCCCGGATCGGGGCGACGCGCGTCGAGCACCGAGGCGAGCCGGAAGGCGGCCTCGGCGCTCCCGCCCCCGGCGGCGCACCGCAGGTGCCGCTCGGCGGTCCGCTCGTCCCCGTCGCGCAGGGCGGCGATGCCGACCTGGAGGGCGGCCTCGGTGTGTCCGGCGGCGGCGGCCCGCTCGTACCAGACGAGGGCCGTGCGGTCGTCGTCGCGGCCCGCGTGGAGGATGCCCAGGTTGAAGGCGGCGTCCACGCTGCCGGCCTCGGCGGCCTTGGAGAACCAGGGCTCGGCCCCGTTGGCGTCGCCGGCCTGGAGGAGCAGGACGGCGAGCGCGTTGGCGGCCTCGCGGTGGCCGGCGTAGGCGGCCCGCCGGTACCACTGCTCGGCCTGCGGGATGCGGTCCTGGGCGGCGCAGAGCAGCCCGAGGTTGTAGGCGCCGTTGACGTCCCCGGCGTCCATGGCGGCCCGGTACCAGCGCTCGGCGGTCTGCTGCTCGCCTCGGGCCGCGTGGAGGGCGCCCAGGGCGTTGGCGGCGTTGCCGTCGCCGTCCTGGGCGGCCCGCAGCCACCACACGGCGGCGTTCTCCTCGTCGCCCGCGTCGCGGAGGAGGAAGCCGAGCGCGCAGGCGGCCCTGGCCTCGCCCTCCTTCGCGGAGCTGAGGTACCAGCGGCCCGCCTCCTTGAGTTCGCCGCGCTGCTCCAGGATGGCGCCGAGGTGGAGCGCGGCCCTGCGGTGGCCGCGCGCGGCGGCCTGGCGGAACCACTGCTCGGCCTCGGCGAGCACGCCCGGGGAGTCGCCGGCCGTTCCGGCGGGGGCGGCCCCGGGCACGGGGAGCCGGGAGCCGGTGTCGTGGGGGCCGCGGGTCGTCCCGGTGGCACGGCGCTCCAGGGCCGTGGCCAGGCGGTAGGCGGCCTCGCGGTGGCCCTGCTCGGCGGCGGCGCGCAGCCACCGCTCGGCGCCGATGTCGCCGCGGTGCTCCAGGAGGTCGGCGAGGGCGTACGCGCCGAGGGCGTGGCCCTGCTCGGCGGCCTGGCGCAGCCAGTACTCGGCCGCGGGTTCGTCGCCGCGCTCGCGGTGGTGGCGGCCGAGCGCGTGGGCGGCGGGGGCGGAGCCGGCGACGGCGGCGACCCGCCACCAGCCCGCGGCCTCGTCGGCGTATCCGCGCTGGTGCAGCAGGACGCCCAGGTTGTTGGCGGCGGCCCGGTCCCCCTCGGCGGTGGCGGCGCGCAGGTAGGGCTCGGCGGCGTCGAGGTCGCCGCGACGCAGCAGCATCGCGCCGAGGGCGCTCACCGAGGCGAGGTCGCCGAGTTCGGCGGCACGGCGGTGCCGGGCCTCGGTCTCGGTCTCGTTCTCGGCGTCGGCATCGCTCTCGACGGTGCCCACGGCGGCACCGGCGGCCCCCACCGCCTCTATGATCTCGTCCGCGGCGTTCCTGGCGTGCCGCTGCACAAACCGCCCTGTCTCCAACAGAGTTGCCCTGTCCCCCATAAATACCATCGTCGCATCACCCGCCACCCGAGCACATCTGGTAAACCGCAGCCAGTGAGGTCACTCGGCGTTTTGTCGACATGCCCACAGAGAGACAAGTCAAACACGACTCACGCCAACCCGCCCCTTCCCTACCGCTCTTCGGTACCCCCTGACACGCCGACACACGACGAGGGCCCGAATCCTTATGGATTCGGGCCCTCGTTCTCACTGAGTAGCGGGGACAGGATTTGAACCTGCGACCTCTGGGTTATGAGCCCAGCGAGCTACCGAGCTGCTCCACCCCGCGTCGATGACGTAACAGTATCACGACGCGGGGTGGAGAAACCTCAGGTCAGCCGCCCGCCGGTGGCTTGACCCTCGCTCCGGCGTCCGCGACCCGCTGGAGGGCCGCCCGGAGGTCGGCCTGGGCCTTGCCGTACGCGGTCCAGTCGCCCTTGCGCAGGGCGGCCTCGCCCTCGTCGTACGCCTTCTGCGCCTCGGCGATCGCCTGCTTCAGCGCGTCGCCGTCCGAAGCCGGCGGCGGCGTGGTGCCCGGCGGCTGCGGCGTCGGCTGCGACGGCGCCTCCACCCCGAAGACCGCGTTGAGCCCCTTGGTGAGGTTGTCCTCGAACACCGTGGTGTCCTTGGTCGTGTCGCCCTCCGGCTGGTCCGCGTCCACGTACGAGACCGCGACCTTCTTCAGGAGCGGGTAGAGCGCGTTCCGCCCCTGGGCGTACACCGGCTCCACGTACAGGAACCCGCCGTCCAGCGGCACGGTCAGCAGGTTGCCGTACTGGATGTCCGAGTCGGCGCCCTTCATGTCCCGGACGAACTGGGCCACGGACGGCAGACCGTTGAGCTTGCTCTGCACCTGGGCGGGACCGGGCACGTCCTGGGTGACCCGGAGCAGTCTCAGCCGGCCGTACTCCTTGCTGGTGGCGTCGGCGTCGACCGCCATAAAGCCGCCCAGGTTGGGCCGGCCGTTCGGCGTGAACGTCGTCGTCAGCGAGAAGCGCTGCGCCTCGTCCCCGGGCATCCTCATGCTCAGGTAGTACGGCGGGACCGCGTTGCCGTTCCTGGTGGTCGGGTCGTCCGGCACCTGCCAGGCGTCCGAGCCGCTGTAGAACTGCGCGGGGTCGGTGACGTGGTAGCGGGTCAGCAGCTCGCGCTGGACCTTGAACATGTCCTGCGGGTAGCGCAGGTGCTCCAGGAGGTCGCCCTTGATCTCGGACTTCGGCTTCACCGTGCCCGGGAACGCCTTCATCCAGGTCTTCAGGACCGGGTCCCGGGTGTCCCACTCGTAGAGGGTCACCGTGCCGTCGTAGGCGTCGACGGTGGCCTTCACCGAGTTGCGGATGTAGTTGACCTGGTTCTGCTGGGCGACGACCGCGCGCTGCCGGTTGCCGACGGTCAGGGAGTCCGCCGTGGTGTCGCCGAGCGTGGTGCGCGAGGCGTACGGGTAGCCGTTGGTCGTCGTGTACGCGTCGACGATCCACTGGATCCGGCCGCCGACGACCGCCGGGTAGGCGTCGCCGTCGATGGTCAGCCAGGGCGCGACCGCCTCGACGCGCTGCTTGGGCGTGCGGTTGTAGAGGACGCGCGAGCCGTCGCCGATGGCCCCGGAGTAGAGGATCTGCGGCTCGCTGAAGGCCACCGCGTACGCCGCGCGGTTGAAGGTGCTGGAGAGGCTGACGCCGCTCTTCTCCTTGTAGCTGGTGGTCTTCTCGCCGTTCTCCTCGTAGTCCAGCTCCTTCTGGGGGCCGCCCACGATCGAGTACTGGTCGGTCTTCTCGCCGTAGTAGATCCGCTGCTCGTACTTCGGCAGCGTGCCGGTGGTCGGCAGGCCGGACTCGGTGAAGACCGGGGAGCCGTTGGCGTCCGTCTGGGTGCCCGTGGCCATGATCGCGCCGTAGCCGTGGGTGTAGGTGAAGTGGTCGTTGATCCAGTTCCGCTTCGGGATGCCCTTGATGTTGAGCTCGCGGAGACCGATGACGGTGTCCTTGCCCTGGTAGCGGTCCACGTCCAGGGTCGTCGGGAACTGGTAGTACTTCCGCTTCTGCTCCAGCTGCTGGAACGTGGGCGAGACGATGTTCGGGTCGAGGAGCCGGTAGCTGGCCGCCGAATCGGCGTCCGTCCGCAGCCGGTCCTTGGCCTTGACCGTCGACTTGCCCGAGTAGTTCTCGGGCTTCGTCCCGTCGATCGCGTACGCCTTGCGGGTCGCGTCGATGTTCTTCTGGATGTACTCGGCTTCCTTGGCCTGCTCGTTCGGCTGGACCTGGAACTTCTGCACGATGGCCGGGTACAGGCCGCCGATCAGGACCGCCGACAGCACCATCAGGCCGAAGCCGATCACCGGGAGCTGCCAGGTGCGGCGCCAGAGCGTCGCGAAGAACAGCACGGCGCAGATCGCGGCGATGCAGAAGAGGATGGTCTTCGCCGGCAGGTACGCGTTGGCGTCGACGTACCGCAGGCCCGTCCAGTTGCCGGTGGCCTTGAAGTCACTGGACTTCACGGCCAGGCCGTAGCGGTCGAGCCAGTACGCCACGGCCTTCAGCGACACGAAGACGCCGAGCAGCACCGAGAGGTGGCCCGTGGCGGCGGCCGTGGCGCGGGCGCCCGGACTGGTGACCCGCAGTCCGCCGTACAGGTAGTGCGTGAGCGCGGCGGCGATCAGCGACAGGACCGCGGCGGCGAAGCCGAACGCGAGGAGGAAGCGGTACCAGGGCAGGTCGAAGGCGTAGAACGAGACGTCGAGGCCGAACTGGGGGTCCTTCTGGCCGAACGACACCCCGTTGACCCACATCAGCCAGGTGCGCCACTGGCCGGAGGCGGAGGCGCCGGCGATCAGGCCCACCAGGGCGGCGACCGCGAGCAGCACCCACTTCCTGAACGGCGCCAGGCCCATCCGGTACCGGTCGAGGCTCTGCTGCTCCAGCGACATCGCGCTCAGCGGCGGCCGCAGCCGGTGCGCCAGCCAGATGTTGAAGCCGACGGCGAGGGCCATGAGGAGGCCGAAGACCGCGAAGAGGCCGATCTTGGTCCAGAGGGTGGTGGTGAACACGGACGAGTACTCGACCGAGCGGTACCAGAGCCAGTCCGTCCAGAACCCGGCGAACATCACGAACGCCATGGCCAGAACGGCCAGCACCCCGAGTGTCATGAGCAGGGTACGGGCCCGCCGGGACGGCCGGCCGACTCTCATCCTTGGCCCTGACGGGCCTCCGCCGCGGTCCGGCATCTGGAAAGCCAACGTGCGCCCCTCGATGTTGATGCGTCTCGGTGTCGACGCGTGCTGGTGACGCGCCGGAAAACAGGCCCCGCGATCCTAGGGCCCACTGGTGCAACTTACTGAGGCTTTACCTAGTTCCCGTCTTCGGGGGCGGAGGAGGCAGGATATTGGTCATGTCCAACGTTTCCCCCTCCGGCCCGGCGATGGCCGCGAGCCCCCTCACCCGCGCGGTGCTCGAGATCGACGCGTACGCGTCGGGTCTCGGCTGGGACCAGCCCGCCCGCCTGTTCGCCCTGGTCGACACCGCCCGGCTGCGCGCCCAGGAGCCCAAGCTCGCCTCCCAGCTCGGCCTGGGCGACGACACCGCTTCCTACACCCCGATCGAGCAGGACAAGGTGCCGCGCGGGAAGCCGCTCGACGACTTCCTCGGCACGATCGCCTGGCCCGGCGCCGTGGTCGGCTGCGCCATGACGGTGGAGCGGCTCATGCTGCCGCCGTCGGCGGAGGCCCAAGTGCCGCAGGGCCTGAACGAGAAGCAGCTCGCCAAGTGGGTCGCCGCGCACCCGGACCGCCAGGAGGTCCGGATGACCGTGGCGGTGCTGCGGAGCGGGGCGCGCGAGGCCGCGATCCGGCTGCGCGAGAAGGACACGGCGACCGAGGTGCTGACCGGCCCGGACCTGGTGCCGGGGCTCGCCGAGGCCCTGGCGGCGACCTTCGAGGACTGAGGCCCCGGCGGACGGGAGGAGGGACGCCCGGCCGGGTGCCCCTCCTCCCGTGTCCGGGGGCGTCCTCCGCGTACGTCCTCCGTGTCCGTACGGGTCCCGTGTACGGGTCCCGGCCCCGCGGGCCGGTCTCCGTCGGGCGCGCGGGGCGGCCCTTCCGCCGGTCAGCCCTTCTTCGCGCAGCTCGGCAGGGACGCCGTGTCGCCCTCGCGGAGCTTCCGCAGCGACTTCGTGGCGTCGGCGATGGTGTCCACCCTGACGAGGGTGAGGCCCTCGGGCGTGTCGGCGGCGGCCGCCGCGCAGTTGTCGGCCGGGGTGAGGAAGTACTCGGCGCCCGCCTCGCGCGCGCCGACCAGCTTCATCCCGATGCCGCCGATCGGGCCGACCTCGCCCTTGTCGTCGATGGTGCCGGTGCCGGCGACGAACCGGCCGCCGGTGAGGCTCTCCGGGGTGAGCTTGTCGATGATGCCGAGCGCGAACATCAGACCGGCGCTGGGACCGCCGATGTCCGCCAGGTTGACGTCGATCGTGAACGGGAAGACGTGGTCGGTCCCGGCCCGGATGCCGACGACGGCCCGGCCGCCCTCCTCGGAGGCGGTGGTCGTGACGACCACCTTCCGGGTGACGGTCGGCTCCTTGTGCGCCTTCTCGGCGTCGGCCGCCTCCTTGGCGGGAACGATCGTGAACTCGACCTTCTGGCCGGGCTTGCGCTTCGTCACCTGCTCGGCGACGTCGCTCTGCTCGGCGATCGGCACGCCGTCGACGGCCTTGATGACGTCCCCCGCGTGCAGCCTGCCCTCGGCCGGGGCGCCCTTGACCACCGAGCCGACGACGACCCGGGAGACCACGGGGATGCCCAGCTCCTTGAGGGCGGCGGTCTTGGCGCTCTCCTGGGACTGGCTGAACTCCTCGGCGTTCTCCTGGCTGGACTGCTCCTCGGTCTTCCCGTCCGGGTAGAGCGTGTCGTGCGGCACCACCACGTTGTCGTGGGCGAGCCACCCGTAGACGGCCTCGAAGGCGTTCATCCGGTAGTTCGCGCCGGTGACGCGGACCGTCGTCATGTTCAGGTGCCCGTCGGTCGGGTAGGTCGTGCGGCCGGAAATCCGCAGGACCGGCTTCCCCCTGGCCTCGCCGAGGGTGTTGACCGTGGGCCCCGGGCTCATCTCCGCGTACGGCACCGGGATCAGGACGCCCGCGATGAGCAGGCAGATCAGGACCAGGGTGGAGGCGAGCATCGTCGCGGTGCGGCGTGGCATGGAACGACAGTACGGGACTCGCCTGTGAGCACACCCGTGGGGCGGGGCCGTACGAGGCCCGGGGCCCTACGGGGTCCGGGCCTCGCGGGGCCGGGGTCGCGAGAGTCGCGGAAGGGCCTTGCGGAACCGGTTTCCCACGGGGGCCGGGGGCCCGGACGCCGTACGGGCGTGGCCCGCTTCGAACGGGGACCGCGTCAGCCGGACGACGACGTGGTGACGGCGGTGGCCGCCGCGGCCGGTTCGCGCTCGTGGGGGACGGAACCGTGAGAAGCGGAATCCTGGGGGACGGGATCGTGGAGGGCCGGGCCGGGGGAGGCGGAGTCGTGGGGAGCGTGGGCGCGTTCCATCGCGTCCCTGAAGCGGGCGTAGCCGGCGAGTTCGGCCACGTCGCCCATGGTCTTGTCCCTCGAAGCCCAGCTTCCCCATATCGCCGCGCCGACGACTGCGAAAAGCGGAATCAGCAACCAGGCCAGCGCTGCCATTCCGACCTCCCATCCCCAGTGAGTTGATCAGCAGACTGTTTCATCCGTGTCGTCAACGCTCGCGTCCGGGGGGCGGTTACGCAAATCGGGCGGTCGGCTACGGCTCGTCGGCGCGCCGCCTTGCCTCCCGTCCTCCCTAGCAGGCGCCCACCCACTCCTCGGTTCCGTCCGAGAAGGTCTGGTGCTTCCAAATGGGTACTTCGTGCTTGAGGTCGTCGATCAGCCGGCGGCAGGCGTCGAACGCCTCCGCGCGGTGGGGGCAGGAGACGGCCACGACCACCGCGACGTCACCCACGCGCAGGTCACCCACCCGGTGGACGGCGGCCAGGGCGCGGACCGGGTGGTTCGCGACGACCTTCTCGGCGACGCGGCGCAGCTCCGCCCCGGCCGTGGGGTGGCAGGAGTAGCCCAGCGCGTCGACGTCCGCGCCGCCGTCGTGGTTGCGCACGGTGCCGACGAAGAGCGTCGTGCCGCCGGAGGCGTCGTCCCCGACGGCCCGGAGGACCTCGTCGACGGAGAGCGGGGTCTCCCGGATCGCGAGGAGCTTGATGGGATCGTCCGCGGCCCGTTCGCCGGGATGGTCAGACCTCAGTGCCATGCCCCCATCGTGCCGTACGCCGCCGACAACCCGGAAGGACGGTTCCGACCGATGGACGGGACCGTCCTTGGAGGGTCCTCCAGTCCGCAGGGCCCCGGCCGGTGCGGGACCCGCGCGGGTCAGATCCCGCGCCGCTTCCGCATCTGCCGTACGAGCGCCGCCGTACCCAGCAGCGCCACCGTCGCGCCGGCCGCGCCGGCCGCCGTCGCGTCCTTGCGGCCCAGGCGGCGGCCGGCGACCGTGTGACGGCCCTCGACCTCCTCCAGGAGCGCGGCGAGGACCTCCTCGTTCGTCCACTTCGGCCGCCAGCCCGCGTCGTGCAGGCGTCCGACGCTCACCACCCAGGGGTGCATGGTGTAGGCGAGGTCGCCCGCCGGGGACGGGGTGAGGCCGATCCGGTGGAGACGGGCCGCCGTGCCGAGGGCGACGGCGGAGGGCAGCTCCATGCGCCGGATTCCGGAGAGCGCCTCGACCTCCTCCTGCTCCAGCCAGCCCTCGCAGCCGACCGCGAACTCGCCCTCGACCTTCTCCAGGGCCGCGTACTCCAGGGCGCTCACCAGGTCCTCGACGTGGCAGAACTGCCAGGTGGGCCGGGAACCGGCGACGACGAGCAGCCGGGGCGACTCGAAGTAGCGGGTGAGCGCCGTGTCCGTGCCGCCGACGAGGACGGCCGGGCGGACGACGGTGACGTGGAGTCCGGGGTGCGCGCGGGGCGCCCGGCGGCCGAGGCGCTCGATCTCCAGCAGGTCGCCGACGCCGGTGGCCTCCGCCGTGGCCTTCAGCTCGGCGTCCTCGGAGAGCGGGATGTCGTTGTCGGGCAGAGCGCCGTAGACCATGGCGGAGGTGCAGAGCACCACCCGGTGGACCCCGGCCGCCGCGGCGGCGGTCAGGACGGTCTGCGTGCCGCGCACGTTGTAGGCCGTCCGGGCGGCGGGATCGGTCTCCAGGTCGAGGTCGACGGCGAGGTGCACGACGACGTCGGCGCCGCGCAGCTTCTCCGCGATGGCCGGATCGCGCACGTCGAGGATGTGCCACCGCGCCTCGGGGACCTCGCCCCGGCGCTCGTCGATGGCGACGACCCGCCCGACCTCCTCGGAGGCGGCGAGGCGTCTGGTCAGCAGGTCGCCGACGCCGGAGGCCGCGCCGGTGACCGCGACGACGGGGCCGCGCGCGGCGGACCGGGACGAGTGGTTTCGCGCTCCGCGAACCTGTGGATCTGGGGAACTCACCGGGCGTCTCCAGCGGTTGTCTTCAGTACGTACGCCGCACGGCGTACGGACCAGGTGGCGTCCATCCTGCCGCAGGGCACGCCCCGGCGGAGCACCGAGCCCGTTTCCGGCCCGGATGTCTACGCTGGTGGTGTGCGGGGCCCGCCTGTCGGGCCCTGGTCGGGCAGTCGCCGTCGGCAGGAGGCCGGCGGCCCTACGAGCCGAGGAAACCTGTGAGTGACACCCCATTCGGATTCGGCCTTCCGCCGGAGGAGCCGGAGGACGGCGACGAGGGCAAGAAGAAGGACCCCGCCGGAGGTGGCCAGGGGTCCGGTGGCCAGGGCGGCAACCCGTTCGGTGCCGACCCCTTCGGCTTCGGGGCGCTGCCCGGCATGGGCGGACCGGGAGGCGCGGGCGGTGCGGACAATCCGTTCGCGGCGATGTTCGGCTCGCTGAACCCCAACGACCTGGGCGCGGCCTTCCAGCAGCTCGGACAGATGCTGAGCTACGAGGGCGGTCCCGTGAACTGGGACATGGCCAAGCAGATCGCACGCCAGGTGGTGGCCCAGGGCACCGCCGACGGCACCAAGGACGCCAGCGTGGGCCCGGCCGAGCGGTCCGCGGTCCAGGAGGCCCTGCGCCTGGCCGACCTCTGGCTGGACCAGGTCACCTCGCTGCCCTCCGGTGCGGGCACCGCCGTGGCGTGGAGCCGCGCGGAGTGGGTCGAGGCGACGCTGCCCGCGTGGCAGCAGCTCGTGGACCCGGTCGCGGAGCGGGTCGGCGCGGCGATGGGCGACGTCCTGCCGGAGGAGATGCAGGCCATGGCGGGTCCGCTGATCGGCATGATGCGCTCCATGGGCGGCGCCATGTTCGGCCAGCAGATCGGGCAGGCCGTGGGCGCGCTCGCCGGCGAGGTGGTCGGTTCGACCGACGTCGGCCTGCCGCTGGGTCCGGCCGGACGCGCCGCGCTGCTGCCGCTGAACATCGAGACGTTCGGCAAGGACCTGGGCGTGCCCCTGGACGAGGTGCGGCTGTACCTGGCCCTGCGCGAGGCGGCGCACCAGCGTCTCTTCGCGCACGTGCCGTGGCTGCGCGCCCACCTGTTCGGCGCGGTCGAGGGGTACGCGCGCGGGATCAAGGTCGACACCTCGAAGCTGGAGGAGGCGGTGGGCCGGCTCGACCCGACGCACCCCGAGGAGCTTCAGGAGGCGCTCCAGCAGGGCATGTTCCAGCCGGAGGACACCCCGGAGCAGAAGGCGGCCCTGGCCCGTCTGGAGACGGCGCTCGCGCTGGTCGAGGGCTGGGTGGACGCGGTGGTCCACGAGGCCGCCAAGTCCCGTCTGACCTCGGCGGACGCGCTGCGTGAGACGCTGCGCCGGCGCCGGGCCTCGGGCGGTCCCGCCGAGCAGACCTTCGCGACGCTGATCGGTCTGGAGCTGCGGCCCCGGCGGCTGCGGGACGCGGCGCGCCTGTGGGCCTCGCTCACCGACGCGCGCGGGGTGGACGGCCGGGACGGGCTGTGGGAGCACCCGGACATGCTGCCGACGGCGACCGACCTGGACGATCCGGACGGCTTCGTGCACCGCGAGCACCTGGACTTCTCCGAGCTGGACAAGATGCTGGGCGAGGCGGCTGCGGGCGGTTCCGGTTCCGGTGAGAAGCGTGACGGCGCCCCCGGCGGGACGGACGAGGACGGATCCGGCAAGGACGGCTCCGGCGAGGGCGACGGCGACCGGTGAGCCTGCACGACGACGCGGTCCTCGTACTGAAGGGGTACGGGGGCCGGGGGGACGCGGACCAGGAGCGGCTGCGCCAGGTCTACCTGGACCATCTGGACGCGCATCCGGACGGCATGTACAAGGCGTGCGGGGCCGGGCACCTGACCTCCAGCGCGCTGGTGGTCGATCCCGCGCGGGAGCGGGTGCTGCTGACCCTCCACAAGAAGCTGGGCCTGTGGCTCCAGATGGGTGGCCACTGCGAGCCGGACGACCCGACGGTCGAGGCGGCCGCGCTGCGGGAGGCGGCGGAGGAGTCCGGGATCGCGGGACTGACCCTGCTGCCGGGCGGCCCGGTACGGCTCGACCGGCACCCGATCCCGCCGCCCTGCCACTGGCACCTGGACGTGCAGTACGCGGCCCTCGCCCCGGCCGGCGCGGTGGAGCGGATCAGCGAGGAGTCCCTCGATCTGCGCTGGTACGCCTACGAGGAGGTGGCGGACGTGGCCGACACGTCGGTGGTCCGCCTTCTGGAGGGCACGCTGGCACGGCTGTGACGGGCACGACGGAGGGGTGGGGGACGCCGATGGCGTCCCCCACCCCTCCGTCACACACGCCCTAGCTCCAGGCGTTGTTCTGGTTCTGGCCGCGGGCGCCGTGCTGTCCGGCCCCGAACTGGGCGGCGACGCCCTGGCCGATGGCCGCGTGTTGCGGGGGCATGACCTCGCTGGGCTGGACGAGGGCGAAGCCCTGTCCGAGGAAGCTGAGCTCCCAGCCCTCGCCGGTGTCGCCGCGCCGGCGGCGGACGCTGGAGTTGTGCGTCTGCGCCTGCATCTGGACGCGGAGGCCGGTGGACCAGGCGACGATCGCGTCCGCGTCGGCACTGACGTACTTGTCCGGCGTGACCCGCATCATCAGCGGCTGGCCCGAGGTCATCAGGGCGACCTTGCCGCGGCCGGAGATGTTGAGCTGGTACTTGCCGGAGCCGGAGACGCCGTACTGGCTGTCGACGGCGATGACCTCGGTGTGGAGGGTCGAGTCGAGCGCCAGGACGTAGGCGCTGTCGACGGTGAGGCCCTCCTGCTCGACCTCCACGACGTGGACGTGCTGGGCGAGGTTGGCGAAGTAGACCGTGCCCTGCCCGGAGCAGCGCATCAGGTCGAGCCCCTCACCGGTGCGGGCGCGGGCCCGGCGCTGGTTGGCGGTCTGGTACTCGCCGTCGAAGTCGATCAGTCCCTGGTACGCGACCATGGCGCCCTTGCGGGCCAGGACGTCGTCCTGGCCGTTCAGGCTGACCCGCAGGAGCTGCGGGTTCTGGACGACGTAGCGCTCCTGGCTCTGCTGTTCGGCGTGGTTGAAAAGCGGGCTCTGCATGGTGTGTTCTCGCTCCCCCTCAGCCCCGGGCCCGCAGGCGGTCGGTGCTGTCCTCGCTCGGTTGTACGACGACGATGCCCTGGCCCGAGAAGGCCATCTGGTACGCCTCGCCGCTGCCCCGTCCGATGAGGGAGGACGCCTTGAAGCTGCGCTTGCCCTTGACCTTGAGCGAGGGCGACCAGGCGACGAGGGCGTCGGGATCGACGTAGGTCTCGTCCTCGCCGCGGCCGCAGTCGACGACGATCGGCGTGCCGCGCGAGGTCAGCGCGACCCAGCCGGTGCCGGAGACCGTCACGTTGAACAGCCCCTGCCCGGCGAACTTGGCGAGCCCCTTGACCCGCTCGACACCCCACTGGAGGTGGGCGTCGAAGGCGAGGAGATTGGTGCCGTTGACCGACAGGGAGTCGTTGTTCAGGTTGATCACGACGACGTCGGCGCCGTAGTCGGCGAGGTAGAGCAGTCCGTCGCCGGCGCACTTCATGATCGGCGTGCCTTCGCCGGTGATCCACTGCTGCGCGTACTGGCGGACGGCCGGCGGGTTGGGCTCGTAGGTGATGAAGCCCTCGTAGGCGACCATCGAGCCGGTCCGGGCGTAGAGGTCCTGACCGGTCGCCATGGCGACCTTGAGCATGGCGCGGCCGTGGTTCTCCATCCGGGCCGCGACGGGGGTCGGGGCGTAGCCCGCGAGTTGCTGGTTCATGGCTTCGGGCTCCCTCAGACCTCGTAGGGCTGGACGACGACGAAGTTGCCGGGGGCGCCCCGGAACTGGAGGTTCACGGTCTCCCCGCTGTGGCCGGGGTAGGCGTTGCGGCGGAGCCGCACCTGGCTGGAGAGGACCACCTGGGAGGCGGACGACCAGGCGACGACGGCGTTGCAGTCGGCGAAGGTGGTCGGCGTGACGGGCAGCACCACGGGGATGCCGCGGGTCTTCACGACGACGGTGCCGCTGCCCTGGAACTGCATGGTGAAGAGGGCACCGCCGGGGATGCCGTGGCCCTCGATGCGGCGGACCTCGTACTGCAGGGACTCGTCGAACGCGAGGACGTTCTCGGCGGAGACGCAGATGCCGTCGCCCTGGAGCTCGATCGGGTGCAGGTGGGCGCTCTCCTCTGCGAGGAAGACCTGGCCGCGGCCGGTGCAGCGCATCAGCTGCATCTCCTGGCCGGTGGCGTTGCCGACGATCCGGCCGGCGAAACCCGCGCCCTTGTAGCCGAAGTCGACCTTGCCCTGGTACATGACCATGGAGCCCTGCCGGGCCAGGACGGGCGTGCCGCCCATGGCGAGGTCGACCCGCATGAGCTGCTGGTTCTGCGGGGTCCACCGGGCGCCGGTGGCGGTCTCCTTGTACGGCGCGAGCGCGGCGGCGAGTCCGGCGCCACCGGTGGGGACGCCCTGCGGGACGCCGCCGGGCTGCTGCCCGTACGCGGGGGGCTGCTGTCCGTACGGGGGCGGTGTCTGGCCCTGCCCGTACGGGGGCGGTGTCTGGCCGTACGGGGGCGGCCCGCCGTGGCCGGGGTACGGGTGACCCGGGGGCGGGCCGGGCACCTGGCCGTACTGGGGCGGCTGGGGCGGCTGTCCGTACGGCGCGGGGGCCGGGGCGGGCGGCGGCACCGGGGCCGGGGCCAGGGGCGCGACCATCGTGGGCGCCGTGTGGACCGGGGGCGCGGGCGGGGCGGGGGCGGGCGACGGCGGAGCGCCGAACGCGGGAGCCGGCACCGGGGCCGGAGCGGGCGGGGGAGCCGGTGCCGCGGGAGCGGCGAAGGCCGGGGGCGCCGCGGCCTGCGGCGGCGGGGCGAAGCCGGGGGCGGGCGCCTGCTGCGGGGCGGGCTCCTCCTCGGCGACCTCGCCGCCGAAGTTCCGCAGGAGGGCCTCAAGGCCCCCGTCGAATCCCTGGCCGACGGCGGCGAACCGCCAGACGTCCTTGAGGTAGAAGTCGCCGAGCATCACCGCGCGCTCGGTGGAGAACTCCGCTCCGGTGAACGCGTACCGGGCGACCTCCTCGCCGCCCGCCACGATCCGCAGATGGCCGGGGCCGACCTGGGACATCTGGCCCGCGCCGTCGATCGTCGCGGTGAAGGACAGCTTGTGGATGTGCGCGGGGACGCGGTCGAGGGTGACGCGGAAGGACTCGGTGTCGCCGGCCTGGGCGCCGAGGAGCTGGATGGACTCCTCGGGCGACTTCGGCTGGTTGAAGAACACGAAGTAGCGGTCGTCCGACAGCCGCTCGTCGGCGTCGAGCCCGAAGCAGCTGATGTCGAAAGTCAGTCCGGGCGCCGAGATCTGCACGCCCACGTACAGATCCGTCCCCGCGGTCAGATCACTGATCTTGGCCTTGTGGCCGCGTTGGAATTCCCTGGCCATGCGTAACGACCGTCCCCCATCCCGAATGGCGAATGCTCGCGCCAGGCTAACCGCTGTGTACGACATCGAGACACGCCGAACGGTTTTCGGTACGAAATCGGGAAACCCGCGCACCGGCGCGTGGCGGCTCCGTCACTCCTCGCGAGGGGCCGAAGGACGCGGAAGCCGCTCGGCGTCGGCCACGCCCTCCAGATAGCCGCGCGCCCGCTCGGTGCGGGGGTACGCCTCCAGAAGCCGCCAGAAGGCGGGGCCGTGTCCGGCGACGAGCAGATGGGCCAGCTCGTGCAGGAGGACGTAGTCGACGACGTGCTCGGGCATGCCCTGGAGCCGGTGGGACAGGCGGATGCTGCCCTCGGCGGGGGTGCAGGAGCCCCAGCGGGAGTTCTGGTTGGTCACCCAGCGGACCGAACGGGGACGGGCCCGGCCACCGAGGTACTGGTCGGACAGGCGCAGCGCCCGCTCGGTGAGCTCGCGGTCGCCCGGGACGGGCCTGCTCTCCTTCGCGGCCAGTCTGGCCAGCATGATCCCGACCCAGCGCCGTTCCTCCGCCTCCGTCATGCGGGCGGGGATGAGCACGACGGTCCGGTCGCCCTCGCGGTGGGCGGAGACGGACTTCCTCCGCCGCGCGCTCCTGCGGACCTCGACCGCGCCCCCTCCCCCGTCCCCGGGCGGTTCGTCGGTCACGCGGGGCTGGGGATCGGCGGGCATGCCCCGACGTTACCCGCCGACGGCGGTGGAAGTCCCGCCGGTGGGGTGGTTTCGGGAACGCCCGGTTCACCCTGCTCCGCATTCGAATGACTAATAGCCCGGACCTGTGGACAACTTTCGGCGGCTGTCGCGGGGCCGGGGCATTCTCGTCACGGGACGACGGAAAAGCCGTTGTCGATCATGAATGCGGTTCGGGGAACCTTCACTCCCTGGACCCGGATCACCGGTCACCGGCCGCTGATCACCGCATGGGGACGGACGGGGGCGGGAAAATGCATCCGATGGTGAAACCGGCGCTGCGGAGGGCCTGGCGGAGTCTCCGCTGCGTCCAGTTCGGCGTGACCCCCGCGCACGCGGTGGTGCTCGATCCGGTCGATCCGGCGACCGGCTCGCTGCTCGGACTGCTCGACGGCACCCGGGGGATCGAACTGCTGCGGTCCGAGGCGAGGGCACTCGGCCTGCCGGACGGCCGCCTGGAGGCGCTCCTCGGCCGGCTGGAGGCGGCCGGGCTCCTCACGGACGCCACGACCGGGCGGCCCGGGAGGACGGGGCCGGCCGCCGGGGCCGTGGACACGGCCCTCGATCCGCTCCGCGCCGACCTGGCCTCGCTGTCCGTGGTCCACCCCGAACCGGACCGGGCGGCGCGCACCCTCGCGGCCCGGCGCGCCCTGCGCGTCCGGGTCCAGGGCGCCGGACGGGTGGGGGCGACGGTGGCGGCCCTGCTCGCCTCGGCGGGTGTGGGCGTGGTCGAGGTGCTGGACTCGGGCCGGGTCGAGCCCTGGGAGACGGCCCCGGGCGGCCTTCCCGCCGAAGCCGCCGGAGAGCGCCGGGCGACCGCGGCCCGGCGCCTGGTCGGCCTCTGGTCGCGGGGCGCGGTCCGCGAGGGCCGGAAGGGCGACCGGGGCGGCGCCGGGCTCTCCCTCGTCGTGGTGGCGCCGAGGGACGGCCTCGGCGCGTACGTCCCCGATCCGCTCCCGGCCGCGCCGTGGGTCTCCACCGGCACCCCCCACCTGTACGCCGGAGTCGTCGAGGCGACGGGGACGGTCGGACCGCTCGTGCTGCCGGGCGGCACGGCCTGCGCCCGGTGCCTCCAGGAGGAACGGACGGACCGGGAGCCGGTCCGGCCTCGGCTGCTCGCCCAGTGGCGCTCGGGCGCCCCGCATCCGCTGCCGGCCTGCGACGTCGGACTGGCCGCGGCGGTGGCGGGGCTGGCCGCCGCACACGCCCTCGCCTTTCTGGACGGGGACCTGCCGGCGAGCACGGGCACCCGCTGGGAGACGTCGCTGCCGTTCCTGGAGTGGCGGGCGGAGCCGCTGAGACCCCATCCGGCCTGCCCCTGCGGGGCCGCGCGCGGAGGGAAGGGGGAGCGCGTCTCGGCGGCCGGAGGGGCGCACGACACAATGGCGGGGTAACGGCCCTGCGCGGCACGACAGTCTGGGTTTTGGAGGGGCGCATGTCTGATCTTCCCCGGAAGGCGGTCACCCGGACCGCCAAGTTGGCCGCGTTGCCCCTGGGCTTCGCGGGCCGGGCCACCTGGGGCCTGGGCAAACGGCTCGGCGGCAGATCCGCGGAACTCGTCGCGCGCGAGCTCCAGCAGCGCACGGCGGAGCAGCTGTTCAAGGTGTTGGGCGAGTTGAAGGGAGGGGCCATGAAGTTCGGCCAGGCCCTGTCCGTCTTCGAGTCGGCCCTCCCCGAGGAGGTCGCCGGTCCCTACCGGGCCGCGCTGACGAAGCTCCAGGACGCCGCGCCGCCGATGCCGACGCGAACGGTGCACACGGTCCTGGAGGAGCGGCTGGGCGCCGACTGGCGCGAGCTGTTCCTGGAGTTCGAGGACAAGCCGTCGGCGGCGGCCTCCATCGGGCAGGTGCACCGGGCCGTGTGGCACGACGGACGCGAGGTCGCGGTGAAGGTGCAGTACCCGGGAGCCGGGGACGCCCTGCTCTCGGACCTGGCCCAACTGAGCCGGTTCGCCCGCCTGTTGGGACCGCTGATCCCCGGCATGGACATCAAACCGCTGATCGCCGAGATGCGGGACCGGGTCTCCGAGGAGCTGGACTACGGCCTGGAGGCGGCGGCCCAGCAGAAGCACGCGGAGGAGTTCGCGGACGACCCGGACGTGGTGGTGCCGGCGGTGGTGCACCGGTCGGACCAGGTCCTGGTGACCGAGTGGATGGAGGGCGTCCCCCTCGCGGAGGTGATCACGGACGGCACGGAGGCGCAGCGGAACCGGGCGGGCCAGCTCCTCGCCCGCTTCCTCTTCTCCGGACCGGCACGCACCGGTCTGCTCCACGCCGATCCGCACCCGGGGAACTTCCGGCTGCTGCCCGGCGCCGACGGGGACCCGGCGGAATGGCGGCTCGGCGTCCTCGACTTCGGCACCGTGGACCGGCTGCCGGGCGGGCTGCCGGAGACCATCGGCGTCTGCCTGCGGACGGCTCTCGACGGTGACGCCGAGAGGGTCTACGCGCTGCTGCGGGAGGAGGGGTTCGTCAAGGAGTCCGTCTCCCTCGACCCGGACGCGGTCCTGGAGTACCTGCTGCCGATCATCGAACCGGCCGAGGCGGACTCCTTCGTCTTCACCCGTGGCTGGATGCGCGCCCAGGCCGCCCGGATCGCCGATCCCCGCTCCCCCGCCCACCAGTTGGGCAAGCAGTTGAACCTGCCCCCCGCGTACCTGCTGATACACCGGGTGACGCTGAGCACCATCGGGGTCCTCTGCCAGCTCAACGCGACGGTCGGACTGCGGGACGAGCTGGAGGAGTGGCTGCCGGGCTTCACACCGCGGCGACCGGACCTGGACCCGGCCGGGGAATAGGCCCCGCACCGGAACGCCCCGCGCCGGGGCCGGTCTTCTGAGTGCGGCCGGTCCCCCCGGCACGGGCGGAACGGCGTGGCGGCGGCCGGGTCACCACCAGGAGGAGTCGAGCCGGGCCTCGATCGCGCGGAGGTGGGCCCGGGCGCAGTCCTCGCAGAAGTACACCCGCCGGCCGTTCTCCACCGAGCAGGTCCAGGTCAGCGGCGGGGCGTCGGCGGTCGTTCCGCAGCGCGCACAGGCGAGGGGCTCTTCCGGGGGCAGGGGCTCTTCCGGGGTCCGGGCGTCGTCCACCCCTCCGACGATAGCCCGGCGGGGACGGGACCGTCCCGGACAACGCCCCGCAGGGGCCGGTCCGTGAGGACCGGCCCCCGCGAGGGCGCCTTCAGGGGCGCGAGCCCGTCCGTTCCGGGCGGGCGGCGCCGTCAGTGCATGACGGCCATGGCCAGCGCGCGCCGGGCGCGCAGCGAGACGCGCTCGGCTCGGCGCTGCATGCGCCGGGCGGCGACCAGGCGCAGGGCCTGGCGTTCCGCGTCGACCTCGCGCCGTCGCTCGTTCATATGCGCACGGGCCAGGGCTTCTGGGATGAGTTGCATTTCACGGGTCCTGTTCTGACGCGCGGTGGGCGCGGCGGCGGGGGAGAAAGCCGGGGTCGCGGAGCCTGCGGGCTCGCTGGTGGACGAGGTCATCGGGGCCTGCTTCTGGGGATCGTGCGTGAGGGGGCGGTCGATGGTTCCGAGGGCGCTCATGCCGCGACCGGGTTCTTGCGCGGACGGCCACGCGGCCGCTTGCGGGCGACGACCACGCCCTGGACGAAGAGCTCACCGCCCCAGACGCCCCACGGCTCGCGCCGCTCCTTGGCGCCGGCGAGGCAGGCCGCCACGAGCGGGCAGGTCCGGCAGAGGGACTTGGCGTACTCGACGTCGGCCGGGGACTCGGCGAAGAAGACCTCCGGGTCGTAGGCGCGACAGGGGACGGGGACGCCGAGGTTCTCGATGGCGTCGTCGAGCGCGGTGAGCGTGGTGAGGGGGGTCAAAGCGGGGTCCTCCGTGAGGCCGGGCCGGGAGATCGATGCGGAAGGCGGTACGGACGGGGCGTGCGCTTCGAGTTGCACGGTGTTCTTTCCTCGTCTGGTCGTTCCGGCCTGTTGGCCGGGGTTTCGGCTGGTACCGGGTGGTTCTGTCCCGAGGCACCTTCTCCCCGCCGTCCCGGACGGGGACGGGGTCGTCCCCGTTCGGGGACAAACAGAAGGGCCGCGGATCCCGGGTGGGGTTCCGCGGCCCTGAAGGCGCCTGCCTGATCATGGATCAGGCTGGATCGCTCCAGGGTTCGAGCCCACGGAAGGCCCACATCGTGTGGTGCTGCGTCTGCTGCTGAATGCCGGCACCGGTCGCCGCGAAGCCATAGGCGTTCGCCTTGGCTGCCGCTCCTGCTTCCCGTGCCCTGGTCGGTCGCTCGTCGCGCAGGTCCACCACGGGCCGCAGTTCCACGGCGGGCATGCCGAGGAAGGAGAGGCCGGCGAAGGGCAGACCGGTGCCGGTGAACGCCGAGGCGGAGAGGCCGAGCGTGCAGGCGGAGACGACCGAGCGATCGGTCATTTTGGCGGTGCTGACGAAGCTGGCGGTGCTGGTCTGGGTGGTGTAGCTGATCACTGGAATCGCCTCCTCTCGGCGTCTCGGAGGGCTCGGGTGCGAGCCGGACCCTCATGTTTATTTGGACAAGTACAGCACGAAGACAGGGCTTCGAAGAAGCCTCCGTTTCCGTGGTTAAGAACCTATGGGGCTTGACGGGGCGGGCGCAAACTATTTTCGCGACGAGTTTCCCTCATGCCTCCCCGCCCTCCGTCCCCCTCTCCCCACCTGCGCAGATGGCCAGGACATCGGCTCCGAAGCGGCCCAGCTTGCGGACGCCGACACCGGAGATCGAGGCGAGTTCCCCGTCCGTGGTGGGGACCCGCTCGGCGATCGCCATCAGGGTCTTCTCGGTGAACACGCAGTAGTCGGGCTGCCCCAGCTCCCTCGCGCGCTCGGCGCGCCAGTCGTGCAGCCGCTCGTACAGACCCTCGTCCATGTCCGAGGGGCACTCCTCGCAGCGCATCAGCTTCATCGCGCCCGCCTCGGTGAGGGTCGTGCCGCAGACCCGGCAGCGGACGGGGCCGCGCGGCCCGCGCCGGCGGGTGGCGGCGCCCCGCTCGACGGAGCCCGGGGCGCCGCCGGGGGCCGCGCCCGCGCGGGAGCCCGATCCGGGCCGCAGCCCCGTGAGGAAGCGGCTGGGGCGCCGGGAGGCCCGGCCGCCCGGGGAGCGGGAGAGCGACCAGGAGAGCGTGAGGTGGACCCGGGCGCGGGTGACGCCCACGTACAGCAGGCGCCGCTCCTCCTCGATCTGCTCGTCGGTCCTGGCGTAGGTGATCGGCATCATGCCCTCGGTGAGGCCGACCAGGAAGACGGCGTCCCATTCGAGGCCCTTGGCCGCGTGCAGCGAGGCGAGGGTGACGCCCTGGACGGTCGGGGCGTGCTGGGCGGCGGCCCGCTCGTCGAGTTCGGCGACCAGGTCGGAGAGGGTCGCCCCGGGCCTGGCGCGGGCGCAGTCCTCCGCGAGCCGGACGAGGGCGGCGAGGGACTCCCAGCGGTCGCGGACGGCGCCGGAGCCGGCGGGCGGCTCGGTGGTCCAGCCCTTGGTGGAGAGGACCGCCCTGACCTGTGCGGGCAGGTCCTCGGCGTCGTCGAGGAGGGAGTCGTTGCCCCCGGCGCGGGCCGCGCCGCGCAGGGCGATGCCCGCCTCCCGCACCTCCTGGCGTTCGAAGAAGCGCTCGGCGCCGCGGAGCTGGTAGGGCACCCCGGCGTCGGCGAGGGCCTGCTCGTAGACCTCGGACTGGGCGTTGATCCGGTAGAGGACGGCGATCTCGCCGGCCGGGACGCCCGAGGCGATGAGGTCGCGGATGCGGCGGGCGGTGCCCTCGGCCTCGGTCGGCTCGTCGGCGTACTCCGCGTAGACGGGCTCGGGGCCCGGGTCGCGCTGGGAGATCAGCTCCAGACGGTGCTCGGCGGCCCGGCCGCGGGCCTGGCCGAGCAGTCCGTTGGCGAGGTGGACGACCTGCGGGGTGGAGCGGTAGTCCCGGACCAGTTTGATCACCGTGGCGCCCGGGTGCCGGGTGCGGAAGTTCAGCAGGTGTTCGGGGGTGGCTCCGGTGAAGGAGTAGATGGTCTGGCTCGCGTCGCCGACCACGCAGAGGTCGTCCCGGTCCCCCAGCCACAGGTCGAGCAGCCGCTGCTGGAGCGGTGAGACGTCCTGGTACTCGTCCACCACGAAGTGCTGGTACTGGCGGCGGATCTGGTCCGCGATGTCGTGCCGGTCCTGGAGGATGCCGACGGTGAGCAGCAGCACGTCCTCGAAGTCGATCACCGAGCGGTCGCGCTTGAGCTGCTCGTACATGGCGTAGATCTGGCCGATCTCGGCCGGGTCGCGGGGGGCGTCCCTCAGGGCCTTGGCGACGACGGCCGGGTAGTCGGCGGGGACGGTCTGGGTGACCTTGGCCCACTCGATCTCACCGGTGACGTCCCGCAGCTCGTTCCGGTCGAGCCGGACGCGGCAGCGGGCCGCGGCCTCGGCGACCAGCTGGACCTTCCGCTCCAGGAGCCGGGGCAGCTCGCCACCGACTGCTTTCGGCCAGAAGAACTGGAGCTGGCGGAGGGCGGCGGAGTGGAAGGTGCGGGCCTGGACGCCGCCCGCGCCGAGCTGGCGGAGCCGGCCGCGCATCTCGCCCGCGGCGCGGTGGGTGAAGGTGACGGCGAGGACGCTCGAGGGCTGGAGCATGCCCGCCCGCACCCCGTACGCGATCCGGTGGGTGAGGGCCCGCGTCTTGCCCGTGCCGGCTCCCGCCAGCACGCACACCGGGCCGTTCAGGGCGAGGGCGACCTCGCGCTGCTCGGGGTCGAGCCCGTCGAGCACCGCGTCGGCCGTCTCCGGGACCGGTGGGAAAAGAGTGGAGTGCGTTGCTGCTGTCACCCCGCCATGCTGCCAGGTCCCGGGAGGCGGGTGCGGAGGGTTGTCCACAGGCGGGGGCGCCGGTCGTACTGATCCGACGACACGTACGGGCGGAGGGCCGGGAATGGTACGGGCGGGGCGCGCGTTCTCCTTCTCGGACCCGCCAGCTATCGAAGCGACACCAGAGGAGCGCCTGGCCATGCAGGGCACTGTGACGATGTACAGCACCACGTGGTGCGGCTACTGCCGTCGGCTGAAGAGCCAGATGGACCGCGAGGGCATCGCGTACACGGAGATCAACATCGAGCAGGACCCGGACTCGGCGGCGTTCGTCGAGAAGGCCAACGGCGGCAACCAGACCGTGCCGACCGTGCTCTTCCCGGACGGTTCGACCCTGACGAACCCGAGCCTCGCGCAGGTCAAGGAGAAGATCGGCGCCTGAGCCCCCGCCACCCTTCGGGGTGACCGGAAAGAGCCCCTGCCGGACCGTGCGTCCGGCAGGGGCTCTCGTCGTGCGCGGGACGGGTCAGACCGCGCCGCCCGGCTTCGGGAGGGGGCTGCCGTACCAGCGTTCGATCAGGCGGGAGGCGATGGAGATCCCGTACGGGGGCAGGATCTCGCCGGACGCGAAGCCGGCGGCCAGGTCCTCGCGGGAGAACCAGCGGGCCTCGTGGATCTCCTCGCCGTCCACGGAGATCTCGGCGGAGGTGGCGCGGGCGAAGAAGCCCAGCATCAGGCTGGACGGGAACGGCCAGGGCTGGCTGGCGACGTACTCGACCGCGCCGACCGTGACGCCGGCCTCCTCGAAGACCTCACGGGCCACCGACTGCTCGATGGACTCGCCCGGCTCGACGAAGCCGGCGAGGGTCGAGAAGCGGCCCTCCGGCCAGTGGACCTGGCGGCCGAGCAGGGCCCGGTCCTCCTCGTCCGTCACGAGCATGATCACCGCCGGGTCGGTGCGCGGGTAGTGCTCGGCGCCGCACGCCTGGCAGCGGCGGATGTGGCCGGCCGCCGCGATGACCGTGCGCTCGCCGCAGCGCGAGCAGAAGCGGTGGAGGCGCTGCCAGTTCTCCAGGGCCACGGCGTGCACCATCAGGGCGGCGTCGCGGTCGGAGAGCAGCAGGCCGGCCTCGCGCAGCCCGGCGGGGCGGGCGGACTGGTCCATGCGGCCGGGCAGGGAGTCCTTCTGGAGCGCGAAGTAGGAGACGCCCTCGGTGTCCGTGCCCAGGAAGTAGCGGTGGGTCTCGGTGACCGGGGCCTCGAACGTCGGGGTCATGACGAGTTCGGTGGTGCCGTCGGGCCGGTCGTCGATCAGCGCCTGTCCGCCGGAGACCACGAAGACCCGGGTCGTGGGGTGGCTCCAGGCCGCCGCCAGCCACGCCTCGTCGAGGCGGTGGTGGGCGGCGCGGTCGATGCCGCTCGGGGCGGTGAGCGGAATCGGGCGGTCCGCCGGCGCGTCCCGCCGGGACGGCGCGTGCTCCGCGGCCGGCGCGTTCTCGGAGACCGGCGCGTTCTTCAAGGTGCTCACAGGTTGCTTCCTACTCCCCCGGTTCGGTGGGTGGGTTCAGCGCTCGGCGGCGTGGAGGGCGGCGGGCAGGTCGCCCCAGAGATGAGCGGTCGTCTCGACGCCCTTCATGAGGAGGTCGAGTTCGACCTTCTCGTTCGGTGCGTGCCAGCCGTCGGACGGGACGGAGATGCCGAGGAACAGGACGGGTGCCTCCAGGACGTCCTGGAGGTCGGCGGCCGGGCCCGAGCCGCCCTCGCGGGTGTAGCGGACCTCGGCGCCGTCGAAGGCCCGGCTCATCGCCCCGGCCACCGCCCGGAGGGCGGGGTGGCCGAGGGGGGTGAGGCAGGGGCGGGTCGGGGCGCCGAAGACGATCCCGTACCGGATGCCGGCCGGGACGAGTCCGGCGAGCCAGTCCCGGACGGCGCGTTCGATCGCGGCCGGGTCCTGTCCTGCGACGAGCCGGAAGGAGAGCTTGAGGTGGGCGGAGGCGGGGACGATCGTCTTGCCGCCGGGACCCTGGTAGCCGCCGCCGATGCCGTTGACCTCGGCGGTGGGGCGGGCCCAGACCCGCTCCAGGGTGGAGAAGCCGGCCTCGCCGAGGGTGCCGTGGGACCTGGCCGTGCGCAGCCAGGCCGCCTCGTCGAAGGGCAGCTCGGCGACGAGGGCGCGCTCGGTGTCGGTGAGTTCGGTCACCCCGTCGTAGAAGCCGGGGATCGCCACGCGTTCGTCGGCGTCGTGGAGGGCGGCGACGATCCGGCCGGCGACGGTGGCCGGGTTCGGCACGGCGCCGCCGAAGGAGCCGGAGTGGATGTCCTGGTCGGGCCCGTACAGGTCGATCTCGCAGTCCGCGACCCCGCGCATGCCGGTGCAGACGGTGGGGGTGGTCTCGGACCACATGCCGGTGTCGGAGACGACCACGGCGTCGGCGGCGAGCCGTTCCGCGCGGGTCTCGACCAGCTCGCGGAAGTGCGGGGAGCCGGACTCCTCCTCGCCCTCGATCAGGAGCTTCAGGTTCACGGCGGGGGTCGTGCGGCCGGTGGCGGCGAGGTGGGCGCGGACGCCGAGGGTGTGGAAGAACACCTGGCCCTTGTCGTCGGCGGCCCCCCGCGCGTACATCCGGCCGTCGGCCACGACCGGCTCGAAGGGGTCCGTGTGCCAGCCGTCCTCGCGGGCGGCGGGCTGCACGTCGTGGTGGCCGTAGACGAGGACGGTCGGGGCGTCCGGGTCCCCGGAGGGCCACGCGGCGAAGACGGCGGGGGCGCCGGCCGTCTCCCACACCTCGACCGTGGGGAAGCCGGTCTCCTTCAGGTGGGCGGCGAGCCAGTCGGCGCTGCGCCGCACGTCCCCGGCGTGCTCCGGCTGGGCCGAGACGGAGGGGATGCGCAGCCACTCGGCGAGGTCGTCGAGGAAGGCGGCGCGGTGCCGCTCGATGTACGTGCGTATCGCGTGGACGGCGCTGTCCGGGGTCTCGCTCATGCACACGAGCCTATCCGGCGTCCGGGGGTGCCCCGCCGAGCAGGATCGCCTCCAGTCCGGCGCGGCCGGGGAGCCGGGCGGGCCGGGCGGTCTCGCCCGTCCGCACGTACACGAAGACGGCGTCCACCTCCTCGGGCGCGAGGCCGTGCTGTTCGGCCCAGGCGAGCCGGTAGATCGCGAGCTGGAGCGGGTCGGCGGTGCGCGTGCGGCTGGTCTTCCAGTCGACGATCTCGTACGCGCCGGTGTCCGGGTCCCGGTAGACGGCGTCGATCCGGCCCCGGACGACCCGGCCCGCGAGGGTGAGGTGGACGGGGACCTCGACGCGGTACGGGGTGCGGCGGGCGTACGGGGTGCGGGCGAACGCCTCCTTCAGCTCGTCCAGGTCCCGCTCGTCGAGGATCTCGGGCTCGCCCGCGAAGTCCTCGCCGCCGGGCAGCTCCTCCGGGCCGAGGAAGGGCAGCGGCAGCTCCTCGTAGCGGGACTCCACCCACGCGTGGAAGCGGGTGCCGCGGCGGGCGGCGGGCTGCGGCGGCCTGGGCATGGGCCGGGCCAGGTCGCGCGCGAAACCGTCGGGGTCGGCGGCGAGGCGCAGGACCTGGGAGGCGGAGAGGTACGGGGGCAGCAGGACGTCCCGGGTGGTGGCGCGGGTGCGGCGGAGTTCGGCGGTGAGGGCGGTGAGGTCGCGGTCCCAGGAGGCGATGGTCCTGGCGTCCTCGGGGGTGAGGTCCCGGTCCCCTTCCGGGTCCTCGGGGGCCTCCGGCTCGGGGGCCCTCGGCGCCGGGACCGTGTCCGCGCGGGTGTCCCCGGGGAGGGCCTCCCCGTCCCGTACGGGTTCCTCCCCGTCCGGCCAGGGCTCCTCGTCCCGTACGGGTTCCTCCCCGTCCGGCCAGGGCTCCTCGTCCCGTACGGGTTCCTCCCCGTCCGGCCAGGGCTCCTCGTCCGGCCAGGGCTCCTCCTCGCCCGGCCAGAGGTCCGCCCCGGCCGGGCGGGAGTCCTCGTCGGCCGGGCGGGAGTCCCCGTCGGCCGGGCGGGAGTCCTCGGGGTGCGGCCGGGAGTCCTCGGGGTGCGGGGCCCACAGCCGCGCCCTCACCTGTTCCGCCGCTCTCCTGCGGCGGCCGAGGGACTCCTCGTCCAGGGGCAGGGGCCACGCCTCGTCGCGGTCCGCGTCCGCCAGGACCGGGTTCTCCGCGTCCTCCTCCGGTTCGTCCGCCCATGCCTCGATGTCGCCGTGGCCCGCCGCGCAGTGGTCGTACAGGGCGAGCAGGAAGTCCGAGGGGCCGCGGGGCTTCTTCTGGGACGGGCCCCACCAGTGGCCGGAGCCGAGGAGGAGGGAGCGGGGACGGGTGAAGGTGACGTAGCCCAGGCGCAGTTCCTCGGTGTGCTGGTGGTCGCGCATGGCGGCCTTGAAGGCCGCGAGGGACGTGGCGTCCCAAGCGCCGACCGACGGCAGCGTGGCGGCGTCGCCGCGCAGGGCGTGCGGGAGGACCTGCGGCTGGGAGGTCCAGGACTCGCGCGCGCGGACGCTGGGGAACTGGCCGGTGACCAGGCCGGGGACGGCGACGACGTCCCACTCCAGGCCCTTGGACTTGTGGGCGGTGAGGACCTTGACGGTGTTCTCGCCGCCGGGCAGGGCGCTGTCGAGGCCCTTCTCGAACTGGACGGCCGTGCGCAGGAAGCCGAGGAAGGCGAGGAGGGTCGCCTCGCCGTCGAGGGAGGCGAAGCCGGCGGCGACGTCGAGGAAGTGGCCGAGGGTCTCGCGCCGGCGGGCGGCGAGGGCGTGCGGGGAGGCGGAGAGCTCGACCTCCAGGCCGGTGGTGTTCAGGACCCGGTGCAGCACGTCCATGAGGGGGTCGGCGAGCGAGGTGCGCAGGGAGCGCAGTTCGGCGGCGAGGCGGGCGAAGCGGACCCGGGCCTCGGCGGAGAACGGCAGGCCGTCGTCGGGGGCGCCGCCGGAGTCGAGGAAGGTGTCGAGCGCGTCGGCGAGGGAGATCACCTCGGCCGGGTCGACGCCCTCGACGGCGGCGGCGAGCCGCTGCTCGGGGTCGGGCTCCTCGTTCCCCCGGTGGACCAGGAGGCGGGCGCGGCGGCCGAGGAGGGCGAGGTCGCGGGGGCCGATCCGCCAGCGGGGGCCGGTGAGGAGCCGTACCAGGGAGGCGTTGGCGCCGGGGTCCTGGAGGACTTCGCAGACGGCGACGAGGTCCGCGATCTCGGGCAGGTGGAGGAGGCCGGAGAGGCCGACGACCTCGACGGGCACGTCGCGGGCGACGAGGGCCGCGTGGATCGCGGGGAAGTCGGTGGCGGTGCGGCACAGGACGGCGATCTCGCCGGGCTCGCGGCCGGTGCGGACGAGGTGGGCGAGGGAGTCCGCGAGCCAGTCGATCTCCTCGGCGTGGGTGGGCAGCAGGGCGATCCGTACGCCGCCGTCGTTCTCGGCGCCGGGCGCGGGCCGCAGCGCCTCCACGCCCGCGTGCATCGCGCGCAGGGGGGCGGCGAGGCCGTTGGCGAGGTCGAGGAGGCGGCCGCCGCTGCGCCGGTTCTCGGAGAGCGCGTAACGGTCGGCGGGGCTGCCGTCACGGTGCGGGAAGTGCTCGGGGAAGTCGTCCAGGTTGGCGACGGAGGCGCCGCGCCAGCCGTAGATGGCCTGGCAGGGGTCGCCGACGGCGGTCACGGCGTGCCCGGTGCCCTGGCCGAACAGGCCGGAGAGCAGCAGCCGCTGGGCGACGGAGGTGTCCTGGTACTCGTCGAGGAGGACGACCCGGAACTCGTCGCGCAGGATCGCGCCGACCTCGGGCCGGGTGGTGGCGAGTTCGGCGGAGCGGGCGATCTGGTCGCCGAAGTCGAGCAGGTCGCGGGAGCGCTTGGCGGCGCGGTAGCGGACGACGAGGTCGAGGAGTTCGCGGCGGGCGGTGGCGGCTTCGGGGACCTTGCGCAGCTCGGCGTTGCTCAGCCTGGCGCCGGCGAGGGCGGTGAGCAGCTCGGAGTCGTACGCGCGGAGCCGCTCGGGCGGTACGAGGTGTTCGGCCAGCTCGGCGTCGAGGGCGAGCAGGTCGGTGATGAGGGTCGGGAAGGACCGGGTGAGCGCCGGGTACGGGCCGGGGGCCTCGCGGAGCACGCGGGCGGCGAGCTGGTAGCGGGTGGCGTCGGCGAGGAGCCGGGAGGTGGGCTCCAGGCCGATGCGGAGGCCGTGGTCGGTGAGGAGCTGTCCGGCGAAGGCGTGGTAGGTGGAGATGCGGGGTTCGCCCGGGGGGTTGTCGGGGTCGATCGCGTCCGGGTCGGTGACGCCGGCGCGGACGAGGGCGGTGCGGACGCGTTCGGCGAGTTCGCCGGCGGCCTTGTTGGTGAAGGTGAGGCCGAGGACCTGCTCGGGGGCGACCTGGCCGGTGCCGACGAGCCAGACCACGCGGGCGGCCATCACCGTCGTCTTGCCGGAGCCGGCACCGGCCACGACGACCTGCGGGGCGAGCGGCGCGGTGATGCAGGCCGTCTGCTCCGGGGTGAACGGGATGCCGAGCAGCTCCTTGAGCTCCTCGGGGTCGCTGATGCGTGCGGTCACCGGAAGAGGCTAGCCGGGCCGTCCGACAGCGCGGCCCGGCGCGGGGCCCCGCGCCGGGGTTCCGGGCGTCCCGCGCGCGGGAGTTCCGGGCGCGGGGCCCCCGCGCGCGTGACCGACCTCTCTTTCCGACGGGGCGTCACGCGCGGGCCGGTGCCCGGTGCCGGCGGGGCGCCGGGCGCGGGGCGGAGCACGGCGTTCCGGACGGGGGCTCCGGCGAAGCGCGGGGTTCCCGGCACGGGGCGGCGCGGCCGGCCCTCCCCGGCCGCGTCCCGCTACTCGACGACGTGGCGGCCCTCCGGCCGGGCGCTGCACGCGGACCGGAAGGAGCAGGTCGCGCAGTGCTGGCCGGTGGTGGGGGTGAAGCGCTCGTCCAGGACCCGGCCGGCGGCGTGGGCGAGCAGCTCCCCGACCCACTCCCCGGTCGGGGCCTCCTGCGCCTGGACCTTCGGCAGGGTGTCGCCGCCCTCCTTCTTCGGGGCGGGCTGCCGGAGCTGGACGAGTTCGGCGCCGCCCGGTTCCGGCCGCCGTCCGCCGAAGACCTCGTCCAGGGCGCCCTCGCGGACGGCGAGCTGGTAGACGGCGAGCTGCGGGTGGCGGGCGACCTCGTCCCGGGTGGGGGACGACTTCCCGGTCTTGAAGTCGACCACGTAGGCGCGGCCCTGTTCGTCGGTCTCGACGCGGTCCATGGAGCCCCGGACGCGGACCTCGTACTCCCCCGCCTCCAGGGTCACGTCGAAGTCCTGCTCGGAGGCGGCGGGGGCGCGGCCGCCCCGGTCCATGACGTGCCAGTTCAGGAAGCGTTCGAGGGCCGCGCGCGCGTTCCGCTTCTCCTGGGCCGACTTCCAGGGGGCGTCGAAGGAGAGGGCGTCCCAGACGGAGTCCAGCCGGGCCATGAGGACGTCGAGGTCGGCGGGGGTGCGGCCGGAGGCGACCTCGTCGGCGAGGACGTGGACGACGTTGCCGAAGCCCTGGGCGGCGGTGGCGGGGGCGTCGGCCTTGACCTCGCGGCCCAGGAACCACTGGAGGGAGCAGGTGCTGACGAGGCTGTCGAGGGAGCTGGGCGAGAGCGCCACGGGCCGGTCGCGGTCGCGGAGGGGGACCGTGCTGCGCGTCGGTTCGAACAGGCCCCACCAGCGGTCCGGGTGCGCGGCCGGCACCAGCGGCTGGCCCTCGTCGTCGGTGAGCGCGGCGAGCCGGGCCAGCCGGTGGGCGGCGGCGTCGCGCAGGGCGGGCGGGGCGGCCGGGTCGACGGTGGTGGCGCGCAGCTCCGCGACCAGGGCGGAGACGGCGAGGGGCCGACGGGGGCGGCCGGGGACGTCCTTGGGCTCGGCGCCCAGTTCGCCGAGGAAGCGCGACGGCTGGTCGCCGTCCTCGGCGGCGGCCTTCACGGCGGTGACGACGAGCCGGTCGCGGGCGCGGGTGGCGGCGACGTAGAAGAGGCGGCGCTCCTCGGCGAGGAGCGCGCCGGGGGTGAGGGGTTCGGCGAGGCCGTCGCGGCCGATGCGGTCGGCTTCGAGGAGGGAGCCGCGGCGGCGCAGGTCGGGCCAGAGGCCCTCCTGGACCCCGGCGACGACGACGAGGCCCCATTCGAGGCCCTTGGACCGGTGGGCGGTCATGAGCCGGACGGCGTCCGGGCGGGCGGGGCGGCGGGTGAGGGTGTCGGCGGCGATGTCCTGGGCGTCGAGCTCTTCGAGGAAGTTGAGGACGCCCCGGCCGCCGACGCGCTCCTCGGCGCGGGCCGCGGTCTCGAAGAGGGCGCAGATCGCGTCGAGGTCGCGGTCGGCGTTGCGCCCGGCGGGGCCGCCGCGCAGGGCGGCGCGCTCCAGGCGGCCGGGCCAGGGGGTGCCCTGCCACAGCTCCCAGAGGGCTTCCTCGGCGGTGCCGCCGGCGGCGAGCAGCGCCCGGGTCGTCCGGAGGAGCCGGCCGAGCCGCTGGACGCCGTGGGCGTGGGCGGGGTCGTGCGCGACGAGGCGTTCGGGTTCGGCGAGCGCGCGGGCGAGGAGCACGTCGGAGGGGGACGGGACCTTGTTGCCCGCGGCCCGCTCCTCGTCCCGCAGCGCCCGTCCGAGCCGTCGCAGGTCGGCCGGGTCCACGCCGGCGAGCGGGGAGGCGAGCAGCGCGAGGGCGGTCTCGGTGTCGAGCCAACCGCCGTCGCCGTGGCCGCCGGGACCGGCTTCGGCTTCGGCTTCGGCTTCGGTTCCGGTCCCGCTCTCCGCCCCGGCTTCGGTTCCGGTCCCGCTCTCCGCCCCGGCTTCGGCTTCGGTCCCGCTCTCCGCCCCGGCTTCGGCTTCGGTCCCGCTCTCCGCCCCGGCTTCGGCCTCGGCCTCGGTCCCGTTCTCCGCCCCGGTTCCGGTCCCGCGCTCCGCCTCCGCCCCGCTCTCCGCCCCGCTCTCCGTCCCGGCCGCCCCGGAAGCCGTCCCCGCCCCCGACACCGCGCGCAGGGCGAGCAGCAGCGGGGCCACCGCCGGTTCGTGGCGGAGCGGGGTGTCCGCGGCGTCCGTCTCCACCGGGACGCCCGCCGAGGTGAGGGCGCGGCGGAGGGAGGGGAGGGAGGCGGCGGCGCGGGTGAGGACGGCCATGTCCTGCCAGGGGACGCCGTCCTCCAGGTGCGCGCGCCGCAGCAGGTCCGCGATGTTCTCGGCCTCCGCCGAGGCCGTGGGGTACGTGTACGCCTCCGCCCGGCCCCCGTCCCGTACCGCCGTCAGCTCCCGGTGGGCGCGGACCTTCTCGGCGGGCAGCCGGGGCACCGGCATCCGCTGCGCCAGCAGGCGGGTCGCGGAGAGGAGCCGGGCCCCGGAGCGGCGGGAGGTGCGCAGGACGCGGACCGGCGCGCCGCCGAAGGAGTCGGGGAAGTCGAGGATGCCGTTCACGTCGGCGCCCCGGAACGCGTAGATGGACTGGTCCGGGTCGCCGAAGGCGACGACCGTGCTCCGGCCGCCGCCCGCGAGCGCCCGCAGCAGCCGGACCTGGGCCGGGTCGGTGTCCTGGTACTCGTCCACGTACACCGCGTCGTACGCGGGCAGCGTGACGCTCCCGGCGAGCAGCACGGCCCGGTGCACCAGCTCCGTGTAGTCCAGGACGCCCTGGAGGTCGAGGACGTCGAGGTACTCGGCGAGGAAGCCGGCCGCCGCCTTCCAGTCGGGGCGGCCGACCCGCTCCGCGAAGCGGGCCAGCTCGTCCGGTCCGAGGCCGAGCTCCCGCGAGCGGGCGAGGACGGCCCGCACCTCGTCGGCGAAGCCCCGGGTGGTGAGGCAGGCGCGCAGGTCGTCGGGCCAGCGGATGCCGCCGAGGCCGTTCCTCTCCAGGTCGATCTGGCCGGCGAGCAGTTCGCGCACCGCGAGGTCCTGCTCGGGTCCGGAGAGCAGCCGCAGCGGTTCGGAGAAGAGGTCGGCGTCCTGGTGGGCGCGGATCAGGGCGTAGCAGTACGAGTGGAAGGTGGTGGCCTGCGGGGGGCGGCGGCCGCCGAGCCGGACCGCCATGCGGTCGCGGAGTTCGACGGCGGCCCTGCGGCTGAAGGTGAGGACGAGGAGGCGTTCGGGGTCGGCGCCCTTCTCCACGCGGGCCGCGACCGACTCGACCAGCGTCGTCGTCTTGCCGGTGCCGGGGCCGGCGAGGACGAGGAGCGGTCCGCCGGTGTGCTCAACCACTTCCCGCTGTGCCGCGTCCAGCTGAGGGGGACCCGGCGGGGCCGGTGCGGTGCGCACCAGCCGGTACGCGCCCGGGGTCCGCTGCCGTCCCGGGCCCGGGTGCGGCTGTCCCTGGTGCGGCGGCGTACGCCGGGTGGTGGAGGAGGAGCTCACGTGGTTCGCCGGTCCTGGTGGGTGTGGTGGTGCGGGTGAGGCGGCCGTGCGGAGCGGCCGTCCCGGAAGACGCGAACGACGACGTTACGCGAAGCGGGGCGGCGGCGAGCCGTGCGCGGCGCCGCGCGACGGGCCGGGCCGGGCCCGTCCGCCCGGCCCCGGCCGCGCCTCCTGGGCCGATGTCCTCACGTGTGAGTTCCGGCACCCACGCCGGCGTCCCCGTCCGGGGCCCCGGCGCCGTCCCAGCGCGCCCGCCGCATGTCGATCCTGGGCACGTGCCCCCCGGCGGCGGGGCCCGCGGGGCGCAGCGGGGTGCCCTCCTCGCGGTAGTGCGCGAGGGCCCGCCGCTCGTGGCCGGGGAGCAGGGTGCCGTCCGCGCGGACCACGCGCCACCACGGCGCGGCCGCGCCGTACAGGGCCATCACCCGGCCCACCTGGCGCGGTCCTCCCTCGCCCAGCCACTCGGCGACGTCGCCGTAGGTCATCACGCGGCCGGGCGGGATCGCGTCGGCGACGTCGAGCACCCGCTCCGCGTACGCGGGGTACGCGGGCGGCTCCCCGCCGGGCCCGGGCGTCCCTCCGCCGTGCTCGGTCACTTCTCCGGCCTCCCCCACGGGCTCCTCCAGACTCGTCCGTCCCATCCTCCCCCATCCCACCGACATGGCCCTGCTGCCTCCGCGCGGCTGCTCTTCGTGCCACCATCGTGCGGGCGGTGACTGGTGATACGAGATCAAGAGCAACAAGAACGACAAGAACGACAAGAAACGCAAGAGCGACACGCACGGGAACAAGAGCGGGAACGAGACGGCGCGCATGCGGAGACGGACAGGGTGATGGGGCAGGACACGCAGCCTCCGAGGGGAGGCGAGACCGACGTGCCCGAGCGGGTCTCCGGTGACGAACCGCTGCTCGCCGCCCGCGTCCACCGGCCCTCCGACCTGATGCGGCTGCTCGCCGGCCTGCTCGCGATCGGGCTCGTCCTGGCCGTCGCCGCGTTCGCCCACGCGACGACCTCCGGCCTGGAGAAGGACATCAACGCGGGGGCCCTCGGCGCCCCGGACGTCTTCGTCAGGATCGCCGGCCTCGTCTCCTCCATCGCCGTCCTCCTCGTCCCGGTCGCCTTCGCCGTCGAGCGGCTGGTCAAGCGGGACGGGCTGCGCATCGCGGACGGCGTCCTCGCCGCCGTCCTCGCCCACGGCGTGACCCTCGCCACCGACCTCTGGGTCGCCCAGGCCGTGCCCGGCACCGTCCGGGGCACGATCCGGGACGCGCTGACCCAGCCGCAGTCCGGCGGCGGGCTGACCGACCCGGTGCACAACTACCTCGCCCCGGTCATCGCGTACATGACCGCCGTGGGCATGGCCCGCCGTCCCCGCTGGCGGATCGCGCTCTGGGCGGTGCTGCTGCTCGACGCGTTCACCATGCTGGTGGCCGGGTACACCACGGCGCTCTCGATCGTCCTGACCGTGCTCATCGGCTGGTCGGTGGCGTACGGCACGCTGTACGCGGTCGGCTCCCCGAACGTCCGGCCCACCGGGCAGACCCTCCTCGCCGGACTGCGCCGGGTCGGCTTCCGGCCGGTGACGGCGCTGCGCTCGGAGGGCGTGCCCGACTCGGCGGACAACGGGGACCGGGGCCGCCGCTACATCGTGACCCTGGAGGCCGGACCGCCGCTCGACGTCACCGTGGTCGACCGGGAGCAGCAGGCGCACGGCTTCTTCTACCGCGTGTGGCGGCGGATCACCCTGCGGACGATCACCACCCGCCGCTCCATCGTCTCGCTGCGCCAGGCCCTGGAGCAGGAGGCGCTCCTCGCGTACGCGGCGATCGCCGCCGGCGCGAACGCGCCGAAGCTGATCGCCACCTCGGAACTCGGCCCGGACGCCGTGATGCTGGTGTACGAGCACACCGGCGGCCGCAGCCTGGACTCGCTGGACGACCACGAGATCACCGGCGAGCTGGCCCGCAGCGCCTGGCGGCAGGTGAAGGCGCTCCAGTCGCGCCGGATCGCGCACCGCCGCCTCACCGGGGACGCCATCCTGGTGGATCGTTCCGGCAAGGTGATCCTGACCGAGCTGCGGGGCGGCGAGATCGCGGCCGGCGACCTGGTCCTGCGGATGGACATCGCGCAGCTGCTCACCACCCTGGGGCTGCGGATCGGGGCCGAGCGGGCGGTCGCGGCGGCCGTGGAGGTCCTCGGCCCGGACACCGTCGCGGACTGCCTGCCGCTGCTCCAGCCGATCGCGCTGAGCCGCTCCACGCGCGCGACGCTGCGGAAGCTGGCGCGGGAGCGCTCGGCGCGGGAGCGCGAGGCCGCCCTCGCCGCCTCCGAGGCGGCCAAGCGCGAGCGGGAGCTGGCCAAGGCCGAGGCCGCCGCGGACAAGAGGGCCGCGCGGGCGGAGAAGAAGGCCGAGCGGAAGGCGGACAAGAAGGCCGAGAAGCAGGCCCTGGACACGGCGCTCGACGAGGCCCGCGAGGAGGACCTGCTCGTCCAGATCCGGCAGCAGGTGCTGCTGATCCGCCCGCAGGCCCCGGTGGAGCCGGTGCGCCTGGAGCGGATCAAGCCGCGGACCCTGGTCAGTCTGATCGCGGGCGCGGTCGCCGCGTACTTCCTGCTCTCGCAGATCGCCCGCACCCCGCTCTCGACGATCAGCCAGGCGGACTGGCGGTGGGTGGCGGCCGCGGTGCTGTTCTCGGCGCTGAGCTACGTCGCGGCGGCGATGAGCCTGCTGGGGTTCGTGCCCGAGCGGGTCGGGTTCTGGCGGACGGTGGTGGCGCAGGTCGCCGGCTCGTTCGTGAAGATCGTCGCCCCGGCGGCGGTCGGCGGCGTCGCCCTGAACACCCGTTTCCTCCAGCGCTCGGGGGTGCGGCCCGGCCTCGCGGTGGCGAGCGTCGGCGCCTCGCAGCTCTTCGGCCTCGGGGCGCACGTCCTGCTGCTGCTCTCCTTCGGCTACCTGACGGGGACGGAGAAGTCGCAGACCTTCACCCCGTCGAGGACGGTCATCGCGGGACTGCTCACGGTCGCGGTGCTCGTCCTGGTGGTGACGGCCATCCCGTTCCTGCGCAAGTTCGTGTCCACCCGGCTGCGCTCGCTCTTCGCGGGCGTGGTGCCGCGCATGCTGGACGTGCTCCAGCGGCCGATGAAGCTGCTGACCGGCATCGGCGGGATGCTGCTGCTCACCGGCGCGTTCGTGCTCTGCCTGGACGCCTCGATCCGGGCCTTCGGCCACGACAACCAGTCCCTCAGCTACGCGAGCGTGGCCGTCGTCTTCCTCGCGGGCAACGCGCTCGGCTCGGCGGCGCCGACGCCGGGCGGTGTCGGCGCGGTCGAGGGCGCGCTGACCTTCGGCCTGGTGACGGTGGGGGGCCTCCCGCTGGAGGTCGCGACCCCGGCGGTGCTCCTCTACCGTCTCCTCACCCTGTGGCTGCCGGTCCTGCCGGGCTGGCTCTGCTTCAACTGGCTGACGCGGCGCGAGGCGCTGTGACGCGTGCCGGGGCCCGTCCGGGTCCCGGCACGCCCGGGGCCACCCGCATGGACCCCCGTCCCGCGCGACGGCGGGGGCGGGGGACCACCATGGGTCCATGCCGATCTCCGCAGCCCAGCGCGTCGCCCTGCTCACCGTCACCACCGTGCTGCTCGCCGCCGGGTGCTCGGGCGGCGGGAACGACGCCGGCGACCCGCCGGAGCCGTCCGTCTCGGGCGGGCTCCCGGCGCTGGCGGCGCAGAAGCTGTCCTGGAACCCGTGCCCGCCGCCGTCCCCCGCCGAGGGCGGCGGGCCCGCGCCGTCCCCGCCGCCCGGCGGCGGGGCCTGGGAGTGCTCCTTCCTGCGGGCCCCGCTCGACTGGTCGAAGCCGGAGGGCGAGACCGTCGAGCTGGCCCTCATCCGGGCCCGGGCCCGGGACGGCGCCCGGCGGATCGGCTCGCTCGTCTTCAACTTCGGCGGGCCCGGCGGCTCCGGCGTCACCGGCCTGCCCGGCTTCGCCGAGGACTACGAGACCCTGCGGAGCCGTTACGACCTGGTCTCCTTCGACCCGCGCGGGGTGGGCCGCAGCGTCCCCGTGGAGTGTGCCGGCGACAAGGAGCTGGACGCCTACTACGCGCTGGACTTCACGCCCGACGACGCGGCCGAGGAGCGGACGCTGTCGGACGCGCAGAAGAAGTACGCGGCCGGCTGCGAGAAGGAGGCGGGCACCGTCCTGCCGCACGTCGGCACCGAGAACGCCGCCCGGGACATGGACCTGATGCGCCGGGTCCTCGGCGACGAGAAGCTGCACTACTTCGGCATCTCGTACGGCACGGAGCTCGGCGGGGTCTACGCCCACCTGTTCCCGAAGAACGTCGGCCGGGCCGTCTTCGACGCCGTGGTGGACCCGGGGGCGGGCGTCGAGGAGGGGGCCCTCGGCCAGGCGAGGGGCTTCCAGCTGGCCCTGGACAACTTCGCCCGGGACTGCGTGGAGCGCGGCGACGAGTGCGCGCTGCCCGGCACGAGCGTCGCCGAGGTCGAGACCTTCGTCACGGACCTGCTGGCGTCCCTCGACAAGAAGCCGATCACCGGCATCGGGGACCGCAGGCTCACCCAGACGCAGGCCACCAACGGCATCGCGCAGGCCCTGTACTCGAAGGAGTTCTGGACCTACCTGGAGCAGGGCCTCGAAGCGGCCGAGGGCGGCGACGGCGCGCTGCTCCTCTCCCTCTCGGACTCGATGAACGGGCGGAACCAGGACGGCTCGTACAGCAACGTCCAGGCCGCCAACGCCGCCGTCAACTGCGTGGACTACGAGGAGCGCTACACCCTCGGGCAGGCGAAGGAACGGCTCGGCCGGTTCCGCGAGGCGTCCCCCGTCTTCGGCGACTTCATGGGCTGGTCGCTCGCGAGCTGCTCGCAGTGGCCGGTGGCCGGGACCTGGGAGCACCCGGACGTCTCCGCGCCGGGCGCGGCGCCGATCCTGGTGGTGGGCAACACCGGCGACCCGGCCACGCCGTACGAGGGCGCGCGGGCCATGGTGAAGGGGCTCGGCGGCGGGGTCGGCGTGGAGCTGACGTACGAGGGCGAGGGCCACGGCGCCTACAACGGCGGCAGCGCGTGCGTGAAGAAGGCCGTGGACGCGTACCTCCTGGACGGCCGGGTGCCGAAGTCCGGAACCGTCTGCAAGAAGTGACGCCGGAGGGCCCGGCCCCGGCGGGGGCCGGGCCCTCCGGGCACACGCCCTAGTAGACCGGCTTCCCGGGCTCGATCTGGTGGACCCAGCCGATCACGCCGCCGCCGACGTGCACCGCGTCCGCGAAGCCCGCGGACTTGAGCACGGCGAGGACTTCCGCACTGCGGACACCCGTCTTGCAGTGCAGGACGATCCGCTTGTCCTGCGGGAGGTCCTGGAGGGCGGTGCCCATCAGGAACTCGTTCTTGGGGATCAGGCGCGCGCCGGGGATCGAGACGATCTCGTACTCGTTCGGCTCGCGGACGTCGATGATGTCGATGTCCTCGCCCTCGTCGATCCACTCCTTGAGCTGCTTGGGAGTGATCGTCGCGCCGGCCGCCGCCTCCTGGGCCTCCTCGGACACGACGCCGCAGAACGCCTCGTAGTCGATGAGTTCGGTGACGGTCGGGTTCTCGCCGCAGACCGCGCAGTTCGGGTCCTTGCGGACCTTGACCTGGCGGTACTGCATCTCCAGGGCGTCGTAGATCATCAGGCGGCCGACCAGCGGGTCGCCCACGCCGGCGAGGAGCTTGATGGCCTCGGTGACCTGGATGGAGCCGACGGACGCGCAGAGCACGCCGAGGACGCCGCCCTCGGCGCACGACGGGACCATGCCCGGCGGCGGGGGCTCCGGGTAGAGGCAGCGGTAGCAGGGACCGTGCTCGGACCAGAAGACCGACGCCTGGCCGTCGAACCGGTAGATCGAGCCCCACACGTACGGCTTGTCGAGCAGCACGCAGGCGTCGTTCACCAGGTAGCGGGTGGCGAAGTTGTCGGTGCCGTCCACGATCAGGTCGTACTGGCCGAAGATCTCGAGGACGTTGTCGGCCTCCAGGCGCTCCTGGTGCAGGACCACGTTCACGTACGGGTTGATGCCCAGGACGCTGTCGCGGGCCGACTCGGCCTTGGAGCGGCCGATGTCGGCCTGGCTGTGGATGATCTGACGCTGGAGGTTCGACTCGTCGACCTCGTCGAACTCCACGATGCCGAGCGTGCCCACGCCGGCGGCGGCCAGGTACATCAGCGCCGGCGAACCGAGGCCGCCGGCACCGACGCACAGCACCTTGGCGTTCTTCAGCCGCTTCTGCCCGTCCATCCCGACGTCCGGGATGATCAGGTGGCGGGAGTACCTGCGGACCTCGTCTACGGTGAGCTCGGCGGCCGGCTCGACCAGGGGTGGCAGCGACACGGGGACTCCGGTTGTCGGTATGTCAGTACGGTTGTTCTCCCCGTAACACTGCCACGCCCCTTCTCATTCCGAGACACCCGTTCCGATCCGCGAGACGATTTCGTCCCAGTAGCCGGGCAGGGAGTGAAACGCCGCGGTTTGTCCCGGTGTCCCCGTGCGGTCGGTGAAGAAGATCGTCCCGGCGCCCTGCCAGCGGGCGATCCGCAGGGCCTCCTCCAGGTGGGTGCGCGGGACGCCGTGCACGAGGTGGACGAACTTCGCCTCCGTGTACGCGGCGGTCCACTCGGCCACCTGCGACCAGCGGTAGTCCGCCCAGGCGCCGGAGAACGTCACCAGCTGGTCGGCGGTCTCGGCGTACCCGGGATGGGGGTGGGTGCCGTGGCCGAGGACGAGGTGGGACTCGCCGCCGGGGCCCGCCCCCAGGGCGGTGGCGACCCGCCGGACCCCGGCCAGGTCGGCCCGGTCGGCGGGGCAGCGGTCCAGGTAGTAACCGTCCACCCGGTACCAGTCGAGGAAGTGGTGGGCGTCCGACATCAGCTCCCCGAAGGGCCGGGTGCCGTACGCGGCGTCGAGGTGCCCGAGGACCCTGACCCCGGCGTCGCGGAGCCGCCCGGCCGCTTCCAGGCAGTGCGGGTCGGGGCGGCTGCCCGGTCCCTCCGCCACGTTGAGCACCGCCCAGTGCAACGGGGTGCCGGGGCGGGTCAGTTCGCCCCACTCGACGGGGGCGAGCAGCGGGTGGGCGTAGCCGGGGACGCCCACGCCGAGCGCCCGGACCGACCCGGCGGCGGTGGCCGTCAGATGCGACACGCGGCCTCCATCCAGATGTCCGCGAGCGATTCCTCCAGATTGATCCGGGGCCGCCAGCCGAGCCGGTCGCGGGCGGTGCGCACGTCGGCCTGCTGCCAGGGACCGCAGCCGTCGGGGTACGGGTAGGGGGCGGAGGCCAGCTGGTCGGCGACGGTCCCCTCGGTGCGGGGGGCGCCGATCACGGGGCGCTGCGGGCCGCCGTGCGGAACGTCCAGCTCGTTCAGGTTGCCCGCGTAGCCGGCGACCCGGGCCAGGACGGCGGCGGCGTCGCGGAGCCGGACCGCGCGGCCGGTGCCGATGTTGACAACGCCCTGGGCGGCGGAGAGCGAGGCGGCGTGGACGGCCCGCGCCACGTCCCGCACGTCCACGAAGTCCCGCTGCACGCCGAGGCCGCTGAGCTTCAGCTCGCCGTCCCCGGCCTGCATCGCCCGGCGCATCGCCTCGGCGAGGCGGCCGAGCGGGGAGCCGGCGGGGGTGCCGGGGCCGACCGGCGAGAAGACCCGCAGGACGACGGCGTCGAGCGCCGAGCCGAGGACGAGTTCGGTCGCGGCCAGCTTGGACACGCCGTACGGGCCGCCGGGGCGGGGCACGGCGTCCTCGGCGGTGGAGGAGCCGGGCTGGCTGGGCCCGTACTCCGAGGCGCAGCCGACCTGGACGAGCCGGGCGCCGCAGCCGCTGCGGCGCAGGGCCTCGCAGACGGTGGCGACGGCGACGGTGTTGTGCCGGGTCAGCTCGCGGGCGCCGCCCCGGGTGGCTCCCGCGCAGTTGACGACGACGCCGGGATGGACGGCGTCCAGGAACCGGGTGAGCGCGCCGGGGCTGCCGGACGCGAGGTCGAAGCGCACGTCGGCGTCGTCGCCCCGGCCGAGGGCGGTGAGGTGGACGGCCGGGTCGGCGAGCAGCCGGTCGGCGACGAAGCGGCCGATGAAGCCGTTGGCTCCGAGCAGTAGCACCCTCATCGCGCGGCCCCTTCGTGCCGACCGGCCGGTGCTGTGGGTCGAGGGGTCATGGTCTTCGTTCTCCTTGCGGGGTGAGGGAAGGGGGGGTGGGGCGCGCCCGCGGCGTCGGCTCCGCGGGTGCGCGGGGGATTCACGGGGCGGTGTGGGCGGAGGCCCGGGTGAGGACGCCGGTCGCGTGGGCCAGGAGGCCGAGCGCGGCGGCGCCGCAGACGAGGGTGGGTACGGCCCCAGGACCCCAGGCGCCGACGACGGCGCGTACCGGGACGGCGAGCGCGTCGAAACCGGGGAGGGGGAGGCGGGAGGAGAGGACGCTCGCGGGGGCGAGGGCCTCGGCGGCGCAGGCGGCGGCGAGGGCGGCGGTGGCCGTCTCGGGGAAGCCGTGCGCGGTCAGGAGCCGGGCGAGCAGGAGGAGCGCGCCGAGGGCGAAGGCCCCGGGGCTGAACCCGGTGAGGCCCAGCAGGGCGGCGAGGGCCAGGAGGTGGAGCGCCACGGTGCCCAGGAGCAGCCTCCGGGCGGAGGCGGCGAAGTCGGCGAGGCCCCGGCTGCCGGCGATCCGGCGGCGGACCCGGAGGGTGAAGAGGTGGGCGCACCAGGCGGCCGGGGCCACCGCGAGGGCGAGGCCGAGGAGGGGCCCGGGGGTCAGGTCCCAGAGGTCGTCGGGGCCGCCGCTGAGCACCTCGGCGAGGAATCCGTCGCCGCCGGCCGCGTACGCCAGGAGCCAGAGGGTCCAGAGGCCGGCGGCGGGCACGGTCCGGCCGCCGGGGGCGCCGAGGGGGCCGCGCCGGACGGCGAGGAGGAGGGCGCCGCCGAGCCCGAGGGCCCCGGCGGCTCCGACGGCGAGGCGTACGGACCCGTGGGTGGTGCCGAGCCCGAGCCCGGTGAGCGCGGCGACGGCGCCGGGCGCGAGCGCGGCGAGCGCCCAGGGGGCGACGGCCTCCCGCCGGGGCGCGGGGGGCGCGGTCTCCTCCCGGCCGCGCGGCACGCGGGCGTACAGCTCCTCGGCTAGCGAGAACACGTCCCGGTGCCGGTAGCGCGCGGCGGTCCGGTCGGTGAACCCCCGCGCTTCGAGCCCGGCGGCGATCTCCAGCGGGTCGACGGCCCGTTCGCACAGCTCCCGGTGCCGGTGCATGAGCACCCTGACGGGGTCGGCGGTGCCCCGGCGGGGGCGGGGGGCGGCGGGGGCCGCCGGGACCGGGGCCGGTGTTCCGGCGGCGGGTCCTTCCGTGCCCGGGGCAGCGGGTACGGGGGCGGGTACGGCTCCGGGGGCGGTCGCGGCCGGGAGCGGGGGCCCGGGGACGGCGGCGGCCTCCGCGGTGGGGCCGTGCGGGGCGGGGGCGGGGGCCGGCCCCGGCCCGCCGGGGTCCCCGGGCCGCCGGGCGGTCCCGGGCCCGCTCCGGTCGTCCCGCGCTCCCTCCGCGCCGCCCCCGGCCGGGGCGGTGCCGGTGCCGCTCTCCGCCGGCGCGGCGCCGGCCGCGGGTTCCGGGGCGCTGTCGTCCCCGCCTCCGGGACGGGACGGCGTCCGGGTCGTGTCGGGCCGCGGGGACGTTGCCGTGACCGCCCCCGGGGCCGGGGCTATCCCGGCCGGCGGGGCGTCGACGGCGGGCGTGCCGAGGAGGACCTCGGAGCGGGCGTCCCGGGTTCCGGGGCCGGTCGGGGCGGCGGGGCCGCGCATGGGGGTGCCTCCTTCAGGCATCGGGGGCTCCTGTCCCCGCCGTCACGTTCTTGTGGGCCCAGCTGCCCGGCACGTGGGCCTCGGCGGGGTGGGCGAAGAGGGCCCCGTCCCCGGGCCGGTGGCGCACCGGCGCGTGGGAGAGGAGTTCGAGGTAGAGGGAGCGGAACGCGGCGAGGTTCTGCTCGACGGTGAAGAGTTCGAGCGCGCGGGCGCGGGCGGCGGCGCCGAGCCGGTACCGGCGCCCGGGGTCGCGGAGCAGCGCGAGGCACGCGTCGGAGAGCGCCCGGGGGTTGCGCGGCGGCACGACGAGCCCGGTGCCGCCGACGATCTCCACGACCGCGCCGACGTCGGTCGAGACGGTGGCCCGCGCGCAGAACATGGCCTCCACCAGACCGGCCGGGAAGCCCTCGACCACGCTGGAGAGGACGACGACCGCACCGGAGGCGTACGTGTCCTCCAGGGTGGGCGCCTCCGGGCTTCCCAGCTCCTCGAAGGCGACGGGGTTCTCCCCGACGGCGTACGCCCCGGTGGCCTCGTCGGGGAAGAGCTGCGCGGCGAGCCCCCGGCAGTGGGTGAGGTACGCGTCGGCGCCCGGGTCCCGTACGGGCACGGTGACGACGCGCAGCCGGGCGTCGGGCTGCCGGGAGCGGAGCTCCGCGAAGGCGTGCAGCAGGGCGACGAGGTCCTTGGCGGGATCGGGGCGGCCGACCCAGAGCAGGGTGGCGGGGTCGCCGCTCTCCTCGTCCTCCCCCACCGCGTCGAAGCGGTCGGCCGGCATGCCGGGGTGGACGGTGCGGATGCGGTCCCGGTCGGCGCCGCACCTCTCCTGCCAGCGGCGGGTGTGGGCGTTGTCGGGGGTGAGCAGGGCGGCCTGCCGGTAGACCTCGCCGGTGAGCCGTCCGTGGAGGGCGGCCAGCAGGGTGCGCAGGGGCGCGGAGCGGTCGGCGCCGGCGGCCGAGAGGTAGTGGGAGCGGAGCCGGACGCCGTACTCGGTGACGAGCAGCGGGGTTCCGAAGAAGCGTTTGGCCAGCAGTCCGGGAAGGGCCGCGGTGCCTCCGGCGGTGGCGTGGCAGAGGTCGGCCGCGCCGAGGGCGTCCTCCTCGTACCAGTCGTAGGAGAGGGGGCGCAGGGCGCGCTCCAGGTGCCCGGCGAAGGCCAGGTGGTCGGGGAGGCCGGCGGCGGCCGCGCCCCGGCGTGCGCCGGGCGCGCGACAGGCGGCTTCGAGGGTGCGCACGGCGTCGTCGGAGCGGAGCGCGCCGGGGAGTCCGCCGCGCTCGCGGGCGAGTTCGGCGAGCGCGTAGAGTCCTTCGGCGAAGGCGGCGGCGGGGTCCCCGGCGGCCGGGTGTTCCCCGGCGGTCGCGGGAGTCACGGTGGTCGCGGGGGCTCCGGTGGCCGAGGGGGCTCCGGTGGCCGAGGGCCCCCCGGCCTCCTCCGCGTCCTCGGCGCAGACCCCCGTGACGAGCAGGCCGTACGCCTCGACGAAGCGGCGGCGGTCGCGGCGGCCGTAGGCGCGGCGGGCCGCGCGGGGTTCGCCGAACACGGCCCGTTCGAAGCGGTTGCCGGCGGGGGCCGTGTCGCTCCCCGCCGGGTCCGCCGACCGGACGAGGCGGGCGTGGGCGGGCAGCGGCGGAAGGGCCCCGGCGGAGGACGGGAGACCGGTCGCGTAGAGGTCGAACCGGTGCTGCGCGAGCCCGCGCACGAGCCGTTCGCACCAGAGGTCCGCCTCACCGGTGGCGTACGGGTGGCCACCCTCCGTGAGCAGTGCGATCCGCACGTGTGCACCCCCGATCTCCCTTGACGGCGGCCCCCGTCGGTCCGGCGGCCCGCAGCGGGAAGAACGTAAGCGGAGAAGCCGGTGGCGGGGGGGGGGGGTGTGAAGGGCGTGGAAGGGAGGGGGGGGGGATTGTGACTTCTCCCCCCCGCCCCCTTCTCCCCCCCCTCCAGCACTCCGCCGTCTG
>NZ_JBVIZC010000006.1:0-252651 GCF_055591945.1 Streptomyces sp. NPDC041191 | reverse complement strand
GTTCCCCCCCCCCTCTCTTTTGCCTTTTCCCCCTTTTGTTTCCCCACCCCACGGAGAGAAGACCGGAGGGGGAAGAGCCGGTGAGCCGCCGGCCTTTTCCCCCCCCCGCCACCGGAAGGGGTGAATGCTCGTAACTTTCCCGCCCCGATCGCGTTCCGCCGCGCTAAGCGGCGCGGCGTCGGGCGGGGGCCGGGCGGGCGGGCGAGGGGGCCGCGACGGGGCGACCGGGGCGGGCGCCCTCGGCCGCGGGGCGCCCCGGGCCTCAACTCCCGGGATGCACCCAGGGGTTGGGGCGGCACGAAATGCCGTCGATGTCCAGGGACTTGGTCTGCTGCTGCATCACGGGGGCGAGCGCGCCCGGGGTGCGGCAGAGTTCGTGCCCGTGGCCGAGCCGGTGCCCCACCTCGTGGTTGATGAGCATCTGCCGGTAGGCGTACATGGCCTTGGGCCCGAAGGTGACGGCGCCCTGGGCCCAGCGGAACGCGTTGATCATCACGCGCTCGGTGGAGGCGGAGTCGCAGGACACGTTGTCGACGGTCGTGTCGAGTCCGGACTTCCGGCACCAGTCGCCGGTGGTGCCGGGGCTGGCGAGCGTGATCACGAACCGCGCCTCGCCGCTGGAGACCCGCTCGAACGTCATCGCGCCGTCGCCGGCCCAGCTCCGCCGGTCGTTGAGGGTCTTCTGCACGGCGTCGGCGAAGAGCCGCGGATCGAGGCCGAGCCCCTTCTCCACGTCGACCCGGTACCGGATGAGCCTTCCCCTGCCCGGTGCCTTCTGGAAGCCGGGGACGACCTCGAAGACGCCGCTCCCCTTCAGCTTCGGGTCGATCGGGAACTGCCGGGTCATCAGCTGTTCGTACGTCGGCGCCGGGGTCTGCGCGGGGGTCGGGAGCGCCGGGGTGGAGCGGTCGTCGGAACGGGAGGCGGAGGCGTCGTCCGCGGCCCGCTCGGCCGGTCCCCCGGCGGCGCGGGCGGCGGACGGGGCCGCGCCCCGGTCGGTGACCTGTCCGGTGACGACGACGGCGAGGACGGTGGCGACGGCGGCGGCCGCGACGCCCGCGAGGGTGCGGCCGAGTCCGCTCCGGCCCGCCGGGGTCCCGGAACCGGGTTCGGAACCGGTCCCGGGGTCCGGTTCGGCCCCGTCCCCGGGACGGGGCCCGGGGACGAACGGCTCCCGGCCGTCGGTCCCTTCGGGCGCGGGGGGCCGGGCGGCGGCGCGCCGGCCCGCGTACGGCGCGGGACGCGGGCCGCCCTCCTCGTCGTGCTGCGGATGCCCGCCCCGCACGGTCGCCGTCCCCCGGCCGGAATCGCCGCGCGCGGGGGCGCGGCCGAAGGCGGGGGTGCCGTGCGCGGGAGTGCCGTGGCGCGGGCCCCCGGAACCGGGAGCCGAACCGGCCCCCCCGTGGACCGGCGTACCGCGCGCGGGAGTCCCCGGGGCCCCGCTCCCGTCATCCGGTGTCCCGTACGTCGGTGTCCCGTGCGCCGGTGTGCCCGTCCGGTCCCGGCCGTCGCCGGTCGCGGGCCTGCGGCGGCGCCCCGTCCCGGGGGTCTGCCCGGCGGCCGGTTCCGGCTCCGGCCGTGTGTCCGTCTCCCGCCGCCCGGTGTCGGCCACCGGGGACGCGGAGCCCTTGCGACTGTGTCGTCCCACGCCCCGGATCAGCTCCCGCCGTGATCGGCGATCAGTTCCCGGACGGCCTGGGCGACCGTCTCGGGGTACTCCATCATCGCCACGTGCCCCGCGTCGGGGAGGGTGAGCAGGCGCGAGCCGCCGAAGGCGGCGGCCGCCTTCAGCGCCGTGCGGTACGAGACGAGCCGGTCGCGCCTGCCGTAGACGAGCAGCGTCGGCGCGAGGACCCGTTCGGCCTGGCGCCACAGCCCGTGCTGCCCGCCGAGGGTGTACGCGTCGACGATGCCGCGCGCGGAGCGGGCCATCGCGTCCCAGAAGTACGGCAGCCGCAGGCGCCGCTCCATCTCCTCGACCGCGTGCAGGAAGCCCTCGTCGGTCACCCGGCCGGGGTCGCCGTAGCAGAGTGCCATGACGCCGCGTACCCGCTGTTCGGCCGTCCAGTCCCTGGTGAGCTTCGCGAAGAAGGAGGGGACGCCGGGCAGCGCGAGCAACGCGGTGGGCCAGGCGGTGCGCTGGGCCCGCAGCTCGGGCAGGGCCGGGGAGACCAGGGTCAGGGTGCGGACCAGGTCGGGCCGGACGGCGGCGACGCGGGTGGCGACGGCGCCGCCCAGCGAGTTGCCGATCAGGTGGACCGGACCGCGCGCCCCGGAGTCGAGGAGGCGGATGACGGCGCGGGCGTGCCCGGTGACCGAGTAGTCGCCGTCGCCGGGCGGCGGGGAGACGCCGAAGCCGGGCAGGTCGACGGCCTCGCCGTCCACGACGTCCGCGAGCAGCGGCATCAGGGCGGACCAGTTCTGCGAGGAGCCGCCGAGGCCGTGGACGTACAGGGCGGGCGGCAGACCGGGCCGGTCGCCGGGCCGGGAGCGCACGGTGAGGCGGAGGCCGGGCAGCGTGACGGAGCGGAGCTCCTCGCCCTCGGCGACCCGTACGGCACGGGACCGGGGCGCGGACGGTGCGGCGGCGGTCCGGGTTTCGGGCGGCTCGGTCGAGGACATGGGCGCAATATTACGAGACGATCACGCGCGCCCGTGTGTGGGTGCGGTCACAAGTGCGTACGAAGTGCGTGTGCGCCGGGGCACGTGTGCTCCTACGCTCGAAGGGAAGCCGTCGGAGAGGACCCCCTTCGCCCCGCACGGAAAGGAACCGCATGACTGTCGATCCGACCGAGCCGGACACGTTCACCGAGGAGGAAGAGGTCGTCGTGCTGCACGAGGAGACGCCGGAGGCGGACGCCGCCGAACAGCACACGGAGCTGCGCCCCGAGGAGGACGAGCCGCTGACCCACGTCGAGCGCGAATCGGCGAACGAGGCGGACGCCGCCGAGCAGGCGCGGGTGGTCGCCCTGGACGAGGACGACTACCGCTGACGTCCGCGTCCGCCACCGGTCCCCCGTTCCGTTTCCCGCACCGCGTGTCGACCGGGGCGTCCGCTCCGTGAAATCCTGCGTCCGCACCGCGCACAGCCGGGTTACCCGAAAGTACGATGGCGGCGCGTCGCCACCGCGCGCATGGATCGACATTTGGGAGGCCGCGTGAGCGCCATCGAGCAGACAGAGGCAGCACGCCCCCGGGGCACGCGCCTGCCGCGACGTGCCCGGCGGAACCAGCTCCTCGGCGCGGCCCAGGAGGTCTTCGTCGCCCAGGGGTACCACTCCGCCGCGATGGACGACATCGCCGAGCGGGCGGGGGTCAGCAAGCCGGTGCTCTACCAGCACTTCCCGGGGAAGCTGGAGCTCTACCTCGCCCTGCTCGACCAGCACTGCGAGTCCCTCCTCCTCGCGGTGCGCACGGCCCTGGCGTCGACCACGGACAACAAGCTCCGGGTGGCGGCGACGATGGACGCGTACTTCGCCTACGTCGAGGACGAGGGCGGCGCGTTCCGCCTGGTCTTCGAGTCCGACCTGACGAACGAGCCGGCCGTGCGCGAGCGCGTGGACCGAGTCAGCCTCCAGTGCGCCGAGGCGATCTCCGAGGTGATCGCCGAGGACACCGGCCTGTCCGAGGACGAGTCGATGCTGCTCGCCGTGGGGCTCGGCGGCGTCTCCCAGGTCGTCGCCCGCTACTGGCTGTCGAGCGAGTCCCCCATCCCGCGCGACAAGGCGGTGGAGCTGCTGACCTCGCTGGCCTGGCGCGGCATCGCGGGCTTCCCGCTGCATCCGGCCGACGGGCAGCTCAGCGCCGAGGGGCACTGATCCTGGAGGGGCCCGTGCCCCCGGCTGTTCGCTCCTGGCGTGCGGCCGTCGAGCCGTACGCGTCCCCTCGCCGGGCTAATGTGTGCAGCGTACGGCGCGGGTAGATCGCGCAACGCTGACCGTTCGGAGGGACATAGCCGTGGAGGTCAAGATCGGCGTGCAGCACGCACCCCGGGAGATCGTTCTGGAGAGCGGGCAGTCCGCCGAGGAGGTCGAGCGCGCGGTTGCCGACGCGCTGGCCGGCAAGGCGCAGCTGCTCAGCCTCGCGGACGAGAAGGGCCGCAAGGTCCTCATCCCGGCCGACAGGATCGCGTACGTGGAGCTCGGTGAGCCCACCGTCCGCCGCGTGGGTTTCGGCGCGCTCTGAAACCCCGGACACACGGCAGGGGCCCGGCCGGACCGTCTCGGTCCGCCGGGCCCCTGCCGCATGTCCGCACGCGCGCGTCGGGGGTACGGAAGGATTGTGCGCCGGGGGCCACGGGTAGGAAGGACCTCGACCGCACCGTCCGCCCCGCACCCCTCGCGAGGTGATCCCCCCGTGTATCTGGAAGCCCTCAGTTCCGCCCTGCTCGGTCTCGTTCTGGCCTGGGCCGCCCTGCACCGGCTGCCCGGCCGTCTTCCCGGCCGGGGGCCCGTCCTCGTCACCGGCGGCCTGGGCGGGGTGTTCGGCGCGTTCGTCACCCACGGGGCGCTCGGCCCCGGCCACTCCCTCGCCACCCTGGTGGGCGCCGTCGCGGTGGCGGCGGTCGTCCTCTCGCTCCTGATCCGCCCGGCCTCGCGGCGCCTGCGCCGATCAGCCGCGGTGTGAACGGCGCCGCCCCGCCCTCCGTACGGAGCCGGCCGTGCGGCGCGGGGCGGACGGTTCCGTGCGACGCGGGGCGGGTGGCTCCGTCACGGGAGACGGGGCGGGTGGCTCCGTACGGCGCGTGATCAGGCGGCGAGGCCCAGCGCGGCCATCCGCTTGGTGTGCGCCTCGGTGATCCGGGAGAACATGCGGCCGACCTCCGCGAGGTCGAAGCCGTCCGCGACGCCGCCGACCAGCATGGTCGAGAGGGCGTCCCGCTCGGCGACCACGCGCTGGGCCTGGGAGAGCGCCTCGCCCATCAGGCGGCGCGCCCAGAGCGCGAGCCGGCCGCCGACGCGCGGGTCGGCGTCGATCGCGGCACGGACCTTCTCCACGGCGAAGTTCCCGTGGCCGGTGTCGTCGAGCACGGAGAGGACCAGGCCCCGGGTGTCGGAGTCGAGCCGGGCCGCGACCTCGCGGTAGAAGTCGCTGGCGATCGAGTCGCCCACGTACGCCTTGACCAGGCCCTCCAGCCAGTCCGACGGCGCGGTCTGGCGGTGGAAGTCGTCGAGCGCCTTCGCGAAGGGCTCCATGGCCTCCGTCGGCTCCGCGTCGACGGCCGCGAGCCGGTTCCGCAACTGCTCGAAGTGGTGGAACTCGGCCGAGGCCATCTTCGCCAGCTCCGCCTTGTCCGCGAGGGTGGGCGCCAGCTTGGCGTCCTCGGCGAGCCGCTCGAAGGCCGCCAGCTCTCCGTAGGCCAGGGCGCCGAGGAGGTCGATGACGGCGGCGCGGTACTGCGGCTCGGCGGATGCCGTCGCCCAGTCCTTGGCGGCGATCCCGGTGGGTGTGGCGTTGTCAGGCGTCTCCATGCAGCGCACAATAGCCCGCCCGCGTACCCGTGGAAGGTCCTGGTCAGTCAGTGTGACCGCGCCCTCATCCCGTTTCCACCCGACACACATGCGCGATTCCGGGGTACAGTGGTAAGGCGCCTGCCGAGTATGCGGACATGCTTTCGCACGTTCGGACGTACCCGGTGGGCCGACGCATGAATGAGGATGCCCGGTCGGTGGCCCGATCGGCTCCGGCCCGACAGCCCTTCCGGCGGACCCCGCGGAAGGGTCACCCTCAGCGGTACGACGCTCGAGCGACGGCAGTGGTCCCGTGCCACCCGGCGGCGGTCTTTCCGACCGGGCCGGCAGTGTACCGGCACGGTACGACCCCCTTCGTTCGCCTCGCGCCGCGTCTCACAGAAGAGGCAGCACCCTGACTACGACTTTCCGAGAGCTCGGAATCCTTCCCGAGACGGCCGAGGCCCTTGAGGCCGTCGGCATCGTGAACCCCTTCCCCATCCAGGAGATGACCCTCCCGGTCGCCCTCACCGGCACCGACGTCATCGGCCAGGCCAAGACCGGCACGGGCAAGACCCTCGGCTTCGGCCTGCCGATCCTGCAGCGCGTGACGGTCCCCCTGGACGTCGAGGCCGGCCGGGCGAAGCCCGAGCAGCTCACCGACGCCCCGCAGGCGCTCGTCGTCGTCCCCACCCGCGAGCTGTGCCAGCAGGTCACCAACGACCTGCTGACCGCCGGCAAGGTGCGCAACGTCCGCGTGCTCGCCATCTACGGCGGCCGGGCGTACGAGCCGCAGGTCGAGGCGCTGCAGAAGGGCGTCGACGTCGTCGTCGGCACCCCCGGCCGCCTGCTCGACCTGGCCGGCCAGCGCAAGCTCGACCTCTCCCACGTCAGGGTCCTCGTCCTGGACGAGGCCGACGAGATGCTCGACCTGGGCTTCCTGCCCGACGTCGAGAAGATCATGAACATGCTTCCGGCGAAGCGCCAGACGATGCTCTTCTCGGCCACCATGCCGGGCGCGGTCATCGGCCTGGCCCGTCGCTACATGTCGCAGCCGACGCACATCCGCGCCACCTCGCCCGACGGCGAGGGCGTGACCGTCGCCAACATCAAGCAGCACGTCTACCGCGCCCACAACATGGACAAGCCGGAGCTGGTCTCCCGCATCCTCCAGGCCAACGGCCGCGGGCTCGCGATGATCTTCTGCCGTACGAAGCGCACGGCGGCCGACATCGCCGAGCAGCTGGAGCGCCGCGGCTTCGCCTCCGGCGCCGTCCACGGCGACCTCGGCCAGGGCGCCCGCGAACAGGCACTGCGCGCCTTCCGCAACGGCAAGGTCGACGTGCTCGTCTGCACCGACGTCGCCGCGCGCGGCATCGACGTCGAGGGCGTCACCCATGTCATCAACTACCAGACGCCGGAGGACGAGAAGACGTTCCTCCACCGCGTGGGCCGCACCGGCCGCGCGGGGGCGAAGGGCACGGCGGTGACGCTGGTCGACTGGGACGACATCCCGCGCTGGCAGCTCATCAACAAGGCGCTCGGCCTGGACTTCCACGACCCGGTCGAGACGTACTCCAGCTCCCCGCACCTCTTCGAGGAGCTGGACATCCCGGCCGGCACCAAGGGCGTCCTGCCCCGCGCCGAGCGGACCCGCGCGGGCCTGGGCGCGGAGGAGCTGGAGGACCTGGGCGAGCCCGGCGGCCGTCGCGGGCGCGGCCCGAAGACGGCGGAGAAGGCCGAGGAGGGCCCGGAGCGCACCCGGACCCCGCGCCAGCGCCGGCGCACCCGTGGCGGCGAGTCCGGTGACGCCCCGGCGGCACCGGCCACCCGTACCCCGGCCGCCGAGGCGCCGTCCGCCCCGGCCGTCGAGACGTCCGCCGACGAGGCCCCCGCCGAGTCCGGTCCGCGCACTCCGCGCCGCCGCCGTCGCACCCGCGTCGGCGTCCAGGGCTCCGCACCGGTCGCGCAGACCGTCTCCGCCTCCGCCGACCGGACGCCCCCGGCCGACCGGTCGGCCCAGGCGGCCCCGGCGACGCGGACCGCTCCGGTCGCCGTCGCCGAGGCCCCGGCGGTCGTCGAGGAGCGCGGGACCGAGCAGCCGGCGAGGACCGAGGAGCGGCGGAGCGAGGAGCCGAAGGCCCCCCGCCGCCGTGCCCGCGCCGCCCGCCCGGAGCCCGCTCCGGCCGTCCGGACCCCCGCGGCTCCGGCGACTCCCGCCGGCCAGACGCCGTCCCTCGCGGCGCGCCGCCGTCGCGCCCGGGTGGCGCGTCAGGTCGAGGACACCGTCTCCTTCCAGACGCCCGAGACCGCCGCGGCGGCCCTCCGGGCGAACCCCGTGGGCGGGACCCCGGCCGTCGTGACGGAGCCGAAGGCCGGGGAGCCGGGCAGGAGCGAGGAGCCGAAGAGGACCTCGCGCCGCCGCACCGCCGGGAAGCCCGCCGCCGAGCCGGCCGTGGAGACCGCCGCGGCCGTCGAGACCGCCGCGCCCCCCGCTCCGGCGGCCGAGACCGTCGCGGCCGTCACCGAGGACCCGGCCGGGACCTCCGCCGAGGTGCCGGCTCCGCGCCGCCGCCGCGCGGCCCGCAGGCCCGCCGGTTCGCCGGTGACCGCCGGGGCCCCGGCCGCCGAGGCCGTCGCCGAGCCGGTCGCCGCTCCGGCCGTGGAGGAGGCCCCCGCGCCCGCTCCGCGCCGTCGGCGCGCGGCCACGAGGGCCGCCGGTTCCCCGGCGTCCGCCGGGGCCGCGGCCGTCATCGTGGTCCCCGCCGTGACCCCGCCGGCCGCCGTCGAGGAGGCCCCCGAGGCCGCCCCGCGCCGCCGCGCCGTCCGGAAGGCCGCCGGTTCGCCGGTGGCCGGGGCCCCGGCCGCCGGGACCGCCGACGCACCGGTGACCGCCGAGACCACCGGGACGGCCCAGGCCGTCGAGGAGGCCCCCAAGGCTCCCCGCCGTCGCACGACCAAGAAGGCCGTGGCCGAACCCGTCGCGGAAGCCGCCGGGACGGCCCAGGCCGTCGAGGAAGCTCCGAAGGCCCCGCGCCGTCGCACGACCAAGAAGGCCGTGGCCGAACCCGTCGAGACGGCCGAGACCGCCGGAACGGCCCAGGCCGCCGAGGAGGCCCCCAAGGCCCCGCGCCGCCGTACGACGAAGAAGGCCGTGGCCGAACCCGTCGAGACGGCCGAGACCGCCGGAACGGCCCAGGCCGCCGAGGAGGCCCCCAAGGCTCCCCGCCGCCGCACGACCAAGAAGACGGTCACCGCCGAGGCTCCGGACGCCTCCGAGCCGAAGGCGCCGACCCGTCGTCGCACGACGAAGAAGGCGGCCGTCGAGCCGGTCGCCGAAGAGGCACCGAAGGCGGCTCCGCGCCGCCGCACCACCAAGAAGACGGCGGCCCCGGCCGAGAGCTGAGCCCGTCCCGTCCCGCCACCGCGGCCCGGCCCCTCCCCGGGGGCCGGGCCGCGGTGGCGTCCGGGGTCCCGCCGTCCGGCCGGCGCGCGGCGGCACGGCCGGGAACGCCCCGGTCGCGAGGCGCCTCCCGCCGGGCCGGACCGTCCCGCGCCCCGGCGGTTACAGTCCCTGTATGAGCAAGCCCCGGTCGCTGGTGTTGCCTCCCCGTACCCGTGTCCGCCGCCTGGAGACCGCGCGCGGGCCGTTCGCCGTGCTCGACGCGGAGCCGGCCGGCGAGCGGCGCGGGACGGTGCTGCTGCTGCCCGGGTACACGGGCAGCAAGGAGGACTTCCTGGCCCTCCTGGAGCCGCTGGGCGAGGCCGGGTACCGGGCCGTGGCCGTGGACGGACGCGGGCAGAACGACACCCCGGGACCCCGGGGCCGGGCCGCCTACCGCCGCAGGGCGCTCGCGCTCGACGCGGTGGCGCAGGCCGCCGCCCTCGGCGACGGGCCCGTCCATCTGCTCGGCCACTCGTTCGGCGGCCTGGTGGCCCGCGCGGCGGTGGCGCTCGCGCCGGACGCCTTCCGCTCCCTCACCCTGCTCTCCTCGGGCGTCGGCCGGGTGTCCCGGCCGCAGCGGGTCCGGGTGCGGGCGCTGCGGACCGCGCTCGCGCTGCTGCCGAAGGACCGGGTGTGGCGGGCGATGTGCCGGCTGGACGGCCGGGGCGAGGAACCGGACACCGTCGACGTGCCGGAGGTCGCGGACTTCCTGCGGCGGCGGTGGGCGCGGACCCGGATCGCCCAGCTCAGGGGCGCCGGACGGCTGCTGCTCGACCGCCGGGACGGCACGGAGGAGCTGGTCGCGCTGCCGGCGCCGCTGCACTTCGCGTACGGGACGGACGAGATGGTCTGGTCGACGGCGGACCTCGCGGCGGCGGCGGCCCGTACCGGCGCGCACCACACGGTGATCGCGGGCGCGGGCCACTCCCCCAACGTGTCGCACCCCCGCGAGCTGGCGGACCGCCTCGTCGGCTTCTGGGAGCGGACGGCCGCGCCCGCCGGGGTCAGTACTGCGCCTTGAGGTGCTGCCAGAAGCCGTCCCGCAGGGCGCGCCGGAGCGGCGGGTGGCCGCGCAGGGAGCGGCTGAGCAGCCGCTCCGCCTCGACCAGGAGGTCCTGGTCGATCGTGCCGGGCAGGTAGGGCGCGCCGGGGAGGAGTTCGGCGAGCCGGTCGCGGCCCCGCTCCGCGATCCAGGTCGCCGCGATCCGGGCGCCGACGAAGCGCACCTCCTCGCGGGAGGGCGGCGGCTCGCCCTCGTTCTCGTACGTGGTGACGGGGCGGCGGGTGACGTACGGGCGGCAGAAGTCCAGGTCGAAGGTGCGCTGGCTGTCGACCTCCCAGAGCAGCGCCTCGGCCTGGTTGCGGCCCTCGGCGGCCTCGATGCCCCAGAGGTGGACGCGGGCGCCGTAGCCCTGGGCGGCCTCGACGGCGGAGACCAGGTCCTCGTCGCCGCCGACGAGGGCGGCGTCGCTGATGGCGCGGTGGCGGGCGAGGGACTCCAGGTCCGTGCGGATGAGGGAGTCGACGCCCTTCTGCTGGTTGTTGGCGTTGAGGTTGCCGAGGCGGACCTTGACGTCGGGGAGTTCGGCGATGGCCTGCTGGTCGGGGGTGTGGATGCGGCGCCGGGCGCCGTCGTACCAGTAGACGCGCAGCAGTCTGCTGTCCGCGAAGATCGTGCGGGCCTTGTCGATGAACGCGTCGATGAGTCCTTCCGCGTCGAGGTCGAAGGAGCGCCGGTCCTCGGTGCCCGTCACCAGCAACCCGGCCGCAGCATGGACGTAACCCGCGTCGACGAAGATGGCGTGGGTGGAGGGGGTCTTGGCGACCTCGGCCAGCATCCGTCGGAGGAGCTCGTTGGTGCGCTCCAGACGTGCGTCGAGTGCGCGCAGGCGGGCGTCGGTCTCGGTCACCTGGGTGGTGTCTGCGTCGTTCATACGCGGCTCATTGTCCGCTGCGGACGGAGTGGTCGCCACACCCCCTACCCACCGGTAGTTAGCCATCCGAAATTTTTCCTTAGCGTAAGGAATGTTTGCAGGATGCACGTCGTTGTACAGATCAGTAACGCAGTTCTCCACCAGGAGGATCAACTCAGACGAAGGGAGAAGCCCGTGCGCTTCGAAATCCTGCGACTCGACGACGTCGACGGCACGCCCGTCGACCGGACGGTCGTGGACGCCGCCTCCGTCAACCGGATCGTGCAGCAGGCCGCCTCTGTCGGCCAGCGCATCTGGATCCGCCCCGCCGAGACCTCGGCCTCGTAACAGGCCCGGTCCACCCCACGCACCGCGCCCCCGCACGGACTCCGCGACGACGGAATCCGTACGGGGGCGCAGTGGTGTCCGGGCCCGGGGCTCCCGGGACGGGACCGGGTCCCTCCGGGGTCAGGAGCCCCGGATCACCTGGGTGAGGCCGTTGATGATCTGCTGGACGGCGATGGCGGAGAGCATCATGCCCGCGAGCCGGGTCACCAGGACCACGCCGCCGTCCTTGATGATCCGGATGATCACCAGCGAGTACCGCATGGTCAGCCAGAGGACGACGTGCATGGCGGCGATGGCGGTCCAGACGGAGAGCTGCGCGGCCGCGCCGTCGGCGTGCTGCACGGCGAGGATGACCGAGACGATCGCGCCGGGCCCGGCGAGCAGGGGCATGCCGAGCGGCACGAGGGCGACGTTGACGTCCTTGGTCTGCTGGGGTTCGTCGGTCTTCCCGGTGAGCAGGTCGAGCGCGATGAGCAGCAGGAGCAGTCCGCCCGCGATCATCAGCGCGGGGACGGAGACGTGCAGGTACGCCAGGATCTGCTGGCCCATGACGCCGAAGACGGCGATGACGCCGAAGGCGACGGCGACGGCCTGCCAGGCCATCCGGCGCTGCACCTTGGCCGGGCGGCCGGAGGTGAGGGCGAGGAAGATCGGGGTGATCCCGGGAGGGTCCATGATCACGAAGAGGGTGAGGAACAGCGAGCCGAAGACGGCGACGTCGAACACGGTGGGGTGCCTTGCGGGAGAGGTGGAACGGTGGGGTGTGGCCCCGGGATCGGAATGCTGGATTCCGGCTCCGGGGCAGGGGCGGTGCCGTCCCCGTGCGGCGCGTGACCGCGCGGGGGACGGACCGGGAAGGGGCGGGAGCCTCCGTACGGGCCGGGGCGGCGGCCCACCGGCACGGCCGGGCACGGAACGGGGCGGCGGACCGCCCGCCCCCGGGACCGGCTCACGGGGAGACGGTCCCGGGGGACCCGGACCGGCCGGAACCGCCGGCCCGGAGCGCGCCGGGGAAGCGCCGCCGTCCGCCCGAGGGGCGAACGGGGCCTTGCGGAGTGCGCCCTAGGAGGCGGCCGGTCCCCCGGCGCCGGGGACCGGGAAGGCCCCCGCCGCCCGGCGGGTGATCTCGCCGTAGATCTCGGGGTCGGTGGTGTACTCGCCGAGGCGGCAGGTCTTGCGGCTGCCGTGGTAGTCGCTGGAGCCGGTGGTCAGCAGGCCCAGCTCCTTCGCGAGCCCGCGCAGCCGCGCCCGCGTCGCCTCGTCGTGGTCCATGTGGTCGACCTCCACGCCGTCGAGCCCGGCCTCGGCGAGCCGGGCTATCGAGGCTTCCGGCAGCACCCGGCCGCGCTTGGCGGCGAGCGGGTGGGCGAAGACGGTGACGCCTCCGGCCGCCTTGACGAGACGGATCGCCTCGACCGGGTCCAGCTCGTGCTTGCCGACGTGCGCCCGGCCGCCGTCGGCGAGCCAGTCGGGCGTGAAGGCGGCGGACACGTCCGGTACGACCCCGAGCTCGACCAGGGCCTCGGCCACGTGCGGGCGGCCCACGGAGCCGTCGCCGGCGATCCGGGCCACCTGCTCCCAGGTGACGGGGACGCCCAGCTCCCGGAGCTTGTCCACCATGGCGCGGGCGCGCGGCACCCGGTCGTCCCGGACGAGTTCGCGCTCGGCGAGGAGCGCCGGCTCCTCGGGGTCGAAGAGGTACGCGAGCAGGTGCAGACTGGTCCCGTCCATCCGGCAGGACAGCTCGGCCCCGGTGACGAGGGTCAGTCCGGCGGGCAGCGCGGCGACGGCCTCGGCGTGGCCGCGGGTGGTGTCGTGGTCCGTGAGGGCGACGACGTCGAGCCCGGCCGCGGCCGCGTTCCTGACCAGTTCGGCCGGGGTGTCCGTGCCGTCGGAGGCCGTGGAGTGGGTGTGCAGGTCGATGCGCACGACGCGGTGCTCCGGGGCTCGGGACGGACGGGGGACGCTTCAGCATAACGGGCGAATCGAACACACCCGTACGGAGACGCCCGGGCGGAACCGCCCCGCGACCGCGTCCGTACGGGCCCCGGACGCCGTCCGGGAAGGAGACCGGGCCCCTACCCCAGGAGCCTGGGCGTGAGCGCCCCGCACGGCAGCAGTTCGACCTCCGCGCCCGCGTCCCGCAGGTCGGTGAGGACCAGTTCGTCGTACATGAGGAGGCCCGACTGCTCCGGCCAGACGATCGCCCACAGCCACAGGCCGCGCGCCTCGCCCGCGAAGACCGCGCGGTCGTGCGGGGCGCCGCCGACGTGCCAGAGCGGGGTGGGGCGCCCGGCGGCGAGCACCTTCGTCTGGGGCGGCTTGTCGATGGCCAGTCCGGAGCCGGGGTCGGGGCCCTCGATGCCGGCGTACCGGGCGCCGAGGCCGACGCCCAGCTCCTCGGCGACCAGGAGCAGTTCCCCGATGCCGCCGAGCGGGCCCGGTCCCGTGCAGGCGACGGCGGTCGCGCGCCCGCCGCCGCGGTCGTCGCCGGCGTACGCGATCCCGGTGAAGAGCCAGCCGACGGGCAGGGGCCACGGCATCCACACCGGCACCCGGGAGCGATGCGCCACGACGCCGAGGGCCTCGACGCTGGGCGGGACGACGGGCTGGAGCGGGTGCACCGAGCCGTGCGCGTCGCACTGCCAGGAGTCTGCGAAGAGGCCGGGCGCCCTGACCCTGCCACCGCACTTAGGACAACGGGGTTCGCCCCTCATAGGGCTCAACGGTCCTACCGCTTCCGCCCCGCGTCAAGGACGACCCCGAACGATCACCCGTCCGGCACGGGCCGTCCACCCGCGCGCCCCTTCCGGCCGCCCCGGAGCCTTCCCGGGGAGCGGCCGGGGCCGGGCCGGAGGGCCCCGCCTGCCGTACGGTCCGGGGCGCCGGGCCGCGGGTCAGTCCAGCTCCACGGACCTGCGCAGCGGATCGCGCAGGTCCGTCCCCCGCGCCAGCCAGCGCTCCTCCAGGGCCCGCGCCCCGTGCACCCGCTTCCACGCCGCCTCGTTCGAGGTCATCGGCAGCAGCGGCAGGAACCGCACCGGGTCCCTCGGGGCGTCCAGCTCCAGGTCCTCCACCAGGCCGCCCGGCTCCGCCACGAGGACCGAGCCGAAGGGGGCGCCCGGCCAGAGCGGGCCGCCCACGTCGAGCGAGGCGCCGGGGGCCACGACCAGGCCCTCGACCTGCGGGGTGGCGGCGAGCACGGCGAGCGGGCGCAGCACCTTGTCGGTGTCGGCGAGGCCGCCCCGGACGGTGAGGACGAGTTCCGCGCGCGGGCCCTTCACCGGATCGGCGAGCGCGGAGGTCGGGTCGGCCATCGGCTGCGCGGACATCCCGAGGGTCGCGTACCGCACGAGATCGCCGTCGATGAAACGGAGCACCTCGATCCGGTCCGTGCCGAGGAACGTCACCGCGGCGCGCGCGTCCGGTTCCCCGAGGGCGGTCCGCAACCGGGCCTCGACCAGAGCAAGAACTTCTCCCATGAGTTGAGCATAAAGCGCGTATGGAACGGGCAAAACAAGGGATTGACCCTCTGTCGGCTGATAGTCTTGGCCGCTGGTCGGGCGTGCAGGATGGCCCGATCTCTCGTCACACGTCATCCCTCACGAGGGACCGGCCGGAGGAGGTGGGGCTGCGATGGACCGAAGTCGGTCGGGCAGTACCAACGGCTCTTCCGCCCCGCACCCGAGCCAGGTGCGTTCTTTCCTCCGGTGATTCCGGGTCTGCGTTCCCGTCGGTCCCGTCGGTTTTTTCGGTCCTTCCGGTTCTCCCGATCCGCACGGACCGCGTGACCCTCCTTCTCCGGCATCTCGCACGACGGAAGAGCATTTCGCCTTTGCCTGTCTGTAGCGAACGCCGTCACCGCGATCCCCCGGTGCCGCCCGCTTTGTGGACGACACAGCTCCACGTCCCCATTCCGGGCTGCGCCACGGTCGCCGACGGCCTCTCCGTGAAGGAGCATGCCCATGTCGATGATTCGTGACCTGCGCGCCGCCGTCCGCCCGAGCCTGCGGCACCCCCTGCGCAAGACCCCCACCACGTACACCGCGTACGACCCCACCCGCGACCACTCGGCCTCCACCGCCGTCGTGGACTGCGCCGTCTACCGCGACGGGCACCGGGTCGAGGACGGCGAGTGCCTCACGCCGCGCGGCGCGATGCAGCAGGTGCGGGAGAGCGGCGGCTTCGCCTGGATCGGCCTGCACGAGCCGACCGAGGCCGAATTCGCGGGCATCGCGGCCGAGTTCGGGCTGCACCCGCTCGCCGTCGAGGACGCCGTCCACGCCCACCAGCGGCCCAAGCTGGAGCGGTACGACGACACCCTCTTCACCGTCTTCAAGACGATCCACTACGTCGAGCACACCGAACTCACCGCGACCAGCGAGGTGGTCGAGACCGGTGAGGTGATGTGCTTCACCGGCCCCGACTTCGTCATCACCGTCCGGCACGGCGGCCAGGGCTCCCTGCGCAACCTCCGCCACCGCCTCCAGAACGAGCCGGAACTCCTCGCCAAGGGCCCCTCGGCCGTGCTGCACGCCATCGCGGACCACGTCGTGGACGGCTACATCGCGGTCGCGGACTCCGTCGAGCTGGACATCGACCAGCTGGAGATCGACGTCTTCTCGCCGGCCGTGAAGGGCTCCACGCGCGGCACCGACACCGGCCGGATCTACCAGCTCAAGCGCGAGGTCCTGGAGTTCAAGCGGGCCGTCACGCCGCTGGCGCGACCGCTGCAGCTCCTCAGCGAGCGGCCGATGCGGCTCGTGGACCCGGACATCCAGAAGTACTTCCGGGACGTCGCGGACCACCTCGCCCGCGTCCAGGAGCAGGTCGTCGGCTTCGACGAACTCCTCAACTCGATCCTCCAGGCCAACCTGGCGCAGGCGACCGTCGCGCAGAACGAGGACATGCGCAAGATCACCTCGTGGGCGGCGATCGTCGCCGTCCCCACGGCGGTCTGCGGGGTGTACGGGATGAACTTCGACCACATGCCGGAACTGCACTGGAGGTACGGCTACCCGATGGTGCTCACCGGCATCGTCGTGGTCTGCCTCACCATCCACCGCACGCTCAAGCGCAACGGCTGGCTGTAGCCCCCGCCCGGATCGATAGGCTGCCGCCATGACCGATCAGTCGCTCGGGCCCGCCCTCGTCGAGGAGGCCACCAAGAAGTCCGGCCTGGTGTGGGTGCGCGGCACCGGGCCCGCCCGCGCGCTGTGGCACGTCTGGCACGACGGCGCCGCGTTCGTGGTCGGCGACGGTCCCGGCGAGCAGCCGCTGCCGGGCCTGGTGGACGGCGGGACGGCCGGGGTGACCGTCCGCAGCAAGGACAAGGGCGGCCGGATCGTCGCCTGGACCGCCGCCGTGCGCGAACTCGCCCCCGGCACGGAGGAGTGGGACGCGGCCGTCGCGGAGCTGAAGGGCAAGCGGCTCAACGCGCCCGACGGCGAGGCGATGCCGGACCGCTGGGCGCGCGAGTGCCGGGTGCTGCGGCTCGACCCGCGCGAGGTCGCCGCGGAGCTGCCGGACGGCTCCCTGGCCGCCGTGCCGCTGCCGACGCCGGCCACGACCCGCCGCCCCGTGCCGGCCGCGCTGCCGCGCCTGCTCCTGAAGCGCCGCCGGCGGGGCTGAGCGTCCGGCCCCGCCTCAGGTCCGGGGGAGCTGCTTCCCGTAGTCCACGGTCTCCTCCTTGGAGGGCTCGGAGAGCGGGAACTCCTTGTCCCACTCGGAGAGCGTCACCATGCCCCCGCCCCCGCCCCGCGCGAAGCGCAAGGGGTACGGGGAGCCCTGCAGGGCCACGTCGAGGACGCCGCCCCCGCCGTCCGCCCCGCCCTTCACCTCGACCGCGCGGACCCCGCCGATCTGCGCCCGGCCGCCCTTGACCTTCTCGCCGTGCAGGCCGATCAGGCCGTCCAGGAGCGAGCCCATGTCGGTGAAGCCGCGCAGCTGCTTGTACGAGGGGTCGTCCCGCGGCACCTTCACGTACATGCCGCCGAGCTTGTCGGCGGCCTCGGCGTCCCGCTCCGTCGGCTCGCCGCCCTTGCCGTCGTGGGCCCAGAAGCCCGCGTCGGCCTTCAGGTAGAGCGCGTCGCCGACCCGCAGCAGCTCGAAGGTGCTGTTCTTCGTCGTCACCGAACCGGAGGCGCCGTCCTGCTTGAGGCGCATGTTCAGCGTGAAGGTGCCGCCCTTGCTGACCAGGGTCCCGGCCAGGCGGACCGACTTCGCGGTGTCCGCCGCCGCCCGCGCCTCGCGCTCGATCTCGGGCGCGGGGAGCGTGCCGACCCCGTTGGTCCCCTCGTCCGGGTCGGGGTCGGCGGCGCAGGCTCCGAGTCCCGCCACCAGCCCGGCGCAGAGCACCAGGGGCGCGAGGACCCGGCGGATACGCGACGACGGGGTACGGACGGTCATCTGCGCGGCCTCTCGTGTCGTGCGGGCTACGGGCCGGGGCCCGTACGGGGTGCCGGGACCGGGCCCCTGCGGGCGGAAGGGCGGGGTCCGGCGCGCGACCGGTACCGGGGGTTTCGGTTCCGGTACCGGGGTAACAGCAGACCGCAGCGTACCCGGGCCGGACGGGGGACCTCACGGGCAGCCGTACGGGGGCGCTGCCGGAGCGGGCCGGAACGGCACGGGCTAGCCTGAACCGGTGGGCCCCGCGATCACCGGCGGGGCGCTGTGAGGACTCGAATCGTGCGGCACCGAGGAGGCGCGTGGCATGGCGGCAGGCGCCCCCCGGATCTTCGTCTCCCACCTCGCGGGGGTCCCCGTCTTCGACCCCGTCGGCGACCAGGTCGGCCGGGTCAGCGACCTGGTGGCCATGCTCCGGGTCGGCCCCCGCCCGCCGCGTCTGCTCGGGATGGTCGTGGAGGTGCTGAGCCGCCGCCGGGTCTTCGTCCCGATGACCAGGATCACCGGCGTCGCGTCCGGCCAGGTCATCACCACCGGCGTGGTCAACATGCGCCGCTTCGAGCAGCGCCCCACCGAACGGCTCGTGCTCGGCGAGCTCCTCGACCGGCGGGTGCGGCTCGTGGGGGCCGACGGCCGGGAGGGCGAGGAGGTCACCGTCCTCGACATCGCCATCCAGCAGCTGCCCGCCCGCCGCGACTGGGAGATCGACAAGGTCTTCGTGCGGCGCGGCAAGGGCGGGGCGCTGCGGCGCAAGGGCGAGACGCTGACCGTGGAGTGGTCGGCCGTCTCCGGCTTCTCCCTGGAGGAGCACGGGCAGGGCGCCGAGAACCTGCTCGCCACCTTCGAGCGGCTGCGCCCCGCCGACCTGGCCAACGCCCTGCACCACCTCTCCCCCAAGCGGCGCGCCGAGGTGGCCGCGGCCCTCGACGACGACCGGCTCGCCGACGTCCTCGAAGAGCTGCCGGAGGACGACCAGATCGAGATCATCGGCAAGCTGAAGGAGGAGCGGGCGGCCGACGTCCTGGAGGCGATGGACCCGGACGACGCGGCCGACCTGCTCTCGGAGCTGCCCGAGGAGGACCAGGAGCGGCTGCTCACCCTGATGCGGCCGGACGACGCGGCCGACGTGCGCCGTCTCCTGGCGTACGAGGAGCGCACGGCGGGCGGCCTGATGACGACGGAGCCGATCGTGCTGCGGCCGGACGCGACCGTCGCGGACGCCCTGGCCCGGGTCCGCCAGCAGGACCTGTCGCCCGCGCTCGCCGCGCAGGTGTACGTGTGCCGGCCGCCGGACGAGACGCCGACCGGCAAGTACCTGGGCACGGTGCACTTCCAGCGGCTGCTGCGGGACCCGCCGTTCACGCTGGTCGGCGCGCTCGTGGACAGCGACCTGCCGCCGCTCGGGCCGGACACCCCGCTGCCCGCCGTCACCAGCTACCTCGCCGCGTACAACATGGTCGCCGCGCCCGTCGTGGACGAGAGCGGCTCGCTGCTCGGCGCGGTGACCGTCGACGACGTACTGGACCACCTGCTGCCGGACGACTGGCGGGAGACCGAGTTCCACGTGGAGGAGGAGGCGGGACATGGCCGCTGAACGCGCGCAGGAGCGGGAGCGCGACCGGGCCGTGTCCCGCATCCGGCTCGACGTCCCGCTCGAACGGCGGGCCAGGCTGCTGCCGCAGTACGACCCCGAGGCGTTCGGGCGCATGTCGGAGCGGATCGCGCGGTTCCTGGGGACGGGTCGGTTCCTGGTCTGGATGACCCTGACGATCGTGATCTGGGTGCTGTGGAACATCTTCGCGCCGGCGCCGCTGAAGTTCGACGAGTACCCGTTCATCTTCCTGACGCTCGCGCTGTCCCTCCAGGCTTCGTACGCGGCACCGCTGATCCTGCTCGCCCAGAACCGCCAGGACGACCGGGACCGCGTCAACCTCGAACAGGACCGCAAGCAGAACGAGCGGTCGATCGCGGACACCGAGTACCTGACGCGGGAGATCGCGGCGCTGCGCATGGGCCTCGGCGAGGTCGCGACGCGCGACTGGATCCGCTCGGAACTCCAGGACCTGGTGAAGGAGCTGGAGGAGCGCCGGGACCTGTTCCCGTCCGGCGACACCCGGAGAAGTGACGTACCCGACCGTTGACAGACCTTTCATGGGCCGGTGGTCGGCGCCGTACCATCATCGGTATGGCTACGGAAGACGCGGTGTTCGAAGCACTGGCGACGGTGAACGACCCCGAGATCAACAAACCGATCACCGAACTCGGCATGGTCAAGTCGGTGGAGATCGAACAGGACGGCAGGGTCGCCGTCACGGTCTACCTGACCGTCGCCGGCTGCCCCATGCGCGACACCATCACCCGGCGGGTGACCGAGGCCGTGACCCGGGTCGAGGGCGTCACCGCCGTCGACGTCACGCTCGACGTCATGGGCGACGAGCAGCGCAAGGAGCTGGCGGCGGCGCTGCGCGGCACGGGCGCCGAGCGCGAGGTGCCCTTCGCCAAGCCCGGCTCGCTGACCCGGGTGTACGCGGTGGCCTCCGGGAAGGGCGGTGTCGGCAAGTCCTCCGTGACCGTGAACCTGGCGGCCGCGATGGCCGCCGACGGGCTGAAGGTCGGTGTCGTGGACGCTGACATCTACGGCCACAGCGTGCCCCGGATGCTGGGCGCGGACGGCCGTCCGACCCAGGTCGAGAACATGATCATGCCGCCGTCCGCGAACGGCGTGAAGGTCATCTCCATCGGCATGTTCACCCCGGGCAACGCGCCCGTGGTGTGGCGCGGCCCGATGCTGCACCGCGCGCTCCAGCAGTTCCTCGCGGACGTGTACTGGGGCGACCTGGACGTCCTCCTGCTCGACCTGCCCCCGGGCACCGGCGACATCGCCATCTCGGTCGCGCAGCTCGTGCCGAACGCCGAGATCCTGGTCGTCACCACCCCGCAGCAGGCGGCGGCCGAGGTCGCGGAGCGGGCCGGTTCGATCGCCGTCCAGACGCACCAGAAGATCGTCGGCGTCGTGGAGAACATGGCGGGCCTGCCGTGTCCGCACTGCGACGAGATGGTGGACGTGTTCGGCACCGGCGGCGGGCAGAGGGTCGCGGACGGCCTGACGCGGACCACGGGCGCGACGGTGCCGGTCCTCGGCTCGATCCCGATCGACGTGCGGCTGCGCGAGGGCGGCGACGACGGCAGGCCGGTCGTCCTGTCCGCCCCGGAATCCCCCGCGGGCGCGGCGCTGCGCGCGATCGCCGGCAAGCTGGGCGGCCGGCAGCGGGGCCTGTCGGGCATGAGCCTGGGCATCACGCCGCGCAACAAGTTCTGATCCGGGAAGGGCGCTCCCCGTCGAGGGGGCGCCCTTTCGCGTACCTGGGCGCGCCGGGACGGCTCAGGCGTACGCGTCCAGGTCCTTGATCTGCGCGAACCCCAGTCCGTACGCGCTCATCCCCCGCCCGTACGCCCCCAGGTGCACGCCCGCCGCCGAGCCGGCCAGGACCCAGCCGAACTCGGTCTCGCGGTAGTGGAACGACGCCGGTGACCCGTCCACGGGCAGCGAGAGGGTCGTCCAGGCGGGCCCGTCGAGGTCGTCGGCGAGTTCGAAGGCCGTCTCGGTCTGCTGGTTCAGCCAGTTGTCCCGCGTCATGTGGTCGAGCGAGGGGGGCCAGGTGTGCACGAGCAGTCCGGAGCCGGCCAGCCAGGCGGCGGAGGAGACCGTGGTGGCGTCGAGGACGCCCGTCCCGTCACCCGTCCGCCGGACCGGGCTCGCCGCGACCGTCACGACGACGGCGAAACGCTCCTTCTCCGCCGTGCTCGCGTCCGTCTTCACCGACGGGGCCACGCCGTGCCCGGTCGAGCCGTGCTGCACGCTGCCGTCCGCCGCCGTGCCGACCTGCATGAGCCAGCGCGGCCCGGTGAACGCCTCGTCGAGGCCGTACCAGGCGAAGGGCGCCCGCAGGTAGCCCTCGTCGGCGCGCCGGGCCACGGACACGCGCTCCGCCCGTCTCGTGGTCTCCATCTCGACCGCCTCCTCGTTCCGTCAACAGAGGGAGGATAGCCACCGGGACCCGCCGGAGCGGTGACGGCCCGTCGTCAGGTCGCGTCGGAGTCGTACGAAGGGCGTCCGCCGGCGTCCGGCTCGTCCCGCTTCCTGAGGAGGTCGGGAGCGGCACCGGCAGAGCCGTTGACGGCTCCGTTGACGGCGGAGGGCTCGCGGCCGTGGACCGCGTCGGCGACCTCGTTCATCTCCTTCTTGAGGTCGAAGGTGCCCCGCAGCTCCTTGAGCTCCTTGAGGTCCTCGTTGGTCTCCAGCTGCTTGCGGAGGAACGTCTTGGGGTTGAGGTCCTCGAACTCGAAGTCCTTGAACTCGGGACCCAGCTCGCTGCGGATGTCCGCCTTCGCGCTGTCGGAGAAGTCGCGGACCTTCCGGATGAAGCGCGAGACGTCCTGGATCACCTTCGGGAGCTTGTCCGGCCCGAAGACGAGCACGGCGAGGACGACGAGCGTCACCAGCTCGAGTGCGCCTATGTCGCTGAACACCTGGTAGCTCCTTAACACCGGTCCGGGCCCGGTCCACGGTACCCGCCCGAACCACCGGGCGGGTACCTCGCGGTGTCCGTCACATGGCGCTCAGGTGCCCTGCGAGGAGCCGAGCGTCAATGTCTTCGTCAGCTCCCTGCCGTCGCGGGTCAGGGTGAGCTCCAGCCGGTCGCCGGGGCGGTGGGCGCGGATCTTCACGATCAGCTCCTCGCCGTTGTGCACCCGCTGGCCGTCGACCTTGGTGATGACGTCGCCGGGCCGGAGCCCCGCCCCGGCGGCCGGACCGCCGGGCGTGACGGAGGCGGTCCCGTCCTTGCCCTTCTCCCCGACGCGGGCGCCGTCGCCGTTGAACTGCATGTCGAGGCTGACCCCGATGACCGGGTGGACCGCCTTGCCGGTGTTGATCAGCTCCTCGGCGACGCGCTTGCCCTGGTTGATCGGTATGGCGAAGCCGAGGCCGATGGAGCCGGGCTGGCCCGCGCCCTCGCCGGCGCCGGAACCGCCGGCCGCGCGGATCGCGCTGTTGATGCCGATGACCCGGCCCCGGGAGTCGAGGAGCGGGCCGCCGGAGTTGCCGGGGTTGATGGGGGCGTCGGTCTGGAGGGCGTCGACGTAGCTGACGTCGCTGCCGTCGCCCTTCTCGCCGCCGGCGGTGATCGGGCGCTCCTTGGCGCTGATGATGCCGGAGGTGACGGTGTTGGAGAGGTCGAAGGGGGCGCCGATGGCGACGACCGGGTCCCCGACGCGGACGTTGTCGGAGTTGCCCAGCGGCAGCGGCCTGAGGCCGGAGACACCGGTGACCTGGACGACGGCCAGGTCGTAGCCGGTGTCCTTGCCGATGAGCTTGGCGCGGGCGGTCTCGCCCCCGGCGAAGGTCACCGAGATGTCCCCGGAGGACCGGGCCCCGTCGACGACGTGGTTGTTGGTGAGGATGCGGCCCTTGGTGTCCAGGACGAAGCCGGTGCCGGTGCCGGACGAACCGCCGCCCTTGACGTGCAGGGTGACCACGCCGGGCAGGGCGCCGGCGGCGATCCCGGCCACGCTCTCCGGGGCGCGCCCGGTGTCCCCGGCCCCGGCCTGGGGCAGTTCGACGGTGGTGAGCCCGCCGTTGCGCTCGACGTACGCGCCGATGCCGCCGCCGATGACGCCGGTGACGAGGGCGAAGAGGAGCGCTCCGACGACGGCGAGGCCCTTGCGGGACTTCTTCCCGGCGGGAGCGGGCGGCAGCCCGGCGCCGCCGACGCCCCAGGGGTCGTACTGCACCCAGGGCGCGGGGCCCTGGGGGTGCGGCTGCGGATGGGGCTGGGCGTGCGGGTGGGGGTGGGGGTGGGGCTGCGGGTGCGGCGGGGTCTGCGGGTGGGGCTGCTGCGGCGGCACGGGGGCCGGGGGCCGCTGCACGGGCGGGGCGGGCGCCCACGGGCCGGGCTCGCCGTAGGGGGGCGTCCGGTACTCGTCGGGTGCGTGCAGGGGCCCGGCGGCGGCCTGTCCCTGCGGGGCGGGCGCCTCGGACGGGGGCGCGGGGGCGGGCGCCTGCGCCGGGAGGACGGGCGCGGGTGCTTCCGACGGTGCTTCCGCCGGGGGAGCGGGCGCGGGCGCCCCGTCCCGGGACTCCGCCCCGGCCGTCGCGACGGCGGGGGCGGCCTCCGGGACGGGGGGCGCGGTCTTGGTCATCGTGACGGCGGGCGCGGGGTCCTGCGGCCCGGCGGCGGGCGCGGTCACCGGCGGGGCGCCCGCCGACGCCGGGCTGTCGCCGGGCTCTTCACCCGTCAACGCCCGGTCGTCCGGCTGCGAATCCGTCGGCACCGGGCTCTCCGGGGCCGGGGGCCCCGGCACCGAGCCCTCCGGAGCCGGGGGCGTCGACGTCGGGGATGTCGGCGCCGGAGATGCCGGCGTCGGGGATGCCGGCGCCGGCCCCTCCGAGACCGGGGGTTCCGACACCGGGGGTTCCGACACCGGGCCGTCCGGCGCCGCAGGCTCCGTTCCGGTCACGGTCTCCGGGGACGGTTCCCGGTGCCCCGCCGGAGGCTCCGGCGGGGTGGCCGGCTGCGGCGCGGGCAGCGGGAAGTCGCCGTCACCGGACGGCGGCGGCGTGGGTATGCGCGCCGCCTCCGGCGCGTTCGACTGCCGACTCCACCAGTTCGGCTTCCCGTTGTTCATGCTCTCCCCGCAACCGCTGACCCGGCCGCACCCCTGGTCGGGCGCCGCTGTCCCTGGATTCAATCAGGTCGCGGGTCAGCGGGGGGAGCCCAGCGGCCCGGTCGTCGCGCCCGTCGCCGCGGCGGCCCCGGGGCCGAAGGCCGACCGGAGGGCCGGGGTCGGCCGTACGAACGGGGAAAGGGCGAGTAGGGAGGGCGAAGCCGGGTACGAGAGCCGCACGGCCGCCGCCGGGGCGGCGAAGGAGCGCGGCGCGTCCGGCGGGACCGCGCCCGACGGGACCGTGCCGAGGACCGCGGACGTCACCGGACCGTGCGGGAACGCGGTCGGGGTCGTCGCGGCGAGCGGAGCCGCCGCGACCGACTGGGCGCCGCCGGACCGCTCGCCGGACCGCGCGCCGCGCGTGACCGGCACACCGGTGCCGCCGGCACCGCCCCCGGTGGTGCGGAGCGGGGTGACGGCGCTGCCCGTGCCCTGCGCGCCGCGTCCGCTCGCGCTCACCGAACTGTCCACGGGCAGGGTGCCGCCGAGCGCTATGGCGGCGAACGAGACGGCGCTGGCCGCCACGAAGGCGAAGCGCCGCCCGCGCCCGGAGCCCCGGTCACCGACCTCGTGTATCCGGAAGCCGTGGCCGGGACGCCCGGAGTGCGGGGTGACGACCGCCGCCGTGGCGAAGCCGTCCGACGTCATCCCGCTCCCGAGGAACCCTTCGAGGGGGCTTTTCGACCTCCCGAAGCCCCCGGGACTCCCGGGGCCCCCGCCTCCCGGCTCGCCGGAGCCACCCGGAAGCCCCTGGAGGCGTGCGAGGAAGCCCTCGGAGGGCGGTGGGGGCGCCGCGGAGGCGAAGAGGTTCTTGACGGTGCGCTGCGCGTCGGCCTCCGCCTTGCAGCGCGCGCAGGTCGCCAGGTGGGCGAGGACCCGCTCCCGGGCGTCGTGGCCGAGTTCGCCGTCGACGAGCGCGGCCAGGCGGTCACCGAGGTGCTGCTCCGCGGGAGAGGGAGGCGGAGAGGGGGGGAATGTGCCGCTCACGCCGTGCCCCCCTCCCATCCGACGGAGGCGAGCGCACGCTCCGCCCGTGCCTCGGGCGAGCGGTGCTTGAGCGCCTTGCGGAGGTGGGAGCGGCCGCGGTGGATGCGGCTGCGGACCGTGCCGAGCTTCACGTCGAGGGTCGCGGCGATCTCCTCGTACGACAGGCCCTCGATGTCGCAGAGGACCACGGCGGCGCGGAACTCGGGCGCGAGGGTGTCGAGGGCCTGCTGCACGTCGGCGTCGAAGTGCGTGTCGTTGAAGACCTGCTGCGGCGAGGGCTCGCGGCTGGGCAGCCGCTCGGCGGCGTCGTCGCCGAGCGCGTCGAAGCGGATCCGCTGCTTGCGCCGGACCATGTCGAGGAAGAGGTTGGTGGTGATGCGGTGCAGCCAGCCCTCGAAGGTGCCCGGCGTGTACGTCGACAGCGAGCGGAAGACGCGGACGAAGACCTCCTGGGTGAGGTCTTCGGCGTCGTGCTGGTTGCCGGTGAGGCGGTAGGCGAGGCGGTAGACCCGGCCACTGTGCGTGCTGACGATCTCCTCCCACGTGGGAGGGGTCCACGCCTGCGATTCCGCATCCGGGGCGAAGGTCGCGGTGGCGGGAGCGGAGTCGGCGGTGCGGGAACGGTCAGCGGTGTCGGTCACGGATTTCGGCTCACCCGCCGACCCGAGAAGACGCCGAAGCACTCCTCCCCGATCCACAGGCGCAGCCGCACCTCCCCTGTCGGCTCTGGTGGTGTCCAGCGGAGCCCCTACCATAACCACCTCGCCCGTTAGTTCCGGATAAGAATCTTTACGCGAATTTGAGACCGGGTCGCCCGGCTGGCGCCGTCGCGTCCCTCCCCTGGTGAACGCCCGGTCCCATCTGCGGGTTCCCGTCGGCAGCGGATACAGTCACCGTTGCGTCAACTACGGGGACAGGAGAGGGCCATTACCGCCAACCGGCAGACGAGCTGGGCGTTCGCCGACGCCTTTGTCGCCGAGGACGAAGCGTTGCGCTGGGCCCGGGAGCGGGCCCGGGAGGCAGGGCTCCCCTCGGTGTCGCCGGGCACCGGCGGGGCGCTGCGCCTGCTCGCCGCGACGGCGGACGCCAAGGCGGTGGCGGAGATCGGGACCGGCACGGGCGTGTCGGGCATCTATCTGCTGCTCGGCATGCGGCCGGACGGGGTCCTGACGACGGTGGACCTCCAGCCGGAGCGCCAGCAGCTGGCGAAGACGGCCTTCCGGGCGGCGGGCTTCGCGGGAAACCGGGCCCGGTTCATCCCCGGCCGCGCCCTGGACGTGCTGCCCCGGCTCGCGGACGGCGGGTACGACCTCGTGTTCTGCGACGGCGACCGGCTGGAGTACCTGGACTACCTCGCCGAATCGTTGCGTCTGCTGCGGCCCGGGGGGCTGGTCTGTTTCGAGGGCGTCTTCGCGGACGGGCGCACGATCGACTCGTCGGCGCAGCCGGCGGAGGTCCAGCGGGTCCGCGAGCTGCTGCGGACCGTGCGGGAGTCCCCGGAGATGGTCTCCTCGCTGCTGCCGGTGGGCGACGGCCTCCTGTGCGCGGTGCGCCGGGGCTGACCCGGGCCCGCTCCCCCGCCGTACGCGCCGACAACGCCGCACGGACCGGCAACGCCGCACGGACCGGCAACGCCGCACGGACCGGCAACGCCGCACGGACCGGCAACGCCGCACGGACCGGCAACGCCGTACGCGCCGGGAGCACCGCACGGACCGGGAACGCCCGGGGGCCGGAAACACCGCTGCCCCGGTACGGCGGGCCGTGACCGGGGCAGCGGTGGAAAATCTGGAGAGAGGGTCAGCCGACGACCTTCTTGAGGGCGTCGCCCAGTGCCTCGGCCTCGTCCGGGGTCAGCTCGACGACAAGCCGACCGCCGCCTTCGAGCGGAACGCGCATGACGATGCCCCGCCCCTCCTTGGTCACCTCGAGCGGGCCGTCACCCGTCCGCGGCTTCATGGCCGCCATGCTTGTTCCCCTTCCTGAAACCAGCCCATCAACAACCGGGCAGCTCCTTGATGCGGAGCACGCGTCACCGGCTTCGAACACATTGCTTCCAGGTCATTATCCCGCATGGCAGGACCCGATGACCAACATCGCATGGCATCGCTTGCGCAACGCGCTCTCTCATAACCCCACATTTCGGTGGTCTGCCTGCGATACTTCGCCGCCCGGCGTTCGGCGCACCGCCCCGGGCCTCCGGCGTCTTTGACGCAGCTCACATGTGTGCCGGGGGTGATTTCCGCCATGCTGTGCTGGTCAATCACGCGACGAGGCGGAGGAAACCCGATGGCCGACACGGTGCTGTACGAAGTGGGCGACGGACTCGCCACCATCACGCTCAACCGGCCCGAGGCCATGAACGCGCTGAACATCGCGACCAAGGTGGCCCTCCGGGACGCGGCGGAGACGGCCGCCTCGGACCCCGCCGTACGGGCCGTGCTGCTCACGGCGGCCGGCGACCGGGCCTTCTGCGTCGGCCAGGACCTGAAGGAGCACGTGGAGCTGCTGCGGGCCGACGAGGAGTCCGGCACGCACGAGACCATGAACACGGTCCGGGACCACTACAACCCGATCACCCGGGCGCTGGCCGGCATGCGCAAGCCGGTCGTGGCGGGCGTGAACGGCGTCGCGGCGGGGGCGGGCTTCGGTTTCGCGCTCGCGGCGGACTACCGGGTGGTCGCGGACACGGCCTCCTTCAACACCTCCTTCGCGGGGGTCGCGCTCACCGCCGACTCGGGCGTGTCGTGGACGCTCCCCCGGCTGATCGGCGCGAGCCGCGCCTCCGACCTGCTGCTCTTCCCGCGCTCGGTCCGCGCGCAGGAGGCGTACGAGCTGGGCATCGCGAACCGCGTGGTGCCGTCCGCCGACCTCGCCGCCGAGGCCGCGAAGGTGGCCCGCGCCCTCGCGGACGGCCCGACGCTGGCGTACGCGGCCCTGAAGGAGTCCCTGGCGTACGGGGCGGACCACTCGCTGTCCGAGGCCCTGGACAAGGAGGAGGAGCTCCAGGCCCTGGCGGGCGCGTCGGAGGACCACACGATCGCGGTCCGCGCCTTCGTCGCCAAGGAGAAGCCCCGCTACCTGGGCCGCTGAGCCTCCGCCGGGGCGGTCCGCCGGCCGCCCCGGGCCGCGCACTCCGCCAGGTGGTCGTCGACCAGGCCGCACGCCTGCATGAGGGCGTAGGCCGTGGTGGGGCCGACGAAGCGGATCCCGCGCTTCTTGAGGGCCTTGGAGAGGGCCGTGGACTCGTCGGTGACCGCCGGGACGTCGGAGAGCGTGCGCGGGGCCGGGCGGCCCTCCGGGTCGGGGGCGTGGGACCAGATCAGGGCGTCGAGTTCGCCCGGCTCCCAGCCCGCGAGCAACTTCGCGTTGGCGAGGGTGGCGTCGATCTTGGCGCGGTTGCGGATGATGCCCGGGTCGGCGAGCAGCCGTTCCCGGTCCGCCTCGCCGAAGGCGGCGACGGCGGCGATGCCGAAGCCGGCGAACGCCCGCCGGAAGCCCTCGCGGCGGCGCAGGATCGTGATCCAGGAGAGGCCCGACTGGAACGCCTCCAGGGAGAGCCGTTCGAAGAGGGCGTCGTCGCCGTGGACCGGGCGGCCCCACTCGCCGTCGTGGTACGCCACGTAGTCCTCGGCCGACAGGCCCCAGGGGCAGCGGGGCAGCCCGTCCGGGCCGGTGACCGTTCCGCCGGCCGTCACGGGCGGTCGCCTTCCGCGCCACCGGAACCGGCGTCGGTTCCGGGGCCGGTGTCAGTGCCGGGGCCGGGGCCGGGGTCGGAGACGAAGCCGGGGGCGGAGCCGCGGCCGGTGCCGAGCCCCGCGCCCGCGAGCGCCTCCTCCAGCTCCGCGATCCGGGCGTCCCGCTCGGCGAGTTCGGCGCCCAGGCGGACCAGCACGTCGTCCACGTCCACCATCCGGTAGCCCCGGGCGGCCACCGGGAGGCGCAGCGCCTCGACGTCGGCGCGGTCGACCGGCCGGGCGGCCGGCAGGGGGTCGACCAGCTGCTCGGGCGCCACCTCGGGCAGCACCTCCCCGTCGCCGCCGACCACGGCCAGGGTCACCGCGGCCACGACCACGACCATCGTGATGAGCAGAAACCAGAACACCTGCGCGCCTCTTCCCGGAGTGGAAACCGTCCCGTGCCGATCGTGCCATGCGTCACCGACGGTTAGGGTCGCAGGCGAACGGACGCGAGGGAGGACAAAAGGGATGCTGCGCTTGGGACGGCGTGAATTCGGGCCGCACGAACCGGTGGTCATGGCGATCGTGAACCGGACCCCGGACTCCTTCTACGACCGGGGCGCGACCTTCCTGGACGAGCCGGCGCTCGCCCGGGTCGAACGGGCCGTGGCCGAGGGGGCGGCGATCGTCGACATCGGCGGGGTGAAGGCGGGCCCCGGCGAGGAGGTGTCGGCCGAGGAGGAGGCGCGGCGCACGGTCGGTTTCGTCGCGGAGGTCCGCAGGCGCCACCCGGACGTGGTGATCAGTGTGGACACCTGGCGGGCGGAGGTCGGCGAGGCGGTGTGCGAGGCGGGCGCGGACGTCCTGAACGACGCGTGGGGCGGGGTCGATCCACGGCTCGCGGAGGTGGCCGCGAAGTACGGGGCGGGGCTGGTCTGCACGCACGCGGGGGGCGCCGAGCCGCGGACCCGGCCGCACCGGGTGGAGTACGAGGACGTGATGGCCGACGTCCTGCGGGTGACCGTGGGCCTGGCGGAGCGGGCGGTGGAGCTGGGGGTGCGCCGGGACGGCATCATGATCGACCCGGGCCACGACTTCGGGAAGAACACCCGGCACAGCCTGGAGGCGACCCGGCGGCTCGGGGAGATGACGGAGACGGGCTGGCCGGTGCTCGTGTCGCTGTCCAACAAGGACTTCGTGGGCGAGACGCTGGACCTCCCGGTGCGGGAACGACTGCTCGGCACCCTCGCGACGACGGCCGTCTCGGCGTGGCTGGGCGCGCGGGTGTACCGGGTGCACGAGGTCGCGGAGACGAAGCAGGTCCTGGACATGGTGGCGTCCATCGCGGGTCACCGGCCCCCGGCGGCGGCCCGGCGCGGGCTGGCGTAGGGGTCGCCCGGGAGGGGGCGCCGCGTCCGGCGCCCCCCGCGCCCGGCCCTACTTGCCGGTCTCCTTCGTCACCAGCGCCACGGCCTCGTCCACGTCGTCCGTGACGTGGAAGAGCAGCAGGTCCTGCTCCGCCGCCTTGCCGCCCGCGACGACCGAGTCCCGCAGCCAGTCCACGAGGCCCTTCCAGTACTCCGTCCCGAACAGGACGATCGGGAAGCGGGTGACCTTGCGGGTCTGGACCAGGGTGAGCGCCTCGAAGAGCTCGTCGAGGGTGCCGAGGCCGCCGGGCAGGACGACGAACCCCTGGGCGTACTTCACGAACATCGTCTTCCGGACGAAGAAGTACCGGAAGTTCATGCCGATGTCGACGTACGGGTTGAGCCCCTGCTCGAAGGGGAGCTCGATGCCCAGCCCCACCGAGACGCCCCTGGCCTCGCTGGCCCCCTTGTTGGCCGCCTCCATGGCGCCCGGACCGCCGCCCGTGACGACCGCGAAGCCGGCCTCCACGAGCGCCCGGCCGAGCCGTACGCCCGCCTCGTACTCGGGCGAGTCGGGCTTCGTGCGGGCCGAGCCGAAGACGCTGATCGCGCTCGGCAGCTCGGCGAGGGCGCCGAAGCCCTCGACGAACTCGGACTGGATGCGCATGACCCGCCAGGGGTCGGTGTGCACCCACTCCGAGTCGCCCTCGGTGTCGAGCAGCCGCTGGTCCGCCGTGCCCGGCTGGATCTGGTCCCCGCGCCTGAGCACCGGGCCCTGACGCTGCTCCTCGGGCTTCGCCACTCCCTCGGGAATGCCCATGACCTGCTCCCTCCGCCGACCGGCGGTCCACCGGGACCGCCCACTGATCTTCTGGTCCGGTCAGGGTAGGACGACGGAGGTGACGAAACGCGAAATTACGGGAGTCGGGCGGTCAGCCAGTCGCGGAGCCGCGCCTCGCAGTGGTGGATCCGCTCCACGGCGACGTGCTCGTCCCGCTTGTGCGCGTACATGGGATCGCCGGGCCCGTAGTTGACGGCGGGGACGCCGAGGGCGCTGAAGCGGGAGACGTCGGTCCAGCCGAACTTGGGGTGCGCGCTGCCGCCGACGGCCTTCATGAACGCCTCGGCCGCGGGGTGGGAGAGGCCGGGCAGGGCGCCGGGGCTCTCGTCTTCCACGACGAGTTCGGCGACGCCGCAGTCCGCGAAGACCTCCCGGACGTGGGCCAGGGCCTCGGCCGGGGAGCGGTCGGGCGCGTAGCGGTAGTTGACGGTGACGGAGCAGGCGTCGGGGATGACGTTGGTGGCGACGCCGCCCTCGATCGCCACGGCGTTGAGGCCCTCGTGGTACTCCAGGCCGTCGACGACCGGCCTGCGCGGCTCGTACGCGGCGAGGCGGGCGAGGATCGGGGCGGCGGCGTGGACGGCGTTGGAGCCCATCCAGGAGCGGGCGGAGTGGGCGCGCTCGCCGGCGGTGCGCAGGACGACGCGGAGCGTGCCCTGGCAGCCGCCCTCGACCTGGCCGTCGGAGGGTTCGAGGAGGACCGCGAAGTCGCCCTCCAGCCAGTCGGGGTGCGCGGCGGCGATCTTGCCGAGGCCGTTCAGGTCGGCGGCGACCTCCTCGTTGTCGTAGAAGACGAAGGTGAGGTCGCGGTTGGGCTCGGGGACGGTCGCGGCGATCCGGAGCTGCACGGCGACGCCGGACTTCATGTCGGAGGTGCCGCAGCCCCACAGGACGCCGTCCGCGTCGAGCCGCGAGGGCACGTTGTCGGCGATCGGCACGGTGTCGATGTGGCCGGCGAGGACGACCCGCTCCGCACGGCCGAGGCGGGTGCGGGCGACGACGTTGTTGCCGTACCGGTCCACGGTGAGGTGCGGCAGCGCGCGCAGGGCCCGCTCGATCGCGTCCGCGAGCGGCTTCTCGGTCCCGCTGACGGACGGCAGGTCGACGAGGTCGGCGGTGAGCGCCGCCCCGTCCCGGGAGAGGTCGAGAAGGGCTTCGGGCGGGGTGATGTCAGCCATGTGCCGACCCTAACCCGGCCTCCAGTACGGTGGGCCCGTGTCCCAGCCCAGCCGTCCCGTCCGCCGTGGCCTCCTGGCCCGTTCCGCGGCCTCCCTCGCCGCCCTCCTCGGTGTCGCCTCGTACCTGGCCTTCCACCAGTTGACGGGCAGCATGGGCACGCCCCGGTGCAGCGTGGGCAGCGGTGACCAGCGGTACGAGTTCACTCCGGAGCAGGCGTCCAACGCGGCGACGATCTCGGCCGTGGGCACCTCCCGGGGGCTGCCGGAGCGGGCGGTGACGATCGCACTGGCGACGGCGCTCCAGGAGTCGGGGCTGCGGAACCTGGACCACGGCGACCGGGACTCGCTCGGCCTCTTCCAGCAGCGGCCGTCGCAGGGCTGGGGGACGCCCGCGCAGATCATGGACCCGTTCCACGCGGCGGGGAAGTTCTACGAGGGCCTGGAGGAGATCCCGGGGTACTCGCGGATGCCGCTGACGGCGGCGGCCCAGAAGGTGCAGCGGAGCGGTTTCCCGCAGGCGTACGCGAAGCACGAACCGGACGCCGCGCTGCTCGCCGCCGCCCTGACGGGCCGGACGCCGGCGGGTCTGTCCTGCACGGCGAGCACGACGGAGGGCCCGCCGGGCGATCCGGAGCGGGTGCGCACGGAGCTGGTGCGGGCGTTCGGCCGGGAGGCGGCTCCGACGGTGGCGACGGGCCGTCCGGGCACGGGCCGGTCGGCGCCAGGTTCCCCGGTGCTCGTGGTGCCGGTGCGGCAGGCGGGCGGTCCGGGGGCCGGTGCGGCCGAGCGGCACGGCTGGGAGCTGGCGCAGTGGGCGGTGGCGCGGGCGGACGACCTGCGCGTCGCGGAGGTCTCCTACCGGGACCGGGTGTGGCGCGCGGACGACCACGGCGGGGGCTGGTCGAGGAACCCGGGCGGACCGGCGGCGGGCGGCGACGCGGTACGCGTACGGCTGGCGCGGTAGCCGGACGGGACGCGGCGACCGGTGGCGCGCGGCGACCGGGCCCGTGACGCGCGGGCGCACGGCGACCGGCGAACCCACGACACGCGGGGCACGGCGACCGGCGTGGGGCGGGGCGACCGGCGGGCCCGTGGGGCGCGGCGCGGCGACCGGCGGGCCCGCTCCCCGGCTCCGCGCCGCGCACCGAACCGAACGCCTCCGGGCCGTTCGTGCGCCTTCCCCGGCGGTCGGCTCCGCCCGCGCGACGGCCGAACGCCCCCGTACGCCCGTTCTCCTCCTCGCCCGTCCGGGGCACGGTCCCGGCCCGCGCCCCGGAGGATTCCGGATGTCTTCGACGCGCTCGCCCGGGGCTCCGGCCCACCCCTCCCGTCCCCTTGCGCGACAAGAGAAGTGACGGTTCGGCAGGCGTCCGCGCAAGGGGGCCTTCGTCCGCTTTCCTCCCGGCCGACAATACGACGCATTACCCATTCTTTACCTTCCGACTCCGCAACCTCCCCCGCCCCGGGGCCGGTTGTCACTGCGTCCGAACCCACTCGTCGCACCTCGCCGAAGGAGCACCATGTCCCTCCCCCTGACCCGCCGGATCGCCCGCGCCGCCCTTCTCCTCGCGGCCGGCGCAGCCCCCGTGGTCGGTGCGGCCGGCTCCGCGAGCGCCCTCGACCACCTCGCGCCGGCCGGCGCCCTCGGCGGTCTGACCGCCCTGGACGTCGCCGACGCGGACGCCACCGTCGACGGCGCCACCCGGACCACCGCCGACGCCGTCGGCACGACCCTCCCCGCCGCCGGCGAGTCCGTGGGCGCGGCCGGCGGGACCGCCGCCCCGGTGGCCCGGAAGACGGCCGACGGCGCGGGCGAGGCCCTCGGCAGGACCGCCGGCACCGCCACCGCCGGCCCGGCGGGCGACGCCCTGGCCGGCGGCCTCGGCAACCTGCCCCTCGGCTGACGCGCGCGGTACGCGGGAGGGCCCCGGAGAGCGGATGCTCTCCGGGGCCCTCCCGTCGTACGTCCTCAGCCCAGCCGCTCGACGGCCGCCGCGACCCCTTCGTCCGTGGCCGTGAACGCCACCCGCACGAACCGCGCCCCGGCCTCGCCGTAGAAGTCGCCCGGCGCCACCAGGATGCCCTTCTCCGCCAGGTACGCCACCGTCTCCCAGCACGGCTCGTCCCGGGTCGCCCACAGGTACAGGCTCGCCTCGCTGTGCTCGATCCGGAAGCCGTGCGCCTCCAGGGCCGCCCGCAGCGCCGCCCGCCGGGCCGCGTACCGCTCGCGCTGCTCGGCCACGTGGGCGTCGTCGCCGAGCGCCGCGACCGCCGCCGCCTGCACCGGGGCCGCGGTCATCATGCCGCCGTGCTTGCGGAGCTGGAGCAGCTCGTGGAGCACGCCCGGGTCGCCCGCCGCGAACGCGGCCCGGTAACCGGCCAGGTTGGAGCGCTTGGAGAGGGAGTGGACGGCGACGATCCCCTCGTACGAACCGCCGTTGACGTCCGGGTGCAGCACGGAGACCGGGTCGGCCTCCCAGCCCAGCTCCAGGTAGCACTCGTCGGCGAAGACCAGGACGCCGTGCTCGCGCGCCCAGGCCACGATCCGGGTCAGCTCCTCCTTCGCGAGGACCTTGCCGGTCGGGTTGGACGGCGAGTTGAGCCAGAGCAGCCGCAGGCCGGCCGGGTCCAGCTCCGTGGGGTCGTCGTACACGACGGGCTCGGCGCCGCAGAGCCGCGCGCCGACCTCGTACGTCGGGTACGCGAGCCGGGGGTACGCCACCCTGTCCCCCGCCCCGAGGCCCAGCTGCGTCGGCAGCCAGGCCACCAGCTCCTTGGAGCCGACCACCGGCAGCACGTTCTCGTGGGCGAGGCCGACCGCGCCCAGGCGCCGCTCGCACCAGCCGGTGAGCGCGTCCCGCAGCTCCGGCGTCCCCCACACCGTGGGATAGCCCGGCGAGTCCGCCGCCGCCACCAGGGCCTTCTGGATCAGTGCGGGAACCGGGTCGACGGGCGTGCCGACGGACAGGTCCACCATCCCGTCCGGGTGCGCCAGGGCCGTCTTCTTGTACGGCTCCAGCTTGTCCCAGGGAAAGACGGGAAGGCGCGAAGAGACTGCGCTCACGGTTGTCTCACTTCCTCGTACGAGCGGTCGGACGCGGGAAGGCGTCGGGGAAACGTATCGGGAAAACGCGTCGGCCCCGCACGGCGGGCGAAGCCGTACGGGACCGGACGCGGTCGATCAGCCGTTCTGCGGCGGCAGGGCGGCGATGAAGGGGTGGTCGCGCTCGATCTCACCGAGCTTGGAGGCACCACCGGGCGAACCGAGGTCGTCAAAGAACTCGACGTTCGCCTTGTAGTACTCCTTCCACTCCTCCGGGGTGTCGTCCTCGTAGAAGATCGCCTCGACCGGGCAGACCGGCTCACAGGCCCCGCAGTCGACGCATTCGTCCGGGTGGATGTACAAGGACCGCTTGCCCTCGTAGATGCAGTCGACGGGGCACTCCTCGATGCACGCCTTGTCCTTGACGTCGACACAAGGCTGCGCGATGACGTAGGTCACGCTGTCGTTCCTCCTCGATAGGGCTGGTCTGCGCGGGAGCGCGGCGTCGTCGATGCCCGCACCTAGTATCTCCGTTCTCGGGGGCGATCCGAACAGGAGGGGCGGAGAAGCTGTGGAATTCACCGGCGGTGGGCGCCTTGAGGTCCGAATCACCGGCGCTGACGTGGGAAAACGTGTCTCCGTTCGGTACGTGACGGACTCGGCCGGGGCGGACGTGCGGTTCACCGACGCGGTCGGGGTGCTCACATCATGGGACGCCGGTGTGCTGCTGATCACACGGAAGAGTGGTGAGTCCGTCCGGATCGCGGAATCCGCGCTGGCCGCCGGGAAGGTCGTGCCGGCCGCCCCGGCCCGGCGGCGGGGTCCCGCCGCCACCTTCCCCGAACTGGCCCGGGTCACCGCCCGCGCGTGGCCGCCGGTCGAGAGCGAACGGCTCGGCGAGTGGACCCTGCGGGCCGCGGGCGGCTTCACCCGCCGCGCCAACTCCGCGCTCCCCCTGGGCGATCCGGGACTCCCGCTCCCCGAGGCGCTGACCCGCGTGCGGGAGTGGTACGCGGACCGGGGGCTCCCCGCGTACGTGCAGGCCGCGACCGGCGCCGAGGGCACCCAGGAGCTGCTGTGCGCCGCTCTCGAACGGCTCGGCTGGCGGCGCGAGGTGTCGGCCGAGCTGCGGACCGGGGCGCTCGCCCCGGTCGGGGACCTGGACGCCGACGTCTCCGCCGTACGCCTCTCCCGCGCCGTGGACGAGCCCTGGCTGCGCCGCTACGGGCGCACCGGCGAGCCCGGGCCTGAGGCGCGGAAGGTCCTCGCCCCCGGCCCGGGCGTGTGGTTCGCGTCCGTGGCGGGCACGGGTGGGGTACCGGAGGCCGTCGGCCGCTGCGTCGTGGACGGCCGCTGGGCCGGCTTCATGGCCGTCGAGGTCGGCCCGGCCCACCGGCGCCGGGGCCTGGCCACGTCCGTCATGACCGCGCTCGCCCGCCGGGCCCTCGACGAGGGCGCGTCGGCGGCCTGGCTCCAGGTGGAGACGGACAACGACGGCGCGCGGGCGCTGTACGACGGGATGGGCTTCGCGGTCCACCACCACTACCACCACTACCGATGGGCGGAGGCGTGACGGAGGAAGCACCCCGCGGCCCCCACGACGACCACGGGAACCACGGCGGGCACCACGGTCGCGGAGACCCGGAGCACGGGGCCGGCGACGTGCCCGACTGGCGGCGGGAGTTCGCGGAGGAGGCGCGGGCCGAGCGGCCCGACCTGGCGCGGCTCTGCCTGCTCATCGGGGCGGTGGCCGATCCCTCCGTCACCCGGCACGACCTCGACGGAGCCGAGATCGAACTCGACCGCCTCGCCGGGCTCGTCCCGTACGCGGCCCGGAGCACCGGCGACTGGGCCGGGGCGCTCGCCGCGCTCCTCGGCCGCCGGGAGGGCTTCGAGGGGGTGCCCGCCGACTACCAGCGCCTGGAGTCCTCGCTCCTCCACGAGGTGCTCCGGCGCCGCCGGGGCCTGCCCATCCTGCTGTCGGTCGTCTGGATGGAGGTCGCCCGGCGGGCCGGCGCCCCGGTGTACGGGCTCGGCCTGCCCGGCCACTTCGTCGTCGGCTTCGGCGACCCGGCCGACCTGAACCTCGCGGACCCGTTCTCGGGCGGGCGCGCCATGACGGGCGCGGACGCCGAGCTCCTGGTGGCGAGCGCGACCGGCGAGGCGCTCGACCGCTCGATGCTCCGGCCGGCCGAGCCCGGCGCGATCGTGCTGCGCGTCCTCAACAACATCCGCGCCTGGGCGGCCCTCCGCCCCGAACGCTCCGACGTCGCCCTGTGGGCGGTGGAACTCGCCCTGCTGCTCCCCTCGCACCCGGCGAAGCTCCGCTACGAGCGCGCCGAGCTGCTGGTCGGGCGCGGGGACTTCCTGACGGGGGCGGCGGAGATGGAGGCGTACGCCCGGGTGATGGACGCGGTGGACCCGGAGTCGGCGACCGTGATCCGCCGCCGGGCGCTGGCGGCGCGGGCCCGGCTCAACTAGGGCGCGTGGCGCGAGTGGCGTCCGGCTCGCGTGCTCCGGGCGGCGGGACGTCCGGAGCACGCGCCGGGCCCCCGGCCGGCGGAGTGCCGGACGGGGGCCCGGGGCGGGCGGGGCGCGGTCAGCCCTTGCCGTTCAGGTCGATCGTCCTGGTGCGTTCGGCGGGGGTCCTGCCCTTCAGGGCCTCGCCCATCACGCGGGCCACGTCGTCGGCGGACACCTGCTGCCTGGTGCCGTCGGGCTTGGTGATCATGATGCCGTCGAAGGCACCGTCCAGGAGCCGCTCGATCGCCTTCTTGTCGTAGACCTCGACCAGACGGCCGCCGACGGCCTTCATGGAGAGGATCTGCGGCAGCGACCGCGCCGGACCGAACTGGATCTGCTTCCCGCCCGCCTTGATCGTGATCCGTTCGGACATGGCGGGCTCGGCGAACTCCTTCATCGCCCGGTCCAGTTCGGCCTTGGTGACCGAGGGCCGGAGCGTGGTGACCGGCAGTTCGACGAGCTTGGGCAGACCCGTCTCGACCTGGGCCCGGAACGCGTCCTGGACCGAGATCATCGAGCGCTGGACGTCCAGGTCCTTGCCGGGCCTGCCCTCGACCGGGGTCACCTTGTTCGGGGCGAAGAGGATCGTGCCCTCGGTCGCGGAGGCGGAGGCACCGGCCAGGTCCGTCAGGGCGACGGCCAGCTTCTCCCTGTCCACCGGGAAGACCGGCTTGGCGATCCGCTCGCCGCCGAAGAGGGAGCCGATGACCGAGACGGGGTTGTAGTCGCTGCCGGCGGCGGCGCGGACGGTCTCCTGGCTGTCGAGGGACAGGCCGGCCCTGTCCGGGGACAGCTGGACCTTCTTGCCGCCGACGCCGAGCTGGAGCGGGGTGTGGGCGCGCTTGCCGAGGGCCCTCTCCAGCTTGTTGACGCCCTCCTCCTTCGTCCCGCCGCCGATGTCCACGCCGAGCACGGTGGTGCCCTTGGGGACGTCGGAGTGGTTGAGGAGCAGTCCCGCGCCGTAGGCGACGCCGAGGAGGCCGACGATCCCGGCGGCGACGAGGACCAGCTTCGAGCGGCCCTTCTTCGCCGGGGCCCGGCCGGCGGCGGGGGCCTCGCGCCCGGCGGGGGCCGGGGCCTCGCGCTCTTCGGGGCGCGGGGCGGGGTTCGGGCGGGCCGCCGCCGGCGGGGCCACGGGAACGCCGCTGGTGAGGGTGGCACCGGAGACGTGACCGCCTGCCGGGGCGTCCGGGCCGGGACCGCGTCCGGGGGCCGGGGCGGGCTGCTGGGGCGTCAGGATCGCGGTGTCGTCGGACATGCGGGGGGCGGCGCCGGGGAACGGGGAGCCCGTGTCCTGGCCCTGGCCCGGTCGGTTCCCCCGACCCGGCTGTCCCGGCCCGCCCCGACCCGGCTGTCCCGGCTGTCCCGGGAAGGGGGCCTGGCCGGCACCGGCGCCGGGGGCGCCGAGCGAGGCGATGCCGCTGACCGGGCCGGTGGTCGGACCGCTGGGCGCGGCCGGGCCCCGGTACGCGGGGGTGCCGCCCGCCGGGGTGCCGTCGTAGAGAGGCGTGCCGCCCGCAGGGGTCCCGTCGTACGCCGGGGTGCCGCCCGCAGGGGTTCCGTCGTACACCGGCGTGCCGCCCGCAGGCGTGCCCTCGTGCACCGGGGTACCGCCCGCAGGGGTGCCGGTGTCGTACAGCGGGTTGCCCGGGGCGGGCGGGGCCGGGGCGACCGGGCGGCTCGACGGGGCGTTGCCGACCGTGGGGACGCCCGAGGTCGCGGAGCCCGCGAAGCCCGTGCCCGGGGCGTCCGGACCGGGCGCCGTCTGCTTCGGGGCGGGGGCCGGGGCCGGTGCGGGGGACGGCGCGGGAGCCGGTGCCGGGGACTTGCGGGGAGCGAACCAGTCGCTCGTCTCCTTCGCCTTGGGCGCCTTCGGGGCCTGCGGGGCCTCCTCGGCCCCCGGCGGCTCCGGGGGCGCCGTCGGCGCGGGATCCGGTTCCGGGGCGGGGGCGGACTCCGGCTCGGCGGCCGGGGCGGACGTCTCGTTGACCGTCTTGCGGACCACGACCGGCGGGATCGGGCGCGACCCCGGGATGTTGATCCGGATCCGGGTCGTCAGGGTCGTCTCGGTCCTGGGCTCCTCCGGAGGAACGGACGCGGCGGCGGTCTCCTCCCGAACGTCCTGGGAGGGGTGGAGCGACGGATACTGGCGGGCTCCGTACGGCGGGGTGCCCGAGGGGTACGCGGCTCCACCGCGCCCCTGGGCGCCGGAGGACGAACTGTCAGTCTCTCGACCAGTTTCACGACTCAAAGCAGGATCTCCCGGTTGGCTCCACCGCCCGCTCTTGCTGATGCTCGTGTTGTCCCGGGCGGTTCGGCGGCGCGCACCACCATACTGGCCGCCGTCGTCTCCCACCCGACCCCCGGGCTGCTGACGACGGTCAATCCGGGCGAAGTCGGGACGTCCCCGCCCTCAACTCCTCCTTTTCACCGGGGAGGTCGCGGCAATCGGGGCAGCGTGGCGCACATCACAGCGATGCCCATGCCTCCGAAGAGGAAGAGCAGCTCGCCGACGCCTCCGCCGAACGCCCCGTCGCCCTCGGGCCGTCCGAAGCCGAGCAGGACGACGGCGAGGAGCCAGCCGGCGCCCGCGCAGACCACGCCGGCCTGGGTGCCGGTGGCGCGCAGCCCCCCGTAGAAGAGGCTCGCGGCGGCGAGGAGCGCGAGGAGCAGGCCGCCGGGGAGCCAGGCGGCCTGGACGAGGGCCCCGGCGGTTCCGACGAGGAGGCCGAGGACGAGGAGGAGGCCGTACCAGGCGTACCGGGCGGTCCGGGAGACCGGGAGACCGGTGTCCGGAGGGGCGGCGGGAGCGGCGGGCCCGCCGGACGACGCCGCGCGGCCCCTCGCGGAGGCGCTCATTCCGCCACCCCCGCGAAGAGGTCCGTCTCGCGCTCGCCGGCCGGGGCACCGGAGGCGCCCCGGACCAGCTCGTAGTACTCGGTGGTGAGGAGGGGCTGCCCCAGGTCGTTGGAGAGGGCGAAGAAGGGCCCGTCGACCGCGACTTGGGTGGCGTGCGCGGCCATCGCGGCACGCTTGCGGGCCGCGTGCTCCGGGGTCCCGGCGATCTCGGCGGTGATCCGGTCCTCGTCGACCACGCCGGGGACGTCCTCGACGGCGGCGACGGCCGGGAAGGCGGAGCCCTCGGCCCGGAGCCGGGCGAAACCGGCCTCGACGACGGGGCGCGGGACGCGGTTCCAGTAGACCTTGGCGATCGGGTGGGCCGGCCCGAGGTCGGGGCGGTACGCGGGGTCGGCGGCCAGCTCGGCGGCGCGGGTGGCGACCCGGTGGGCCTGGATGTGGTCGGGGTGTCCGTAGCCGCCGTCGGGGTCGTAGGTGACCAGGACCTGGGGGCGGGTCTCGCGGATCACTTCCACGAGGTACGGGGCGGCGGTGTCGACGTCCGTGCTCCAGAAGGCGCCGTCCCGCCCGTTCTGCTCGGCGCCCATCATCCCGGAGTCGCGGAAGCGCCCGGGGCCGCCGAGGAAGCGGTGGTCGGTGACGCCCAGCTCGGCCATGGCGGCGGCGAGTTCGCCGACGCGGTGCGGGCCGAGCCGGTCCTCCCGGTCGGGGGCCAGGTGGGCGAGGCCGGGCGGGATGACCTCGCCCTCCTCGCCGAGCGTGCAGGTGACGAGGGTGACGAGGGCGCCCTCGGCCGCGTACCTGGCCATGGTGACGCCGTTGTTGATCGACTCGTCGTCCGGGTGCGCGTGCACCAGCAGCAGACGGCGGGCGGGGAGATCGGACATGTCCCCACCCTACGAGGTCGGACCGGGAGGAGGGCCGTCACGTACGGAGGACCGGTGCGCGCCGGGACCGGCGGGCGGCCGGGCTCAGAACTTGAGGCCGCCGATCATGCCCGCCACGTTCGTCGTGAGGGTGCTGATGGACGGGGCGATGGACGAGCTCGCCAGGTAGAAGCCCAGGAGCGCACAGATCGCCGCGTGTCCCGCCTTCAGACCGGATTTCCGGATCAGAAGGAAGACGACGATCGCCAGCAGCACCACCACGGAGATCGAGAGTGCCACGGCGGTTCACCTCCACACTTCTTCGGTCGGACTTCTTCGGTCGGATTGCCCGGAGCGGTTCGGGCAAGGAGCAGGAAGCACATGCCGGTCGGATGCATACCCACCCAGCGCTACGGATCATAACTATCCGTGCCATCGCATTGATCGGCGGACGGAGGCACGAGGGGGGCGCACGGTGCTGGTTTCGGCCGCGTCCCCGCGCCCCGGTGACGGCTCGCCGCCGCCCCGGGGGAGGTTTAGCCCGCCCGGGGGACCGTACGGCCCCGGCGGTCCGCCCCGGGTCCGGGGTGGTTTTCCGGCGTTTCCGGACGTTCTCGGGCGGGGAGCGTCCGGCGGGCGCCGGACTCGCCCCCGGCGCGCGCCGTTCGCGACCGCTGTGGATTGGCCGAATTCCTCGCCTGCGGGGAGATCGGGCGGTATCGGTGCCCGCGCCCGGGAGGGAAGGGGCGGAGGGCGCCCGGCGGGGCGGGTCACCAGCCGGGCGGCGGCGGACGCGGCGGGGCCGGGTGCGGCGTCCCGGCCCACGGCCGCGGGCCGGGGGCGTCGGGGACGCCGCGCCCGGCGAGGAGGGCGAGCACCGCGAGACCGGCGAGCAGCCCGAGGACGGAGGCCAGGACGTCCGCCCGGTGCGCGGCGGGGAGGTCCGCGAGGTGGGCGAGCGTCCCGTACCGGACGGCCCGTACGGTCCCGCCGAGGCCGCCGGCGGCCAGGAGCACACCGGCGAGCAGCCCGAGGGGGCGGCTGTGGCGGGCCCGCGCGAGGGCGGAGACGGCGGCTGCGGCGTACAGCGCGGCGAGGACCGCCGACAGCCAGCCGGGAGGCGGCGCGAAGACCGGTCCGATGACGGACCGGCCGCCGGTGAACCGGTCGACGGTGACCTCCGGGGGCAGTTCGACGGCCCGGTACAGCTCCCGGAGGACCGTCGCGAGACCGGCGGCCAGGAGCAGGAGCCCGGCGGTGACGGCGGCGGCGGTCCGGGGGCGGGTGGGGAGCGGCGCGTACGGGGTGTCCGCCGGGCGGCCGGTGAGGGCGACGGCGACCAGGCCGGTGGCGAGGGCCAGGTCGAGGAGGGTGGTGACGAGGGCCTCGTTCCCGGGCGCCCAGAGGCCGGGCAGGCGCAGGGCGAGGGTGACGCCCCCGGTGGCGGCGAGCGCGGCGGCGGCGTGCCGCGCGCGGAGGGCGGCGACGGCGGTGGCCGCCGAGACGGCGAGGAGCGCCGGGTCCAGCGGGGAGGTGGCGGGCCGGCCCCGGAGGAGGACGGGGGCGTCGCCGGTCCAGTACCGCGCCAGAGCGGCGGGCGAGCCGAGCGCGGCGAGGTCCTCGAGGACCCACACGGTGGTGACGAGGGCGAGCGCGGCGCAGAGCGCGGCGCCGGTGAGACGTGCCGGGCGTGTCACAGTCACGGCCCCGATACTCACGGTCGCGCCCCGCCGAAACAAGCGGTTCCGCATATCCGGACGTCCGGGCGGCCTCGGTCCGGCGAGGGGCGTCGCGGGGCGTCAGGGGGCCTCGCGGTGCGGGGCGTCGTCCTCCGGCGAGATCATGTGGCTGCCTCCGGGGCGCGGGGGCTCTCCCCCGCTCCCGGTGCGCGGGACGTCCCCGGCCCGTGAGGCGTCCCCGCCGTCCCCGGCGGGAGGGGCCTCTCCGCCCGCCCCGGCGCGCGGCCCGTCCCGGTCCGTTCCGGAGGCCGGGGCGCCGCCCCCCGGCGGGACCTCGTGGCTCCCCCCGGCCCCCGCCCCCGCCTCCGCCTCCGCCTCCGGGGCCCCGTCCCCCGGCTTCCCGCCGGGGACCACCCGGTTCTCCTCGGGCACCACGTGCTTCTCCTCCGCGAAGTGGCAGGCGGAGTCGTGGTGGGCCGGGGAGTCGACGAGGCGGAAGACGGCCGGGACGGCCAGGAGCGGGACCTCCAGGGCGCAGCGCTCCCGGGCCTTCCAGCAGCGGGTGCGGAAGCGGCAGCCGGAGGGGATGTTCGCCGGTGAGGGCACGTCGCCGGTGAGGATGATCCGCTCGCGGTGGGCGCGCGCCTCGGGGTCCGGGACGGGGACGGCGGAGAGCAACGCCTGGGTGTACGGGTGGGTGGGGTGGTCGTAGATCTGGGCGTCGGAGCCGATCTCGACGATCCGGCCGAGGTACATGACGCCGACCCGGTCGGAGATGTGCCGCACGATGGACAGGTCGTGGGCGATGAAGACGTACGACAGGGAGAACTCGGACTGGAGCTGGTCCAGGAGGTTGACGACCTGGGCCTGGACGGAGACGTCGAGGGCCGAGACCGGTTCGTCCGCGACGATGATCTCGGGCTGGAGGGCGAGGCCGCGGGCGATGCCGATGCGCTGGCGCTGGCCGCCGGAGAACTGGTGCGGGTAGCGGTTGACGTACTCCGGGTTCAGGCCGACGACGTCCAGGAGGTCCTGGACCTTCTTGCGGCGGGAGCCCTTGGGGGCGACCTCGGGGTGGATCTCGTACGGTTCCCCGATGATGTCGCCGACCGTCATGCGCGGGTTGAGCGACGTGTACGGGTCCTGGAACACCATCTGGATGTTGCGGCGGACGGCCTTCAGGGCGCGCCCGGACAGCTTGGAGATGTCCTCGCCCTTGTAGCGGATGGTTCCCGACGTGGGCCGTTCCAGGTTGACCAGCATCTTCGCGACGGTCGACTTGCCGCACCCGGACTCGCCGACGATGCCGAGGGTCTCGCCGGCGGCGAGGTCGAAGTCGACCCCGTCCACCGCCCTGACGGCGCCGACCTGCTTCTTGAGGAGGATGCCCCGCGTCAGCGGGTAGTGCTTGTGGAGGTCCCGGACCTCCAGGATCGCCTCGCCCCTTCCGGCGGTCCCGGCCGTCGCGGTCGTTCCGGCCGTCTCAGCCATGGAGGCACTCCTTCCAGAAGTGGCAGGCGCTGGTGCGCGGCACCGGGGAGTCGGTCACCGCGTACAGCGGGGGCACGTCGGTCCGGCAGACGTCCCGGGCCATCGGGCAGCGCGGGTTGAAGGCGCAGCCGGACGGGATGCGCAGCAGGTTGGGCGGCAGGCCCTTGATCGCGTACAGCTCCCGGCCCTTCTGGTCCAGGCGCGGGATCGATTCGAGGAGGCCCTTGGTGTAGGGGTGGGCGGGGGCCTTGTAGATCTCGTGCACGGGGGCCTGTTCGACGATCCGGCCCGCGTACATCACGGCGATCTTGTCCGCGACGTCGGCGACGACGCCGAGGTCGTGGGTGATCAGGATCAGACCCATGTCGAGTTCGCGCTGGAGCTCCGCGAGGAGGTCCATGACCTGGGCCTGGACGGTCACGTCGAGAGCCGTGGTGGGCTCGTCGGCGATGATCAGGTCCGGCTCCAGGGCGAGCGCCATCGCGATCATGATGCGCTGGCGCATGCCCCCGGAGAACTGGTGGGGGTACTGGCCGACGCGTTCCTTCGCGGCGGGGATGCGGACCCGGTCCATCAGCTCGACGGCCTTGGCCCGGGAGTCCTTCCGCGACATCCCCCGGTGGGCCTGGAACATCTCGCCGAGCTGGTCGCCGACGCTGAGGACCGGGTTGAGGGAGGACAGCGCGTCCTGGAAGATCATCGCCATTCCGGCGCCCCGGATCTTGCGCCGCTCCTCCTCCTTGAGCTTCAGGAGGTCCTGGCCCCGGAAGAGGATCTCGCCCCGCGTGATCCTGCCGGGCGGCATGTCCAGGATGCCCATGACGGCCTGGGCGGTCACGGACTTGCCGGAGCCGGACTCGCCGAGGACGGCGAGGGTCTCGCCGGCGTTCACCGAGTAGTCGACGCCGTTGACCGCCTTGGCCACCCCGTCCCGGGTGTGGAACTCCACGTGCAGGTCGCGCACTTCGAGCAGCATGGGTCCCTACCTCAGCTTGGGGTCGAGGGCGTCGCGGACGGCGTCGCCGAGCATGATGAAGGCGAGCACCGTGACGGCCAGCGCGCCGGCCGGCCAGAGCAGCATGTGCGGGGCGTTGCGGATGTACGGCGAGGCCGCGGAGATGTCGATGCCCCAGGAGACGGTGGGGGGTTTGAGGCCGACGCCGAGGAAGGAGAGCGTCGCCTCCAGGGCGATGTACGTGCCGAGGGCGATGGTGGCGACGACGATGACGGGGGCCACGGCGTTGGGCGTGATGTGCCGGAGCAGCATCCGGGAGTTGGAGGCGCCGAGCGCGCGGGCGGCCTGGACGTAGTCGTTCTGCTTGGCGGTGATGACGGAGCCGCGGGCGATGCGGGAGATCTGCGGCCAGCCGAGCAGCACCATGAAGCCGATGACGGGCCAGACGGTGTTGTTGCTGATGACGGAGAGGAGGACCAGGCCGCCGAGGACGACGGGGATGGCGAAGAAGATGTCGGTGATCCGGGAGAGGAAGCCGTCCCAGGCCCCGCCGTAGAAGCCGGCGAGGCCGCCGAGGACCGAGCCGAGGAGCGTCACGCCGAGGGTGGAGAGGACGCCGACCTGGATGGAGGCCCTGGCCCCGTAGACCGTACGGGTGTAGACGTCGCAGCCCTGGCCGTTGAAGCCGAAGGGGTGGCCGGGCTGGGAGCCCTCCTGGGCCTTGGCGAGGTCGCAGTCCAGCGGGTTGCCGTCGGCGATGAGCTGCGGCCAGACGGCGATGACCACCAGGAAGAGGATGATCAGGCCGGAGACGATGAAGACCGGGTTCCGGCACAGGTCGTGCCAGGCGTCGGACCAGAGGGAGCGGGGCTTCCTGTCGGGGCCGGTGCCGTCGGGGCCGCCGGGGACCTTCTCCAGGGTCTCGGCCTCGGACATGGCGAGGTCGGTCGCGCTTCCGGCGCCGGTCGAGGCGATGGCCGAACCGTCGTCGTGGTGCTCGGGCAGCTCAGGCATAGCGGATCCTCGGGTCAAGGACGGCGTACAGGAGGTCGACGAGCAGGTTGGCCACCAGGAAGACCAGCACCAGGACGGTCACGAAGCCGACCACGGTCTGGGTGTTCTGGCGCAGGATGCCCTGGTAGAGCTGGTAGCCGACGCCGTGGATGTTGAAGATCCGCTCGGTGACGATGGCGCCGCCCATGAGCGCGCCGATGTCGGTGCCGATGAAGGTGACCACGGGGATGAGGCTGTTGCGCAGCAGGTGCCGGGTGATGACCCGGCGGCGGGGCAGGCCCTTGGCCACGGCGGTGCGGACGTAGTCGGCGCGCTTGTTCTCGGCGATCGAGGTCCGGGTGAGCCGGGTGACGTAGGCGAGCGACGCGGAGGCGAGGACCAGGCCGGGGACGATCAGTTCGTCGAAGGGGGCCCCGCCGGAGACCGAGGGGTCGATCCAGTTCCACTTGACGCCGAGGAGGAGCTGGACGAGCAGGCCGGTGACGAAGGTCGGGACGGAGATGACGACCAGGGTGAGCAGCAGTACGCCGGTGTCGACGGGGCGGCCGCGCTTGAGGCCGGTGAGGACGCCGAGGCTGATGCCGATGACGATCTCGAAGACGATGGCGACGACGGTGAGGCGGATGGTGACCGGGAAGGCGTCGGCCATCAGCTCGGTGACCTCCTGGCCGTTGAAGGCCGTGCCGAAGTCGCCGGTGAAGACGTTGCCCATGTAGGTCAGGTACTGCTGCCAGACCGGCTTGTCGAGGCCGAACTCCTTCTTGAGCTGGGCGGCGGTCGCCGGGTCGCACTGGCGGTCGCCGCACAGTCCGGCGACGGGGTCGCCCATCACGTTCACCATCAGGAAGATCAGCAGCGTGGCGCCGAAGAAGACCGGGATCATCTGCAGCAGCCGCCGGATCACATAACGACCCATGGGGGGCTCCGGGGGTTGGCTCCGGGAAGAGGGGTCCGGGAAGGCGTACGGCCCGGCGCGGGGGTCCGCGGGCCGGGCCGTGCGCCGCCGGCCTGCTGGGGGGTGGGACGAACGCCCGGGCGTCAGTCGACCTTGATCCGGTCGTAGACCGGGACGCTGAAGGGGTTCAGGGCCACGTTGCTCAGGCGCTCCGAGTAGCCGGCGCTGCCGTTCTGGTACCAGAGCGGGATGGCGCCCATGTCGTCGCGCAGGACCTCCTCCGCCTTCTGGAAGAGTCCGACGGCCTTGGCGGTGTCGGTCTCGGCGTTGGCCTGGTTCACCAGCTTGTCGAACTCGGGGTCCGTGTACTTGCCGTCGTTGGAGGAGGCGTTGGTGTAGTACAGCGGCTGGAGGAAGTTCTGGATGAGCGGGTAGTCCATCTGCCAGCCGGCCCGGAAGGGGCCGTTGAGCTTCTGCGTGGTGACCTGGCCGCGGTAGTCGGCGAAGGTGCCGACGGGGTTGCCGACGCAGGCGCGGTCGTTGCCGAGGGCGCGGTTGATGGAGTTGCAGACGGCGTCCACCCACTCCTTGTGGCTGCCGGTGTCGGCGTTGTACGTGATCCGCAGGGTGCCGCCGGGGATGCCGCCGCCCTCGGCGACGAGCTTCTTCGCCTCGGCCGCGTCGTACGTGCAGAGGTCGCCGCAGACGTTCTTGTAGCCGCCGTCCGCGCCGAGGACGGGCGAGGTCCAGTCGACGGCGGGGGTGCGGGTCTGCTGGAAGATCGTCCGCGTGATCTGGTCGCGGTCGATCGCCCGTGACAGTCCCTGGCGCAGCTTCTCCTGGCCGGGCTTGTTCCAGTTCGGGTCGTAGAACGGGAAGGCGAGGGTCTGGATGATGCCGGCGGGGACGTTGATGTACCGGTCGCCGAGGTCGGCCTTGACGTTCTTGAGCTGGGCGGCGGGCACGTCGTCCACCAGGTCGAGGTTGCCGGCGATCAGGTCGGTGTAGGCGGTGTTGTTGTCGGTGTAGACCTTGAGGGTCACGCCGCCGTTCTGCGCCTTGTCGTCGCCGGGGTAGCCGTCCCACCTCTTCAGGGCCATCTGGGAGCCCTTGGTGTAGGAGTCGACGGTGTACGGGCCGTTGCCGACCGGCTTCGCGAGCCAGCCGGAACGGTCGTCGAAGAACGCCTTCGGCAGGGGCGCGAAGGCCGCGTAGCCGAGGGTGACGGGCCAGGTGGAGAACTTCTGGGTGAGCTTGACCGTGAAGGTGCGCTCGCCGGTGATCTTGAGGCCGGACAGGGTCGCGGCGGTGGGTTCGCCCTGGTCGGGGTGGACCTTGTCGTAGCCCTCGATCTGGCCGAAGAAGTAGGCGTTCTTCTGGTTGTTCTTCAGGTGGGCGCCGTAGTTCCAGGCGTCCACGAAGGACTTGGCGGTGACCTTCTCGCCGTTGGAGAAGGTCCAGCCGTCCTTGACGGTGATGGCGAAGGTGGTCGAGTCGGTGGTCTCGATCTTCTCGGCGAGCATGTCCTTGGCCTCGCCGGTCTTGGGGTCGTACTGCTTGAGCCCCCGGAAGATCATCGACAGGACCTTGCCGCCCTGGACCTCGTTGGTGTTGGCGGGCTCCAGCGGGTTCTGCGGGTCGCCCCACGAGGAGGACACGATGCCGTCGGCCCCGCTGCCGCCGCCGCTGTCGCCGCCGCCGCAGGCCGTTGCCGCGAGGGCGACCGCGGTGGCCAGAGCGGCCCACTTGGCGTGCGTGGCTCCGCGCATGAAGTGCCTCCCGTATGTCCAGATTCGCACCGAGAAACCCAATATCACCCCAGGGCCGTACGGCTGCATGTTGTCGGCGTCCATCGGTGCGACGGCGGCCGGCGCCGGCTCGGGCCGCCGCCGGGGGACGGGAAGGGCACGCGAAACGGCCGGCCCCCGGCGCCGTGGGGGCGCCGGGGGCCGGCCGTGAGGAGCGAGTGGGGGTGTCAGTGCACCGGGACGACCTGCTTCTCCTCGGCGAAGTGGCACGCCGAGGAGTGGGCGGCGGGAGTGTCCTGGCCCTGGAAACGCTCCGGAACCGCGAGGAGGGGAACCTCCTGGGCGCACTTCTCCTGCGCCTTCCAGCAGCGGGTGCGGAAACTGCAGCCCGACGGCGGGTTCGCCGGCGAGGGGACGTCACCGGTGAGGATGATCCGCTCGCGGTGCGCGCGGGCCTCCGGGTCCGGCACCGGCACCGCGGAGAGCAGCGCCTGGGTGTACGGGTGCGTCGGGTGGTCGTAGATCTCCTCGTCCGTACCGATCTCGGCCATCTTGCCGAGGTACATGACGCCCACGCGGTCCGAGATGTGCCGGACGATCGACAGGTCGTGCGCGATGAAGAGGTAGGAGAGGTTGAACTCGTCCTGGAGCTTCTCCATCAGGTTGATGACCTGCGCCTGGACGGAGACGTCCAGGGCCGAGACCGGCTCGTCGCAGATGATGATCTCCGGGTTGAGCGCGAGGCCGCGGGCGATGCCGATGCGCTGGCGCTGACCGCCGGAGAACTGGTGCGGGTAGCGGTTGATGTACTCGGGGTTCAGACCGACGACGTCGAGCAGCTCCTGCACCTTGCGGCGCCGGTCGCCCTTCGGGGCCGTCTCGGGGTGGATGTCGAAGGGCTCGCCGATGATGTCGCCGACCGTCATGCGCGGGTTGAGCGACGTGTACGGGTCCTGGAACACCATCTGGATGTTGCGGCGTACGGCCTTCAGGGCGCGCCCGGACAGCTTGGTGATGTCCTGGCCCTTGTAGAAGACCTCGCCGGCGGTGGCCCGCTCCAGGTTCATCAGGAGCTTGGCGACCGTGGACTTGCCGCAGCCGGACTCGCCCACGATGCCGAGGGTCTCGCCCTGGTAGAGGTCGAAGGAGACCCCGTCCACGGCCTTGACCGCGCCGACGTTCTTCTTGAACAGGATGCCCTGCGTCAGCGGGAAGTGCTTCTTCAGGCCGCGCACCTGGAGGATGGGCTCACCGCGCTCGACGGGGGCCTCGATGGCGGCGACCACGGCCTCTTCGTTGGCGGCGGCCACGGCCTCTTCGTTCTTGCCGGTGTCAGCCATGGATCGTCTCCTTCCAGAAGTGGCAGGCGCTCTTGCGGCCCGGGAGGTCCGCGCCGTCCTGCTCGGTGACCGGGGCCAGGGGCGGGACCTCCGTGCGGCAGATGTCCTCGGCCCTGGGGCAGCGCGGGTTGAAGGCGCACCCGGTGGGAACGCGGAGCAGGTTGGGCGGCAGGCCCTTGATCGCGTACAGCTCCTGGCCCTTCTGGTCCAGGCGCGGGATCGAGTCGAGGAGACCTCGGGTGTACGGGTGCGCGGGGCGGCCGTACAGCTCGTGCACGGGGGCCTGCTCGACGATCCGGCCCGCGTACATCACGGCGATCTTGTCCGCGACGTCGGCGACGACGCCGAGGTCGTGGGTGATCAGGATCAGACCCATGTTGTATTCGCGCTGGAGCTCCGCGAGGAGGTCCATGACCTGGGCCTGGACGGTCACGTCGAGAGCCGTGGTGGGCTCGTCGGCGATGATCAGGTCCGGCTCCAGGGCGAGCGCCATCGCGATCATGATGCGCTGGCGCATGCCGCCGGAGAACTGGTGGGGGTAGTCGCCGACCCGCGCCTTGGCGGCGGGGATCTTGACCTTGTCCATCAGCTCGATGGCCTTGACCTTGGCGTCCTTCTTGGACAGGCCCTGGTGCACCCGGAACATCTCGCCGAGCTGGTAGCCGACGCTGAGGACCGGGTTGAGGGAGGACAGCGCGTCCTGGAAGATCATGGCGATCTTCTGGCCGCGGATCTTCCGGCGCTCCTCCTCGGACATCTTCAGCATGTCCTGGCCGCGGAAGAGGATCTCGCCCTGCGGGATCCTGCCGGGCGGCATGTCCAGGATGCCCATGACGGCCTGGGCCGTGACGGACTTGCCGGAGCCGGACTCGCCGAGGACGGCGAGGGTCTCGCCGGCGTTCACCGAGTAGTTGACGCCGTTGACCGCCTTGGCCACACCGTCACGGGTGTGGAACTCGACGTGGAGGTCCTTCACTTCGAGCAGCGGACCGTTGTGGTCGCCGCCGTCGCGTGGCGCGGGGACGGCCGCGGTCTTGTCGATGATGCTCATCTTTTACGCCCTCCTCAGCGCAGCTTGGGGTCGAGGGCGTTGCGGACGGCTTCGCCGAGCATGATGAACGCCAGAACGGTGAGGCTCAGCATGATCGACGGGTACAGCAGGATGTGCTGCGCCGTACGGATCTGCTGGACACCGGCGGAGATGTCGACACCCCACGAGATGGTCGGGGCGGCGAGGCCCAGGCCCAGGTAGGACAGGGTGGCCTCGGCCGAGATGTACCCGCCGAGCGCGATGGTGGCGACGACGATCACGGGCGCCATGGCGTTGGGCAGGATGTGCCGGAAGAGGATCCGGCCGGTGCCGGCGCCGAGGGCCTTGGCGGCGTGCACGTAGTCGGCCTGCTTGACCGTGATCACGGCGCCGCGCATGACGCGGGTCATCTGCGTCCAGCCGAGGAAGGCGAGGGCGAAGACGACGACCCAGACGGTCCGCTCGACGAACGCCTGCAGGATGACCATCGCGCCGAGCAGGAAGGGGATGCCGAAGAAGACGTCGGTGACCCGGGAGAGGACCGCGTCCACCCAGCCGCCGAAGTAACCGGCGATCATGCCCATGGCGCCGCCGATCACGGTGACGATCAGGGTGACGCAGATGCCGACGATGATCGAGGCACGGGTGCCGTGGATGAGGCGGGCGTAGACGGAACGGCCCTGCCCGTCGTAGCCGAGCCAGCCGGCGGAACCGACGTCACCGAGTGACGGCTTCCCGAGGTAGTGCTTGACGAGGTCGCCCGCCGTGGGCGAGGCGCTCGTGAACATCCCCGGGAAGGCGGCGACGAGCAGCAGGAAGAAGATCAGCACCGACGACACGAGGAAGTACGGGTTGCGGCGCAGGTCCCGCCAGGCGTCGCCCCAGAGCGAACGGGGCTTCTCCCGCTTCTCCTGCGGGGCGGACACGTCCGCCGAGGGGGCGACGGCGTCCGCCGTCGCCGGGGCTGCGGTCTTGGTCACGTCAGGCATACCGGATCCTCGGGTCCAGGACCGCGTACAGCAGGTCGATGAGCAGGCTGGTGACCAGGTAGACGACCACCAGGACGGTGACGAGGCCGACGAGGGTGCTGCCCTCGCGGCGGGTGATCGACTCGGCGATCAGACCACCGACACCCTTGACGTTGAAGATGCTCTCGGTCACGACCGCGCCGCCCATCAGGGCGCCGATGTCCGTGCCGAGGAAGGTGACGACCGGGATCATCGAGTTGCGCATGAGGTGGACGCCGATGACGCGGCGCCGCGGCAGGCCCTTGGCGACGGCGGTCCGCATGTAGTCGGCCCGCAGGTTCTCCGCCATGGAGGTGCGGGTGAGCCGCGCCACATAGGCGAGGGAGAGTCCACCGAGGACGATGGCGGGGGCGATCATCTCGGATATCAGCTGGTCGTTGCTGACGTTCGGAGCGATCCAGCCGAGCTGGAAGGCGAACACCAGCTTGATGAGGAAGCCCAGCACGAAGACCGGGATCGACATGATCAGCAGGGTGAAGATCAGGACGGCGTTGTCGGCCATGCGGCCGGCCCGGAGGCCGGAGATGATGCCGAGGCCGAGACCGAAGACGAGCTCGAAGGCGAAGGCGAGGGCCGCCAGCTGGATGGTGACGGGGAACGCGTCCCCCAGCACCTCGGTCACAGGCCGGTCGTTGCGGATCTGCGTACCGAAGTCGAAGTGGAAGACGATTCCACTGATGTAGTCCCAGTACTGCTTCAGGAGCGGCTGGTCGAGACCGAGCTTGTGTCTGATCTCCGCGATGGTCGCGGGGGACGCCCCCTTGTCGCCGAACAGACCGGCCACGGGGTCGCCGGGCAGGCTGTAGACCATGAGGAAGATCAGCAGGGTTGTCCCGAAGAAGACCGGGATCATCTGGAGCAGTCGTCGTGCGACATAGCGCCCCATCATGCCTCCGTTGAGATGTGACGGCCGCAGCCGAGGGCCCTCCCGCGACGTACCGCCCGGATTCGGGCAGCACGGTGCCGTGGAAGGGCCCCCCAGCCGCTGCGTAAGGCGCCGGAACGGGACTGACGGACGGTCAGTCCCGTGACGGCGTGCGGACTACGCTCGGACGGTTACTTCTTGACCTCGACGCCGGTCAGGATCGGGTCGCCGTCCTGACCGTAAGCCACGCCCGAGACCTTCTCGGAGTAGCCCGCGTTGACCTTGTAGTACCAGAGCGGGATGGACGGCATGTAGTTGACCAGGTCCTTCTCGATGGCCTGGAACTCCTTGACCGACTGGTCGAGGGTCGGAGCGGAGTCCGCCTTGGCGATCTTCGCGTCCAGGTCCTTGTTCGAGAAGCCACCCTGGTTGCCCGCCGCACCCGTACGGAACAGGTCCGAGATGAAGTTGGCGTTCACCGGGTAGTCGAGCACCCAGCCGGAGCGGTAGAACGACTTGACCTGCTTCGTCTTGCGAGCGGTCAGGTCGGCCTGGAAGTCCGGCTTGCCGTCACCGACACAGGCGACGCCCGTGGACTGGGTGATGGAGTTGCAGACCGCGTCCACCCACTCCTTGTGGCCGCCGTCGGCGTTGAACTGGATGGAGATCTTGTTGCCGGGGACGCCGCCGCCGGCCGCGATGAGCTCCTTGGCCTTCGCCGGGTTGAACTTGGTGACGTCGCCCGCGGCGTTCTCCTGGAAGCCCAGGACGCCCTTCGCGACCCAGCCCGACGCGGGCTCACGCGTGCCCTGGAGCACCGTCTTGGTGATCGTGGCGCGGTCGATGCCCATGGAGAGGCCCTGGATGACCTTGGGGTCGATCGGCTTGGGCTTGCTCCACTGGTCGGCGTAGAACGCGACGGCCATGGTCTGGACGGCGGAGTACGCCTGGTCCACGGCGCGGTCGCCGAGGTCCTGGCGGTAGACCGGCAGGTCCTTCGGGGCCAGCTGGCGCAGGACGTCGACGTTGCCCGACTTCAGGTCCTCGTACGCGGCCTCGAGGGTGGTGTAGTTCTTGAAGACCACACCGCCGTTCTTCGCCTTGTTCGGGCCCTTGTAGCCGTCGAAGCGGACGATCTCGATCTTCTTCTTGTGGTCCCAGCTCTTGAACTTGTAGGGACCGTTGCCGACCGGCTTCTGGCCCGCGGCCTTGGGGTCCTTGTAGAAGGACTCCGAGAGCGGCGCGAAGACGATGTAGGCGAGCTTGTGCGAGAAGTACGGGACCGGCTTCGACAGCTCGATGGTGAAGGTGTTCTCGTCGACGACCTTCAGACCGTCCAGCTTGTCGGCCGTGGGCTTGGCGCCCTCCTCGGCCGGGCTGAGCTTCTCGAAGCCCTTGATGTCGGCGAACCACGAGTTCAGACCCATGGCGTTCTTGATGTTGGCGTTCCAGTTCCACGCGTCCACGTAGGACTTCGCGGTCACCGGGGTGCCGTCGTGGAAGGTCCAGCCCGGCTTGAGCTTGACGGTCCAGGTCTTCGAGTCCTGCGTGGTGACGGACTCGGCGTTGATCATCTCCAGCGAGCCGTCGGCCTTGTAGTCGACCAGGGTCGAGAACAGGCCGGCCATGACGGCGGAGCCGTTGGACTCCATCGTGTCACCGGTGTACAGCGGCTTCTCGGGCTCGCCCAGCTCCACCGAGAAGATTCCGTTCGGGTCAACAGCGCCCTTGGCGTCACTGCCGCCGTCGCTCTTCCCCCCGCCACAGGCGGTCGCAGCAAGGGCAACGATGATCGCGCCCGTTACCCACTTGGCGCTCTTGGCACCGCGCATGGGTTCCTCCTCATGAGTCCACTTTGTCACTACAAGGGGGGCACTCCAGGTTTCGCCGACACCCCTGACGGCTTCGCACCCAAGTACCCCGAGTGTGCTCGTGAGTCGGCACTCCCCACAGTGCGTGACCCATTGACCCGAGCTCAATGGAGCCAACTATTAAGTACGTCCGGGCCGTAAACCACACTTAAGTGGTCTCGGTTTGACAACATCACCATCTGTCCGGATACCGAAATCCGGACAAACTGAGCACAGACAGACACCCCCGAAACGGACCGTTAACACACGTACCGGAGAGCGATGACCGGTATCCGGACACCGGGCCTCCGAAATGAGCTTGACGGAAGACGCCGAAAAGCCCGGACCCCCACGGCTTCCGTGGGGGTCCGGGCTTCGTCACCGGCGTCGCACCGGCCGGGATCGGCGGAGGTCACGGGCTCGCGTGATCCGCCCCGCCGTCACCGGCCGCGCTCGTCCGGTCCCGTCCGTCTCCGGTACGCGGAACCGGCCCGGTTCAGGCGTTCTTGGCGCGCGAGGCCGAACGGCCGCGCTCCTTCTGGTCCAGGACGACCTTGCGGATGCGCACGGCCTCCGGGGTGACCTCCACGCACTCGTCGTCGCGGCAGAACTCCAGCGACTGCTCCAGGGAGAGCTTGCGCGGCGGCACGATCGCCTCGAAGGAGTCGGCCGAGGAGGAGCGCATGTTGGTGAGCTTCTTCTCCTTGGTGATGTTGACGTCCATGTCGTCGGAGCGGGAGTTCTCGCCGACGATCATGCCCTCGTACACCTCGGTGCCGGGCTCGACGAACAGGACGCCGCGCTCCTGGAGGTTGGTCATCGCGAAACCGGTGACCGCGCCGGCCCGGTCGGCGACCAGCGAACCGTTGTTGCGGGTCGTCAGCGTGCCGAACCAGGGCTCGTGGCCCTCGTGGATGGAGTGGGCGATGCCCGTGCCGCGGGTCTGCGTCAGGAACTCCGTACGGAAGCCGATGAGGCCGCGCGACGGGACGACGAACTCCATGCGGACCCAGCCGGAGCCGTGGTTCGACATGTTGTCCATGCGGCCCTTGCGGACGCCCATGAGCTGCGTGACCGCGCCCATGTGCTCCTCGGGGACGTCGACCGTGAGGCGCTCGACGGGCTCGTGGACCTTGCCGTCGACCTCCTTGGTGACGACCTGCGGCTTGCCGATGGTCAGCTCGAAGCCCTCGCGGCGCATCTGCTCGACCAGGATGGCGAGCGCCAGCTCGCCGCGGCCCTGGACCTCCCAGGCGTCGGGACGCTCGGTCTCCAGGACGCGGAGCGAGACGTTGCCGATGAGCTCGCGGTCCAGGCGGTCCTTCACCTGGCGGGCGGTGACCTTGCGGTCCTTGACGGCGGACTTGGCGTCCGCGCCCTTGCCGGTGCCGCCGCGGCCGACGAGCGGCGAGGTGTTGGTGCCGATGGTCATGGAGATGGCCGGCTGGTCGACCGTGATCAGCGGCAGCGCGACCGGGTTCTCCGGGTCGGCCAGGGTCTCGCCGATCATGATGTCGGGGATGCCGGCGACGGCGCAGATGTCACCGGGGCCCGCCACCTCGGCCGGCTTGCGGGTGAGCGCCTCGGTCATCATCAGCTCGGTGATGCGGACGTTGGAGATCGTGCCGTCCCGCTTGATCCACGCGACCGTCTGGCCCTTGCGCAGCTCGCCCTGCTCGACGCGGAGCAGCGCGATGCGGCCGAGGAAGTTGTCGGCGTCGAGGTTGGTGACGTGGGCCTGGAGCGGCGCGTCCTCCTCGTACGTCGGGGCCGGGACGTGCTCCAGGATGGTGGAGAAGAACGGCTCCAGGTTGTCGCTGTCGGCGGGGACGGTGCCGTCCTCCGGCTTGGTCAGCGAGGCGACGCCGTCACGGCCGCAGGCGTAGACGATCGGGAACTCGATCTGGTCCTCGTCCGCGTCCAGGTCGAGGAAGAGGTCGTAGGTCTCGTTGACGACCTCGTCGATCCGGGAGTCCGGGCGGTCCGTCTTGTTGATGCAGAGGATGACGGGCAGGCGCTGCTGGAGGGCCTTGCGCAGCACGAAGCGGGTCTGCGGGAGGGGACCCTCGGAGGCGTCCACGAGGAGGACGACCGCGTCCACCATCGACAGGCCGCGCTCGACCTCGCCGCCGAAGTCGGCGTGGCCGGGGGTGTCGATGATGTTGATCGTGATCGGGGCCCCGCCGTCCTTGGGGTGGTACTTCACCGCCGTGTTCTTGGCGAGGATCGTGATGCCCTTCTCACGCTCCAGGTCGTTCGAGTCCATCATGCGGTCGTCGAGCTGCTGGTGGGCGGCGAAGGCACCGGCCTGCTTGAGCATGGCGTCGACGATGGTCGTCTTGCCGTGGTCGACGTGGGCGACGATGGCGACGTTACGGATGTCGTGGCGCGTGGGCATGGGTGGCTTGCGCTTCTCTCAGCTCGGGGGAATCGGCGTCAGTTCCTCTTACGCCCGCCGGGCGGACGCGCCACGGCTCTGTCCATGGTACGGGGCTGCCGCGCAAGGGGCTTCCCCGACCGGAATCCGAGAGGGTTTCACGGGGGGTTTCACTGGGGGGTCCGCAGGAGCGGGAAAGGCCGTGCGACCGGGTCAAAGGGGCCGTCGCGATCGTGCCCGCCGGGGGCGCCGGCGGGCAAGGAAGTTGAGCGGATTCTGAGGTTCTGACCTGCGGTTCCAGCGCTTTCAGCGGTTTCAGCGGTTTCGTTCGGCGCCCTTGGGGGTCTCCTTCTTCCTGAAGCCGATGTCCTGGTAGCGCGGGGCGGCGAACCCCCAGGCCCCCGCGTTCACCAGGTCGGCCCTGGCGGCCACGAGCTGCGGGCGCTGGTAGAGGGGGAGGGAGCCGGCCGCGGCCCAGATCCGGGCGTCGGCCTGGCGCACGAGCTCGCGGGCCTCCTCCTCGTCGAGCGTGCCCGCCGCCTGGTCGAAGAGCTGGTCGATGCGGTCGGTGCCGACGCGGGAGTAGTTCTGCTCGACCACGAGCGAGCCGTCCGAGGCCGGCTCGGGCTTGGCGAAGATCGGCCGGGCGTCGGTCGCCGGGAAGGCGGAGGCGGGCCAGGAGTAGAGGGCGAGGTCGTAGTCGCCCGAGGCGATGTGGTCCTTGAAGAAGCTCTCGTCGGAGACCTTGGTGACCTCGGTCCGGATGCCGACCACGTCGAGCATCCGCACGACCCGGTCCCCGACCGCCCGCAGCGACTCGGAGCCCGGCCCGGACGGCAGGACGAAGCGGAGGCTGAGCGCCTTGCCGTCCTTGCCGAGGGCCTGGCCGGCTCCGGGCACGGCCACGGGAGCGGCGGTGCCGCGCGGGGCGTAGGCCCCGGCCATCCCCCGGTCGGACCCGGCGACGGGCCGGGCCCCGGCCCGCGCGGCGGAGCCCGTACCGGTGTCGAGGGCCTCGGCGCGGGCGTAGAGGGCGGCGCTCTGGCGGGCGGCGGCGGGCGCGGGGGCGAGGACGTGGGTGCCGCTCCCGGGAACGTCATCGGCGGGGACGGCGGGGACGGGGGCGGCCGGGCGGTCGCCCGGCTTGTCGTCGCCGACGATGTAGAGGCCCTCGTCGGAGGGGACGTCGCCGCTCTTCTTCCCGGCGCCGGTGGGGGTGGCGGTGACGGCGCCGGCGGCCCTGTCCCCGCCGGTCCCCTCCCCCGCGCCCCCGTCGGCCTTCTCCGCGTCCTTGCCCGCCTTCTCCGCTTCCTTGCGGGCCTTCTCCGCCGCGTCCTTCTCGGCCTCGCTGCCCGCCTTCGTGCCGGCCGGCTTCCTGGCCGCCCCGCCCGGGACCCAGCCCGCGTCGGCGAGGAGCGCCCGTGCCTCCTGGACGTCCTGGCCGCCGAGGGCGTCGCTGCCGTCCGCGTACGCCGCCTGGCCGGCGAGGGCCAGGTGGCTGCCGGGGGGTTCCGCCGGGAGACCGAGGGGCTTGAGCACGGACTCGGCCAGCTCCCGGCGGTCGATGGCCCGGGCCACCGCGCGCCGCACCCGTTCGTCGGAGAGCGGCCCGGACTCGCCGTTCAGGGAGAGCTGGGTGTAGGCGGGCTCCAGGGACTTGCGGACCACGTACTTCGCCAGGCCGTCCTGCGCGCTCGCGTACCGGGCGATCGCCTCCTGGTTCTTCGCGCGGGCCGCCCTGACCTCCGCGGCCCGCTCCTCGTCGGAGCCGTGGGCGAGGGCCCAGGACTTCAGGGCCTGGGAGGGGGTGATCGAGGAGCCGGGGCCGTGGGCGAGGGCGGCCTGCGCGCCGTTCCGTCCGGCGCGCGCGTCCCGGAGCGCGAGGGCGATCCGCTCGGCCGTGGAGCCGTCGATGTCGGCCAGGTCGAGCGCGCCGGCCGCGAGGGCGTCCGCCCGCTCGGAGCGGGGGACGGCCCTGAGGACGACGCTGTCGAGCTTGGCGGGCTGCCCCCACCAGCGGGGGTTGCGGGCGAGGGTCACGTCACCGGTCTCGCGGTCGACCGACTTCAGCAGGAACGGTCCGGCGGTGGCCTTCAGGGCGGTGCGCGCCCCGTCGTTGAAGGAGGCCGGGGACCCCATCACCTGCTTCGGGTAGAGGGGGGTGAAGAGGGACTGCCAGTCGGCGTACGGCTTGGAGAAGGTGACCCGGACCTCCAGGTCGTTCTTGCCGCGCTCGATCTTCTCGATCCGCTCGTAGCCGGAGTTCCGGGCGGTCCAGTACGCGGTGTCGCGGCCGCTCAGGGCCCGCCACTGGGCGACGAAGTCGGGCGCCCCGATCTCGCGGCCGTCGCTCCACACCGCCTGCTGGTTGAGCTTGTAGAGGACGACCTGCTTGGGCTCGACCTCGACGACCTGCGCGGACTCCAGGTAGTCGGGGTTCCGCTGCGGCCTGCCCCGCTGGTCGAGGGTGTAGAGGGCGGGGAGCACGGCCCCGGCGATGCGGGAGGTGGCGCCGTCGGCGTCGGCCTGGAAGGCGTTGAGGGTGGCGGGGGCCGCGTCGACGGCCCAGCGCAGGGTGCCGCCGTCGGCGACCCGGTCGCGGGCAGCGGGCGCGTTGTCCTGGGCGGCGGCCGGGGCCCCGCCGTCCTCGTCGTCGGAGCTGCATCCGGCGAGGACGGTGACGCCGAGGACGGCGCTGGTGAGGGCGGCGACGGTGCGGAGCGTGCGGGAGCGGGGGCTCCTGGGGCATGTCCCCCCGCGAGGGGCACCGATCTGGGACATGACTTGTACCCCTTCGTCCAGATTCATTCCATTTGGAGATGATCACACCTCCTGCTCATCCACTGAAAAGGAAGGAAGGAATCCAGCCAGGAAGGCGGGGCCGGGTGGCCGGAAAACGCCACTCGTGCGGCGGAACGGGGCGGGACGGGCGGGGGGGGTGGCCGGTCGACGGGGGCGGGGAGGGTGATCGACCGGCGAGGACGGGCGGGCGGCGGGAGGAGGGGTCGGGCACCCCGGCCGTGCGGGTCCGGCTCCCGGGTGCCGCCACCGGAGGGCGCCCGCCCGGCACCGGCTCCGGGTGGACCGCCCGATCGCGGGCCGACATACCCGGACATAACCTCACTCTTGTGACGCGAACAGCCACCCGAGCCCTCTTCGCGGTACTGGTGGCGGTGTGGTGGCTCGTCGTCCCCGCCGCGCCCGGTGCCCGCGCCGCCGGCTCCGGCGGCACGGACGGCACCTCCGCCTCCGACCTGATCCTGCCCGTGGTGCTGGCCGTCGGCGCCGGTGCCGTGGGCGCGTACACGTACGCCGAGCGGCGCCTGCGGATCCGGACCCGCACCACCCCTCGGGACGGACAGGGCTGGGGGCCGCCGAAGGGGCCCGCGCCGCCGTCCCTGGACGAGCTGGACGGACGGGCCCGCCGGGCCCTGGCCGCCACCGGCGAAGCCGTCCGCGCCGGCCGGGAGGAGCTGGGTTCCGCGTCGGCCCGGTTCGGCGAGGAGGCGGTCCGGCCGTTCGCCGAGGCCGTCGACTTCGCCGGGGAGCGGCTGACGGCCTCGTTCCGGCTGCGGCGGGGACTGGACGGCGCCTCCCCCGGGGACGACGCGACCCGCCGGGCCCTGCTGGAGGAGATCCTCCGGTGCTGCGCGGAGGCGAACGAGCGGCTCGACTCCCAGGCCGGGCCCTTCGACCGGCTGCGGGCCCCGGAACGGACCGCCGGCGCGGCCCCGGCGGACGCGCGGGAACGCGGGTCGGGCGCGGACCGCGACGGCGCGGAACCGCAGGACGGACACCCCGAAGAGCGCCGACGCGCCCGGCCCGGTCAGTGAGCCCAACCGCTCCCGGGGCGAGGCGCGCCGGGGCCGGGGGCCGCCCGGCGGCGCCCGAGGAGTGACCCGGGGCCGTACGCGCGGGGGCGCCCGTACGCGTACCGGCGGTCGCTCCGCCGGGGCGTTCAGAACATGCTGAGGAGCTGTTCCACCGTGGGCTCCCGGTCCCCCTCGCCGTCCGGCAGGGCCAGTTCGAACCAGACGGTCTTGCCGCGCGGGGTGCGGCGCGCGCCCCAGGAGGAGCTGAGCAGTCCGACGAGCTGGAGGCCCCGGCCGCCCTCGTCGGTGTCCCGGGCCCGGCGGCGGCGGGGCTGGACCAGGCCCGCGTCCCAGACCTCGCAGACCAGGGTGCGGTCGCGCAGCAGACGCAGCCGGATCTCCCCCTCGCCGTAGCGCAGCGCGTTGGTGACGAGTTCGCTGACGAGGAGTTCGACGGTGTCGACGAGCGGTTCGAGGCCCCAGGCCGCGAGCTGGGCGCGGGCGAGTTCGCGGGCCCGGCCGACCGAACGGGGCTCCCTGGGCAGCCGCCAGTCGCCGACCGCCTCGCCGGGCAGCCCCTGGACCCTCGCCATGAGAAGGGCGATGTCGTCCTCGCCGTGTCCGGTGTTCAGGCTGGTGAGGACCCGGTCGCAGACGTCCTCCAGGGGGCGGGCGGGGTCGGTGAGGACGCGCCGGAAGGCGCCGAGGCCCTCGTCCAGGGGGTGGTCGCGGGACTCGACGAGACCGTCGGTGTAGAGGGCGAGGAGGGCGCCCTCCGGCAGCTCGACCTCGACCTCCTCGAAGGGCTCGCCGCCGACCCCGAGCGGTACCCCGGGGGGCACGTCGACCAGGGCGGCCGCCTTGCCGGGCTCCACCAGGACCGGCGGCAGGTGCCCGGCGTTGGCGAAGGTGCAACGGCGGGTGACCGGGTCGTAGACGGCGTAGACGCAGGTGGCGAGGTAGACCTCGGAGAGTTCGGGGCCGCGCGACTTGTGCGCGCGGGACTGCTGGGCGCCGATCGGCGCGCCGAGGCCGCAGGCGATCTCGTCCAGGTGGGAGAGGACCTCGGCCGGTTCCAGGTCGAGCTGGGCGAGGGTCCGGACGGCGGTGCGCAGTTCGCCCATGGCGACGGCGGCCCGCAGGCCGCGGCCCATGACGTCCCCGATGACGAGCGCGGTGCGGTGGCCGGGGAGTTCGATGACGTCGAACCAGTCGCCGCCGACCTCGGTGGCGTCGGTGCCGGGGAGGTAGCGGCAGGCGATGTCGAGCCCCGCGGCCTCGGGGTCGCCGGGCGGGAGCAGGCTGCGCTGGAGGATCAGGGCCCGCTCGTGCTCGCGGCGGTAGAGGCGGGCGTTGTCGATGCAGACGGCGGCGCGGGAGGCGAGTTCGGCGGCGAGGGCCCGGTCGCGCTGGCCGAAGGGTTCGCTGCCCTTGGCGCGGGAGAACTGGACGAGGCCGATGACCGTCTCGTGGGCGGTCATCGGGACGACGAGGGTGGACTGCGCGAGATCGCCGTCGGTGCCCGGCACCGTACGGATCCGGCCCGTGCGGAGGGCCCCGGCGTACGGGGAGTTGAAGGGGTAGCGGTGGACGGACCCGACCTCGACGGGCACGGCCCCGGGCCGGCCGTCCGGCGCGTGCCCCGCGTCGCTCCGGAGGGGGGTGTCGGAGACGGCGCTGGCGAAGGCGACCCGGCGGAGTTCGGCGCTGCCGGCCCCGTGGCCGGCGTCGTGGGGGCTCCCCCACCGGCCGGGCGGTGCCTCGTCACCGGTCAGCAGGGTCTGGTAGAGGTCGACGGACGCGAGGTCGCAGAAGCCGGGCACGGCGACGTCGAGGAGTTCACGGGCGGTGGCCTCCAGGTCGAGGGAGTTGCCGATGCGGGCGCCCGCCTGGTTGAGGAGGGCCAGGTTGCGCCGGGCGCTGGCGGCTTCCCTGGCCGCGTTGTGGCGGCGGGTGATGTCGATGCCGAGGCCCGCGACGCCGATCGGGCGGCCGGATCCGCTGTGCACCCGGTAGAGGTTGACGGACCAGTGGCGGCGGTCCCTGGCGCCGGGGGCGGCGCCGACGACGCGCAGGTCGGTGACGGATTCGCCGGTCTCCAGGACCCGCCGGAGGGCGGCGGTCATCCGTTCGGCCTCGGACCGGCCGAGGTAGTCGCGGACGGTACGGCCCCGGTGGTCGTCGGCCTCGCCGCCGAAGACGGTGGCGAAGCGCCGGTTGGCCCGCTGCACGGTGAGATCGGTGCCGAAGAGGAGGAAACCGAAGGGGGACTGGCCGAATATCGCCTGGGAGGCGGCGAGGTCGGTCTCGATGCGGCGGAGGGCGCGCACGTCGACGACGACGCACAGCGCGGCCCGCTCCCCGGTCCGGGTCTCGCTCGGCATGACGTACACCTCGGCCATGCCGTGGGGCTCTTCCTCACCGGGCGCCCGGAAGGGGACGAGGCCCGTCCACTCCTCGCCGTCGAGGATCTCCTTGACCTGCTGGTAACCGCGTTCATGCAGGTCGGCGGGGATGAACGCCTCCACGGGGTCCTTGCCCACGGCCTCTTCCGCGGTGACCCCGAAGAGTTCCGCGGCCCTCCTGCTCCACTGCTCGACCCGTCCGTCCGGACCGATCGAGAAGGAGGCCACGCGGATGTGGTCGTAGAGAGAGCCGGGCGTGCCGCTCTGCCACACGACGCCGCCCGCCGTCCCAGGTATTTCGCTCACGCGACCGTCCCCTCCAGCTCACCGCACCGGACCGGCCGTCCCCGCGGTGTGCGATGCGGCGAGTCCCGGTGGCGCGACGTCCACGATCACAGGATGGTCCCGGTGGTCCCGCTCCGAGTACCGGTGATCGTCGTCCCACCCTCTTTACTCACCAGGGAGAGCCAGCTCGAACCATACGGTTTTGCCGGTCGTCCCCTTGCGGGTACCCCAGCGGCGCGCGGTGCACGCCACGAGGCCGAGGCCCCGTCCCCCCTCGTCGTCGGGTCCCGGGGCCCGGGTGGTCGGCGGTTCCGGAAGCGGATCGGAGACTTCCACGAGGAGCGCCGGTGCGCGCGTCGCGTCGGTGCCGCCCGGGGGGAGCCGGGCCAGCCGGACCCCGATGGGACCGGAGGCGTACCGCAGGGAGTTGGTCACCAGCTCGCTGACCAGCAGGACGGTCACGTCGCCGAGGACGGCGTCGAGTTCCCAGGCCCGCAGGGTTTCGCGCACCGCGTGGCGGGCCGTGCGCACGGCGTCCGCCTCCGCCGGGAAGTTCCACTCGGCCCGATGGCCGTCGGTGCCGATCACACCCGATCACTTCCCCAGCCGTACGGCAGCGGAGGGCCCACGTCCTCTTGCGAGGGATCAATGGGTACATACCCACCATTCAGCGCACGTTATCCCCTCGGGGGGCGGCTGCGGGCGCACAGTGGCACGAACGGCGTAGGGGTTCGGTTCCGTGCTCCTCGGGAGGGCACGGCCGGGAGCCTCAGCGCGGCTTCCGCGACGGCGGGACGGTCCTGATCGAGCCAGTCGACCGAGTCCACCTCGGACCGGGCGAGCCAGCGCAGTTCGTCGTGGTCCTCCAAGGGGCGCGGCTCGCCGGAGAGCAGGCGGGCGGTCCACACGCGCAGCACGTACCCGGGCTTCAGCGGCCACTCGCCGGGGATGCGCTCCCCCGGTTCGGCCTCCACGCCCAGCTCCTCCCGGAGCTCCCGGACCAGGGCCTCCTCCGGGGACTCGCCCGGTTCGACCTTGCCGCCGGGCAGTTCCCAGCGGCCGGCCAGGTCGGCGGGGGCGCTGCGCCGCGCGGCGAGCAGACGTCCCCGGTCGTACAGGGCGCCCGCGACGACGACCACGACCCCGGCGTCCCGGTCGGGACCGGGGGCGCGGCGGGACTCGTGGGGCGCGGCGGGGCCGGTGGCGCGTTCCGTCATGGACGCGAGCGTAGCCGGGTGCGGACGGCGTCCCACGGGGCCCGGGGACCGCCGCGCTCAGAGGGCGGGGCTGCCGACGCGCTCGATGCAGTAGAGCCGCTGGTGGCCGCGGTCGTCGAGGCTGTCCGCGACCTTCTGCGCCTCGTCCCGGGTCGCGTACCGCCCCACCCGGTAACGGTTGCCGTTCTCGTCCTGCCGTATGACGTGCCAGGGGAGGACAGGGCCGCTGTCGGTCATCAGGCTTCTCCCTCCGCCGCTCCGGGCGTCGCCGAGGATCTCCGGGAAACCGCGATCCGCATATGCCGAAGCTTACGCCTGACCTTCACACAGCGGATATGAGTTTTCACGAAGAGGCACGAATCGGCCGGTTACTGACGGAGGGAGGCCGAAGCCGTGCCCCGGGGCGGCTGCGGGACGGCGGGCGAGGACGGAAGGAGGGGGTGCGACCGTCCGGCGCGGGCGGAGGGAACGGGGGCGTCACGGGCCTGCGCGGACGGAGAAAGCGGGGCGTGGCGGTCCGGCGCCCGCTCGGGCGACGGGGAAACCCGCCCCTCTCACCACTCCACCGCCCCTTTCACGTCACGACACGTCACACCACATCACGTCGCGTCGCATCGCGTCGCATCGCGCCACGTCGCTTCACTTCACTTCACTTCACTTCACCGGCAAGTGGTACGCGATTCGGTAGCGGTCGGCCGGGACCACGACGTCCGCCGTCTCGACGGCGCGCCCCGACGCGTAGTAGGTCCGCTCCACGACCATCACCACGTGGCCCGGGACCCCGCCGAGCGCCAGGAGCTCCTCCGCGAGGCCCGGCCGGGCGCCGACCTCCTCCACCACGTTGTCCACGACGACGTCGATGGCGGCCATCCGCTCGACGACGCCGCAGCCGCCCAGGGGGCCCTCCTCCGGCAGCATGACCGGGGTCCGGCCGGTGACGGCCAGGGGCTCCCACGAGGTGGAGACCATCATGGGCTCGCCGCCGTCCCGGTACACGTACCGCGTGCGCATCACCCGCTCCCCCCGCTCGATGCCGAGCCGCTCGGCCACCTCGGCGCTCGCGGGCTCCTGCTCGCTGCTCGACTCCCAGGTGCCCCGGGCCCCTTCGGCCGCCTGCTCCTGGCGGAAGGGGCTGGCGCCGGTGGCGGGACGGTAACCGGAGCGGGCGATCCGGCGCGGCACCGGGCGCTCCCGCACGTACGTCCCCGAGCCCGAGCGGCCCTCCACGAGCCCCTCGGCCATCAGCACCTTGCGGGCCTCCAGTGCGACGGTGTCCGACACCCCGTACTCCTCGCGGATGCGTGCCTGCGAGGGAAGGCGGGTATGAGGCGGAAGCGAGCCGTTGGCGATCTTCTCCCTCAGATCGCTCGCCACGCGCAGGTAGGCGGGCTGCTCACCGAACGTCACTGGACACTCCCCTCAGGTTGACTGTCAGCTACAGACTGACAACCGAGGGTCGCGAACCGCAAGCATGGGCCAGAGTTTCACTCGAAGTGATGAAGCTGGGCGGTCGCCCCGGTCCGACGGCCTGCCGCCGGGCCGGACGCACGACGCGGAGGGGGCGGCCGCCCGCCGGCGGCCGCCCCCTCGGGGCTCATGCCCCGCGCCTCCGGCGCGGAGCGGGATCGGTCCGGGTCAGAACTGCAGTCCCCAGGAGTCGATCCTTCCGGTGTCGTAGGTCGCGTTGTCCGTGACCCGCAGCTTCCACGTGCCGTTGGCGACCTCCGAGGAGGCGTCCACGGTGTACGTGGTGTTGATGTTGTCCGCGCTGCCGCCGGTGCCGAACGCCTTCAGCGTGTACGCCGAACCGTCGGGGGCGACGAGCTGGACCTGGAGGTCACCGATGTAGGTGTGGACGATGTTCACCGGCACCTTGAGGGCGGCTGGGGCGTTGCCGGTGACGCCGGTGACGGTGATCGGGGACTCGACGGTCGCCCGGTCCGGGACGGCGTAGTCCGTGGTGTTCTCGAAGTTCTTGCCGGTGGGCGGCGGGGTGGTGCCGCCGTCACCGACGTACAGGAGCTTGTTCGGGGAGCCGGAGCCCGGGTTGGTCACGACGTTCGGGGTGGCCGCGGCCGCCAGGGCCGCCGAGACCTGGGCCGGGGTCGCCGTCGGGTTGGCGGCGAGGTACAGCGCGGCGGCACCGGCGACGTGGGGGGACGCCATGGACGTGCCGGAGATGGTGTTGGTGGCGGAGTCGCCGGAGTTCCAGGCCGAGGTGATGGAGGAGCCCGGGGCGAAGAGGTCCAGTATCGAACCGTAGTTGGAGTAGCTCGCCCGGGCGTCGGAGCTGGTGGTGGCGCCGACCGTGATGGCCTCCGCGACCCGTGCCGGCGAGTAGTTGGAGGCGTTGGCGCCGTCGTTGCCCGCCGCGACCGCGTAGGTGATCCCGGAGGCGATGGAGGTGCGGACGGCCTCGTCGAGGACGCTGTCCACGCCGCCGCCGAGGCTCATGTTGGCGACGGCCGGCTTGACGGCGTTCTTCGTCACCCAGTCGATGCCCGCGACGACCTGCTCGGTCGTGCCGGAACCGGAGTTGTCGAGGACGCGGACGCCGACGACCTTCGCCTTCTTGGCGACGCCGTAGGAGCTGCCCGCGACGGTGCCCGCGACGTGGGTGCCGTGGCCGTGGCCGTCCTGGGCGACGTTGTCGTTGTCGATGGCGTCGTAGCCGTTGGCGGCGCGCCCGCCGAAGTCGCCGTGGCTGATGCGCACGCCGGTGTCGATGACGTACGCGGTGACGCCCTGCCCCCCGGCGTCCGGGTAGGTGTAGTTCTGGTTGAGCGGAAGGGCCTTCTGGTCGATCCGGTCGAGGCCCCAGGACGGCGGGGAGGGTTGCGTGGCGTCGATCGTGAAGACCCGGTTCTGGACGACGGACTTCACGGCCGGGTCGGCCGCGAGCTTCCTCGCCTGCGCCTCGGAGAGCTGCACGGAGTAGCCGTTGACCGCCGAGGTGTACGTCCGCTTGATCTTCGCGCCGAACCTGGCGGCGACCGCGCGGCCCGCGGCCGTCTCGGCCGGTGCCGACTCGTCGAGGGTGACGATGTAGCTGCCGGGGACGGTGCCCTCGGCCCCGGCGTTCTCGATGACGCCTTCCGGGGCGGCCGGGGCGGCGGTGGCGGGCAGGGCGGAGAGGGAGCCGAGGGCGAGGGCGGCGACGGCGATGGCCGAGGCGGTGGCGATTCTGCGACGCGAGTCACGCATCACTGACATGCGAGGGGTCCTCCTCATCGGGGCGCGCTTCCGTGGCGGCGCGCTTCTGTGGGGGGTTGTCGTGGGGGGTGTGCCTGTGTGGGGGGTTGTGGGGGGTGGCTTTCCGTGGGGGGTGCGTCGCCGCGGGAGCGTGCCGTCGCGGCGATTACGGCATGGACATGACAAGAGAACATGAGGCGTACACGCCGTTTCGCATGTCCGGCCGTCGAGCGAAAGATTGGCCGATCCACAGGAATCGCACAAGGGTGCCCGGCTTCCCGCAACACGCGTGCCACACGGCCGCCGTCCCGGCCCCGGCTCCGCCCGCGTGCGCCCTCCGCCGCCGGGCCGGCCCGCCCGCGACCGCGCTCACCTGGGGCTGTCCGAAGCACCGGGGCCTCCCCGGGCCCCGGCCGCGCGGAGGCACCGGTCGCCCTCCCGCCCCTCGCGCCACGGAGGAATTCATCGTGCCGACACGAGGGGGGAGTTGCCCCCGCCGCCGAGCACCGTGCGCCGCCGGGGCGGGCGACGCGCCCCCCGGCGGCACCGGGAAACAGGTCCGCGCCGCCCAGGGGGTCCTGGCACGGCGCGGTCTCTTCGGGGGGCGGGAGGGGACGGGCGGCGACGGTCCTGCGCGCCCCACCGTGGCACCGCCGTACGGAACGGGAGCGGACAGGACGGGACGAAACGGGAGTGGACAGGGCGGGACGAGGACGCGGGGCCCCTGCTCCGGGGCCCCGTCCCGCACCGGTCAGAACTCGTCGGCGCCGTTGCGCAGCTCGTGCGTCCAGTAGCCCGTCTTCGCGGCGGCCTCGTCGACCGCGAGGCCGCCGGCCGGGGCCTTGACGACGATGCTGCCCTCGGCCGGGCCGTCGGCGGCGAAGAGGTTCACGTTGAACTCCGTCACGACCTTGTTGTCCTCGTGGACACCGCCGAGGGCGACGCGCACGTTGGCGTACGCGGGCTGGCCGGCCTTCAGGACGACCGGGGCGGCCGGCTTGCTCTTCGCGACGGCCGGGATGTCCTTGGCCGTCTGGATCGGGCCGAAGGCGAGCAGCGGGTACTTCAGGAGGGTGCAGGTGCGGCCGGAGGTGTTGGTGGCCGTGAGGACGATGTGCTCGGTCGGGACCTCGTCCGCCTTCGCCGCCGTGACCCTGATGTCGCCGCGGGCGCAGGCCGGGGCCTTGGTGGAGGACGTGCCGCCGCCGGTGGAACCGGTCGAGGCGGTGGTGGTCTTGCCCCCGCCCGTGGAACCGCCGGTCGTGGAGCCCCCGCCCGTGGAGCCGCCGGTCGTGGAGCCACCGGCCGAGCCGCCGGCGGAACCGGCGTCCGGGGTGGCGGTCTGGCCGGCGGTGGTCCCGGCGGTCGCGGCCGACGGCTGGGCGGCGGCGTTGGCGCTGCCCGCGTCCTTGGCCCCGGTGTCGGAGCCCCCGCAGGCGGTCAGGCCCAGCGAGAGGGCGGTGATGGCGGCGGCGGCCAGGACGGTGTTCTTGCGGTGGTTGCGCATGGTGGTTCTCCCCCGTAAACGCGGTCGGACGGCGGGCGCTCGGTACTCGCGCGCCGGGGCACCCTTCCGGTGCCTTCGCACCGGTTCGTCGTTCGGTGCTGTATCCAGCTTTCCGCGTCGTACTGCCGTCCCGCTTACGCGCCGCTAACGATCCGCTGACAAGCGCGAGAGACGGGCGGCCGCCCGCGCCGAGCCCTCGGTGAAACCGGCCGCGTCGGACGCCGCGATGGCGCGTTCCAGCTGGTCGGCGGCCTCTTCGAGGCGCCCGATCCCGGCCAGCGCCTCGCCCCGGACGATCTGGAGGTTGGCCCGTACGACGACCGCGTCGGGTGCGGCGAGCTCCTCCGCGCGGAGGGCGTGGGCGAGCGCCGCCTCGTACTCCTCCGCCTTCAGGCAGTGGGCCGCCAGGTGCTGGAGTGTCAGCACCTGGGTGGAGGGGTGGCCGGTGCGGTCGGCGAGGGAGACCGCGTGCAGCATGAGCAGCCCGGCCCGCTCGTGCTCGCCGGTCGCGTCCAGGACGGCGGCGTGGTTGACGTAGGCGATCGCCTCGCTGATCGCGTCGCCCGCCCGGGCGGCCAGGCCGGGGGCCTTCTCCAGGTGGACGAGCGCCTCGGCGTTCCGGCCCTCCGCGTGCAGCACCCAGCCGAGCAGCGCCCGGGCCCGGGACTGCGCGTCGACGTCGCCCACCTGCTCGGCGGAGGCGAGCCCGGCCTCCAGGACCGGCGTCCAGCCGTCCCCGATCCGCGAGAGCATCAGCGGCCACTGCACCAGGGCGAGCCGCCAGGCCCGGTCGTGCAGTCCGAGGGCCGCCGCGGCGGTGACCGCGCCCTCCAGCGCGGCGCGCTCCGCCGCGTACCACTCCAGGGCCGCCGTACGGTCCTCGAACTCCCGGACCCCGGCGGGCCGCCGGGCGTCGGCGGGCAGCGCGTAGCAGGGCTGGGAGCCCGGCTCCGCGGCGGCGTCGGCCGCCAGGCCCGTGTAGAGGTAGTGGTCGAGGAGGCGGATCAGCCCCTCGGGGTCGGCCTGCGGGGCGAGGTGGCGGGCGTAGAGGCGCACCAGGTCGTGCGGGGTCCAGCGGCCGGGAACGGACTCGGTGAGCAGGTGCGCGGCCGCGAGCCGGTCCAGGTCGGCGGACGCCTGGACCGGCGAGGTCCCGGCGAGCGCGCCCGCCGCGAACCGGTCCAGGTCGGCCCCGGTGTGCAGGCCGATCGCGCGGAACATGCGGGCGGCGGAGTCGGGCAGTTGCTGCACGGTGAGGCGCAGCGCGGCGGAGACGCCCCGGTCCTCCACGTCGAGCAGGCTCAACCTGCTCTGCTCGTCGGCGAGTTCGCCGACCATCGCGCCCAGGGTCCAGGCCGGGCGCTCGGCGAGCCGGGCCGCCGTCACCCGCAGCGCGAGCGGCAGCCCGTCGCAGAGCCCGGCGAGCCGCGCGGCGGCGGCGGGCTCGGCGGCGATCCGGTCCGCGCCGAGGACGGTGGCGAGCAGGGCGGCGCCGTCGGCCTCCGGCAGGTGGCCGAGCGGCATCGGGCGGGCGGCGTCGGAGGCGATGAGGCCGCCGAGCCGGTCGCGGCTGGTGACGAGCGTCGCGCAGTGGTCGCCGCCGGGCAGCAGCGGCCGGACCTGCTCGGAGGAGCGCGCGTTGTCGAGGACGACGAGCAGCCTGCGCTCGGCGGTCAGGGAGCGGAACAGCGCGCCGCGCGCCTCGACGCCCTCCGGCATCCGCTGCGGCGGGACGCCGAGCGCGAGCAGGAAGTCGCGCAGGACGGCGGCGGTCTCGGGCGCGGGGGTCTCGCTGAACCCCTTCAGGTCGGCGAAGAGCCGCCCGTCCGGGAAGTCCGCGCGCCGCTCGTACGCCCAGTGGACCGCGAAGGAGGTCTTGCCGACGCCGGCGGGGCCGGTGACGAGGCAGACCGGCCCGTCCCCGCCGCGCACCGCCCGGTCGAGGGCGGCCAGCTCGGCGCCGCGTCCGGTGAAGCCGCGCGGCGCCCGCGGCAGGCCCTCCGGCGCCGGGACCCGGACGGCCGCGACGGGACGCGGCGCGGTGGCGGGCTCGGCGGAGCGGAGCAGGGTGGCGTACGCCGCGCAGAGCGCCTCACCGGGATCGACGCCCAGCTCCTCGGCGAGCAGCCGGCGGGTCCTGTGGTACCAGTCGATGGCGTCCGACTGGCGTCCGGAACGGCCGAGGGCCAGCATCAGGGCGGCCGCCAGGGACTCCCGCAGGGGGTGGGCGACGGCCTCGGTACGGAGCACCGCGGCGGCCCTGGCGTGCTCGCCGAGCTGCCCGTACGCCTGCGCCAGCGCCTCCACGGAGGCGAGCCGCAGCTCTTCCAGCCCGCTGGCGGCCGCTTCCAGGGTGCGGCTGTGGACGGTGCCGGTGAGCGCCGGGCCCTGCCAGTACGACAGCGCCTCCCGCAGCATCCGCACCGCGTCGGCGGGCTGCCGCTGCACCCCGGCGAGCCCCACCAGCTCCTCGAACCGGTGCACGTCCACCAGCGACTCCGGCATCCGCAGCACGTACGCCGAACCCTGGGTGGCCAGCTCGACCCCGTACGCCTCGGCCCCGTGCTCGGCGAGCAGGGCCCGCAGCCGCGAGACGTGCCCCTGGAGGACGGTCTTGGCGTGGACGGGCGGCTCCTCCTCCCACAGGGCGTCGATCAACTGGCCGACGTTCACGGCGCTGTTGGGCCGCAGGAGGAGCATGGCGAGGAGACTGGACCGCTTGGCGGGTCCCAGGGCTACCTCCCCGTCCTCCGTCACCATCGCGACGGAGCCGAGCAGCCGGAACTCCACCTTGCGTACCTCCGCTGTCACTCTCCCCGTTTTCCCCGGCAGTCGAGGATACGTGGGGGACGGGGGCCGATCGCACGGAGCGGGGCCCTCCGGGAGCAAGGTGACCGAAACCACGACGCGGGGGCGCCGGGGGCGGGGCCTCCTCGCGGGCGGTACCGCGGGGCGTGCGGTCCTCGGTGCCTTCGGGAGGGGGGCCGTCGGCGTCCGCCGGAGAAGGAGTGGAGGGGAGTGGAGGGGAGTGGAGGGGAGTGGAGGGGAGCGGAGGGGAGCGGAGGGGAGCGGAGGGAATCGGAGGGGAGGGGAGCGAAGGGGAACGAGTGAGGATCTTCGTAAAAGCCTCGACATCGGACGCGGTGATCGGGGACGCTTCGCGCGATGACAAGAATCGACGACACACCGCCCGCGTGGGACGAACGCACCCAGCTCACCACGTTCCTCGACTACGCGCGGGACACCGCCCGCGCCAAGTGCGAGGGCATCTCCGCGGAGAACGCCCGCAGGGCGCTCCTGCCGGGCTCACCGCTGATGACCGTGAGCGGAGTGATCAACCACCTCCGCTGGGTCGAGTACTACTGGTTCCGGGTGGTCTTCCTCGGCGAGGAGGACCGGGCCCCGATGACGGACGAGGACCCGGACCGCGAGATGCGGATCGCCGTCGACTTCCCGCTCGCGCGGCTGCTCGACGAGTACGCCGAACAGAGCGCCCGCCACCGCGAACTGGTCGCCGGGACCGACCTGGACGAGCGGGCCGAGCGAACCATCCGCGACGGTCTCCGCGTCGATCTGCGCTGGATCCTGCTCCACCTCGTGGAGGAGACCGCCCGCCACAACGGCCACCTGGACATCCTGCGCGAGATGCTCGACGGCACGACCGGCTACTGACAGGCGCGGAAGCCGCCCGGTCCGACGTCCGGGCGGGGCGGTCACGGCCTCCGGCGGGCGACGCCCCGGCCGCCGGCGCTCCTCACATCGCCGTCTCGGCCGAAGCCTCCTCTTCCTCCTCCACGACACCCAGGTCGGAGTGGTCCAGGAGGTCGGTCTGCGCGATGAGGTAGGCGAGCTGCGCGCGGCTGCGGCTGCCGAGGACTTCCGAGGTCTTCTGGACGTGGGTGCCCACCGTCCGCCTGCTGATGCCCAGGCGTCCCGCGATCGCCTCGTCGGTGTAGCCCTCGACCATGAGCCTCAGCACGGCCCTCCGGGTCTCGTTGGTGAGGGGCGGCGGGCGCAGCCGGGAAGGGGCCTCGCCCACGACCGCCGCACGGCTCCAGGCCAGCTCGAAGCCCTTCACCAGATAGTCGATGATGCTGGGGTGCCGAATGACCAGCGCGGACTGGCGGCGGTCGTGCGGGCCGGGCATGAAGGCCGTCTTGCCGTCGCACACGATCAGCCGCTCGAACACCTCGTCGATCGTCCTGACCTCCGCGCCCGCGGCCACCACCCGCTCGATGTAGGAGAGCGTGGGGCCGTGTCCCCGTACCGTGTGCTGGTACAGCGTGCGCTGTTTGACGCCGCGGGCGGCCAGGGCGAGATCGCGCGGCAGGGCCTCGGCGAGGAGTTCGGGCGAACGGCCGCCGTTGGGCTGGGCGGTCAGCAGCTCCTCGCGGCAGGACCGCACCGCCTCTTCCAGGACGGCCGCGATCACGCTTTCGCCGGAGAGCACCTGGATCGAGGTGTCGCCGTCCTGCTGGACCTCCGTGTAGACGGCCTCCGCCCGGGCCATCGTGGCGCGGATCGCCATCAGGGTGTCCTGGTGCTCCGCGATGGCCCGCTTGATCGGCCGGGAAAGTGAGGCAGCGGCAAGGTCCGGGGGGACCGGAGTGAGAGAGTCCGGGTTGTCCGGCAGGAACCGGAGCAGCCCCAGCTCGATCAGGCAGTCGGGTATCCGGTCCGCCGTGGCGCCGTCCGCCGCCAGCGCCTCGCGATAGCGCTTCAGGCCTGCCTCGCACAGCTCAGGGAGCTTCGTCACCCCCACCTGATCATGTTCTGTACACATTTGTCCACCCTTCACGTTCTTGCACTGCCCACTCATGATGCCATTCGAGCCTTCACTCGTGGCGAACGGCGGTGGATGATTCTTAACACCGCAACGGTGAACTCAGTTTTTGAGTCGAGGGGGAATCATGATTAACCGCATTCGCATCATCCTTGTCGCCCACGGAACGGCCGCCCTGCTGGCCTTCGGCGCCGTCAATCTCCTTGTGGGCAGCGCGACGCCGGCAAATGTCGAATACGCGGCATCCGCTTCGCAGGGCACCGAAACCGCCACGCCGTCCGACTCCGCGTGGGGCTGATTCCCACCACGCTCCCGCAGCCGTCCGGACGGGACGCGGTCCGAACGGATGCGGAAACGCGGGCCGGTCACGGTACCGGGTGCCCCGGGGCGAGCGCCGGGATTCGCCTTCGCGACTCCCCTCGAGCGCCGTCCCGCGACCGGAGCCGCACGTGGCACACGCCACCGAGGGCCGAGCCCTTCCGCGGGTCCCCGAAAGATGTGGCGGTGTCCGAATGAAATGCCTGGCACAAAGAAGGAGGAGCCGGGATGGCCGATCGGCCCGTGGTGGCCCTGGTCGATGCTTACTCCAGCGCGCGACTGCTCGTTTCCCCGATCCGGGAACGGGGTTATGAAATTGTCCATGTGAAAAGCACCGCGGCGATACCCGAAGGATGTGCGCCGCCCTCGCACCGCGACGACTTCCGTGACCTCGTGGTGCACCGCGATCAATTCACGGACACGCTGGACCGCGTCTCCTCCCACCGACCGGTGGCCGTGCTGCCAGGACTCGGCACGGGCGTCGGGCTCGCCGCGGCTCTGAGCGCGGGCCTGGGCCTGCGCAGCAGTGGCGTGCGACGGGGCGCGGCGCGGCGGAACGCCGCGGAAACAGCCGGGCCGACGGGGTTCAAGGTGCATTCCGTGAGCCTGGACGGGGTCCACTACATCTGCGACATCTGGGAGACGCGGCAGGCCGGCTCGCCGCGAGCGGACGGACGGCCGCACGGTGCGAGGCTGCTCGCCCGCCGGGGCTCGCGGCAGGACCGCCTGGTGGACCTGACCCTGACAGGACTCGACGCGGCGGGGCTGCGCAACGGCCCGGCCTGCACGGAGTTCGAGCACACCGCGCACGGTCCGGTCCGGATCGCCCCGAGCGCGGGCATCTGCGCGACCGACGAGCCGCTGCTCACGCGCACGGCGATCGGCGAAGGACAGGCCGACTGGACCGTCTTCGCCTATCTCGCCCCGGAATGGTTCCGGCTGCGTGCCGCCAGGCCCTACCGGCGGCTGCGGCACGCGGCCTGGGTCGCCCTGCCCACCCCGCCGTCCGGTTCCGCGAGGTTCGGCAGCCTCGTGCGGGAACTGGAGGCACTGGAGAGTTACCGCGGCGCGGTGGTGGGCGGGGCTCCGCCGCTGACCCGGGTCCAGCTCCTCCACGCCGACGAGCGGACCGTGGAGCGCGACTACGCCGCGGCCCTGTCCTCGGTGGAGCGGTACGGGGAAGAGCCGTGGGCGTCGGCCGGCTGAACGCCCCCTGACCGCGGCTCCTTCCGGACGGCGCCGGGGGTGGGACATCACGCGTGCCGGTGACCGGGCCGGCACCGCTTTCGGGAGGGACGCGGCGACGGAGCGCGACCAGAACCAGTTTGCTGTCCGCAGCACGAGACACAGTGGCGAGGATGTTGTGAATTCGACCCAGAACCGCGACGAGCACACCGTGACGCCGGACCCCCAGGCGTCTCCGAGCCTCGGGGCCGAGCTCAAGGCGGCGCGCAGACGCATCGGCGTCACCCAGACCCAGCTCGCCGACCTGTCGTCCGTCAGCGTCCGGACGATTCGCGATCTCGAACTCGACCTCACCCAGAACCCCCGGCGGGAAACCCTCCGCCTGCTGCTGGACGGTCTGCGGCTGACCGGAGTCCAGCGGGCGAGGATCGAGGAAGCGGCCGCCGGGCCCTCCACCCGCGGCATACCGGCCGACTCCCTCACCCCGCCGCCCGCCGTCCTCGAACCGACCATCGGCCGCGAACGCGACATCGAAGCCCTCATGAGCCTGATCAGGTTCGGCGGACATCGCCTGATCCGGGTGGTCGGCATGGCCGGAGTCGGCAAGTCCCGGCTGATCCAGGAGGTCGCCGGGGCGATGGACGCCTCCGCCCAGATGCCGGTCGTCTGGGCGGAGCCGGAGGGCGAGCCCACCGGCAGGCCCGCGGACCGCCTGCAGGCCCATGTCGCCGCCCTGCTCCGCGGCGACGCCGATGCCGAACCCGACCGTATGGCCACCGCCTTCGGCTCCCACCACGTCCTGCTGGTGGTGCCCGACGCCACCATGGGCCCCGGCGCGGAGGCGGCGCTCCGCCGCCTGCTGGTGCAGTGCCGGGGACTGCACGTCCTGTACGAGGCCCGCGAGGGTTCGAAGGGGGGCGCGGGCACCGACTACCCCGTCTTCCCGCTGTCCGCGGCAGACCGTCCGGCCGGTCCCGCGGGCCGTGAACCGGCCGTCGGCCCCGCCCTGCGGCTGATGCTGTCGCGCTGCGGTTCCCTCGAACGCGAGGCGCTGGCCGACAGCCGGGTCATGGCCGCGCTCGCCGGCATCTGCCGGAGCCTCGACGGCATCCCCCGGGCGATCGAGGCCGCCGCCGCCTGGCTCCTCCTCTACAGTCCGGACCAGCTCCTGAGCCTGGCCGGACGCGATCCGTTCAAGCTCGCCACCCCGCCCGGCAACGACACCGCCGGTCTGCGGGCGGTGCTCGGGGCGTCCGTCACGTCACTGCGTCCGCGCGACGCCGATGTCCTGCGCCGGCTCGCCGCCCATGCGCTCCCCTGGACCATGGCCCAGGCCTTCGCCTCGCCGGAGCAGGTCGGCGACCCGGCGCTGGGCGCCGTCCACCTGCTGTGCACCCGGGGCCTGGTGCGCCCGGCCGGCTGGGACGCGGGCGGCACCCCCAGGTTCACCGTGCTGAACCTGGTCCGCCACCTGCTGGCGGAGAGCGCCGCGCCGGCGGTTCCCGCGCTCGAATCCAGGGGGCCCCTGCGCTGGCAGTCCCCCGCGGGCGTGGAGTCCCCGTCCTACGCGGCGTGAGTCCGTGCACGGGCCCGATCGCCGAGCGGGTCCACGGAACAGATGGAGAATCGAGAGCACGTGCTGGAGCACATCCTTCCCCCCACGGTCCGGACCGCTCACTCGCTGGGCGACCGTGCCGGCGCCGAGGCCGTGCTGTTCCCCGAGGAGCGGCCCGCCGTCGCCGCGGCCGTCGCCTCCCGCCGGGCGGAGTACGCGACCGTACGTGCCTGCGCGCGTGACGCGCTCACGAAGCTCGGGCAGCCTCCCGCGGCCCTGGTCCCCGGTGAGAACCGGGAACCCCGCTGGCCGGCCGGGATCGTGGGGAGCATGACCCACTGCACGGGTTACCGGGGTGCGGCGGTCGCGCACGACCGCGACATCGCCGCGCTGGGCGTCGACGCGGAACCGAACGCCCCGTTGCCCGACGGCGACAGCCTGCTGAACGTGCTCGCGCGCCGCGAGGAAACCGACCTCCTGGCGATCCTGCCCGCCTGCGGAACCGCGTGGGACCGGTTGCTGTTCAGCGCGAAGGAATGCGTCTACAAGACCTGGTTCCCCCTGACCGGGCGCTGGCTCGGATTCGAGGAGGCGATCGTGAGGATCGACCCGGCGGGAACCTTCGAAGCACGACTGCTCGTCGAGGGGCCCACGCTGGACGGGGAGGTCCTGGACGGCTTCAGCGGCACCTGGCTGCACAGGGACGGCCTCCTCCTGACCGCCATCGCCGTGCCGGTGCGGCGTACGGGTGAAGGGGGCGCCGGCGACGGGTCGCGGGCCTCACCCGGGCTCCGGTCCGGTCTCCCCCCGCTCCGGAGCCGGGAGGCGGGGACCGAGGGGGCCGGCCGTCAGTACCGGTCGTCGTCGGACCTCGTGTCGTCGTGACGGTCGTAGGGGTCGTCGTCCCCGGACGACGGCGGGAACACCAGGGCTCCCGGCAGCGGTCCCTGGTCCTGCTGACGCGCGTAGCGGTGCATGCGGACCCGCAGGTGCATCTTCCGCTCCCGCACCCTCAGCCGGCGCCGCTCCCGCCGTCCGGCCTCGTCGTCGTCCAGTTCCTGGGTGAGTCGCCGGTTCTCCCAGTAGTCGCGCTCCTGGCCGGCCACCTCCTCCCCGGGAGAGGGGACGCCCTCACGGTCGCCGTCGTCTTCGTCGTCCAAACGGGCTGTCATGCGGCTCAGGTTACGTGCAGCCCGGAGTCCCCGGGAATGGCGCGCACCACCTTCGGGGAGGCGATTCGGCGTCCTGGTCCCCGCCCCGGGAACCGGAGGCGGATCCGACCGGCGGTACGGGGCCGAAGTCGCCGCCCGGTCGCCTCCGTTGTCTCCGGTTCCGGGGCGTCGGCGCTCCTAGGGTCTTGACCCGTCGCGCATGGCGACCGGTTCGCCGTACAAGCGGGCCGGGGTGTCGGCGAGCGTCCTTCCCCGAAGGCGCACCGGGCCCGTGACCGCCGCTTCCCGCCGTGCGCCCCCCCCCGTCGCGCGGACCTCCGGCGCGGCAGGCGCCCGTACCGGCCGGTTCCCGGGGCGAGCGGGCCCCTCAGTACACGGACATTCCTTTCCGATTCGAGCAGAGGACCAATGATGTCAAGCACCCTCGTGGAACGGCCCGTCTCCGGGGCCGCCACCTCCCTGACCGCCGCCTCCCCGGCCGGCACCTCCCTGACCGGGAGCGTCCAGCAGCCGAGCGGTATGCCGGTGCACCGCTACAAGCCCTTCGACGCCCCGGACCTGCCGGACCGCCGGTGGCCGGCGCGCAAGCTCCGCAAGGCTCCCCTGTGGTGTTCGGTGGACCTCCGCGACGGCAACCAGGCGCTGCCCGAGCCCATGGACCTGGCGCGCAAGCACCGGCTGTTCCGGCAGCTCGTCGCCATGGGCTTCAAGGAGATCGAGGTCGGTTTCCCGTCGGCGAGCCAGGTCGACTTCGACTTCGTGCGCGAGCTGATCGAGCAGGACCTGATCCCGCACGACGTGACGATCCAGGTCATCATGCAGGCGCGCCCCGAACTGATCGAGCGCACCTTCGAGGCGCTGCGGGGCGCCCCGCGCGCCGTGGTCCACCTGTACAACTCCGTCTCTCCGCTCCAGCGCCGGGTGGTGTTCGACGCGGACCGCGAGGACATCCTCCGCATGACGGTGCGGGCGGTCCGGCTGATCACCGAGCTCGCGGCGCGGCACGTCGGCGGCGAGATCCTGTTCGAGTACTCGCCGGAGTCGTTCACCGCGACCGAGTCCGACTACGCGCTGGAGATCTGCGAGGCCGTCATGGACGTCTGGCAGCCGGGTCCGGGGCGTCCGATCATCATCAACCTGCCCGCGACCGTCGAGTGCACCCTGCCCAACGAGTACGCCGATCAGGTCGAGTGGATGGACCGCAACCTGAGCCGTCGCGAGCACATCAGCCTGTCCGTGCACCCGCACAACGACCGGGGCACGGGAGTGGCCGCGGCCGAACTCGCGGTCCTGGCCGGGGCCGACCGCGTGGAGGGCTGCCTCTTCGGCAACGGCGAGCGCACCGGCAACGTGGACCTGCTGACGCTCGGCATGAACCTCTTCTCCCAGGGCGTCGACCCGATGATCGACTTCTCGGACATCGCCACGATCCGGCGGGTCGCCGAGGAGTGCACGCAGCTGCCGACCCATCCGCGTCACCCGTACGCGGGCGATCTGGTGTACACCGCGTTCTCCGGTTCCCACCAGGACGCGATCAAGAAGGGGTTCGACTCGATGGAGCGAACGGCGCGGAGCGCCGGGACCCTCGTCGGCGAGACCCCCTGGGGCGTTCCCTACCTGCCGATCGACCCGATGGACGTCGGCCGTTCGTACGAGGCGATCATTCGCGTCAACAGCCAGTCGGGCAAGGGCGGGGTCGCCTACCTGCTCAAGACGGGGCACGGCTTCGACCTCCCGCGCCGCCTCCAGGTGGAGTTCTCCCGCCTGGTCCAGCGGCACAGCGAGGAGTGCGCCACCGAGGTCGGGGCCGCGCAGGTGTGGCAGCTCTTCACCCGGGAGTTCCTGGCCGGGGGTCCGCGGCTGCGGGTGGCCGGCACGGCGGACGGCGCGGTCGAGGCGGAACTCGACGGATCGACCCGCTCCTTCCGGGCCGACGGCGGCGAGGCGTTCGCCGAGGCGCTGCGGGGTGCCGGGGCGGACGTGGTGGCGCAGTCCCTCACCGTCCAGCCGCCCGGCGCCGGGAACGCCTCGGTGGTCGTCTACGCCGAGTGCGCGGTCGGCGGGGAGAGCGTCTGGGGTGTCGGCCTCCACTCCGACGAGGCCGGCGCGGCCGTGCGCGCCATCGCCTCCGCGGTCAACCGGGCCGCCCGGTAACACCGCGGCACGCCGCTTCGGACCGGGGCACCCCGCCACGGCACCGCCGGCTCGGTGACCGGGCCCATGAGAGAGGCGAGACAACGATGTTCAGAGATCTCCGGAAACGTCCCGGGACGTCATCCGACGGGTCCGCCGAGGAGCTGACCTGCTATTTCCTTCACCACGCGGGCGGTTCCGCCGCTGGTTACATGCCGCTGGCCCAGGCTTTCCCGCCCGGCTGGCGACTGCGCGCCGTCGACCTCCCGGGCCGCGGCGCGGCCTCCCACCGGCCGCACTGCCGTGACGCGGCGGAGGCCGTGGAGCTGCTCAAGCCGGCCTTCCTGGCCGAAGCGAACGGCCCGTACGCCGTGTTCGGGCACAGCATGGGCGCCCTGATCGGATACGAGCTCGTCCGGGAGCTGGAGCGGGCCGGCCTCCCGCCGGTCTGGCTCGGGGTGTCCTCGATGCCCGCGCCCGAACTGGCGTGCGCCCGCTTCTCGGAGCGCCGCGACCTGTGGTCGTCGGAGCGGTTGATCGGCTTCATGCGGAGGCTGGGCGGCACTCCGGAGGAGCTGCTGAGCGACCCCGACACGGCGGACTGGATGGTCGGCGTCCTGCGGGGCGACCTGCACCTGGTGGACACCTACGCGTACGCGGCGGGACCGCCCGTCACGGTGCCGATGTCGGTCTTCATGGGCGTCGAGGACGAGCTGTCCACGCCCGAGCTGATCGACGAATGGCAGTCGTACTGCGCCCGGCCCGTGCGGTTCCACCACCTGCCCGGCGGCCACTTCTACCTGTTCGAGCAGGCGGAGAACCTGGCTCGGCACATGGCCGAGGACATCACGAGGGTCCGGCAGACGGCACCGCTGTGACCCCCGTCCACCCGAAGTACGAGATCGACCCCGACCGAGAGGGAACGACAGACAATGGAATCGTCATCGAAGGCCGTCCGTCAGCAGGACGCACAGGACGGGACATCGGAACGGCCCCCCGCACACCCCGGCCCGCCCGCCCCCCTCGTGCGGGAGGTCGCGGCGCTGTGGGCATCGTTCCTCGACGACCGCGAGGTCGGGGCGGACGACAACTTCTTCGAGATCGGCGGGAATTCGCTGATCGGCATCCGGATCCTCGAACGGCTGTCGCAGGATTACGGAGTCCAGCTGTCCGTACGTGACTTCTACCTGGCGCAGACCCCGGCCCGGGTCGCCGAGCTGATCGAACCGGGCAGGGTCCGGGCGTGAGGCTGACACCGGGCACCGGCCGCGGCATCGACCTCGCCGACGTCGATCTGCTCGACCTGGACCTCTACACGTCGGGCGATCCCCACCGCGTCTGGGACGCGATGCGGGCGGAGGCGCCCCTGCACCACCAGACCCTCGCGGACGGCCGGGAGTTCTGGTCGGTGACCCGCTACGACGACGTCTGCCGCGTGCTCGGCGACCACCGGGAATTCACCTCGGAGCGCGGCACGGTGATCACGCACCTCGGGGAGGACGACGTCGCGGCCGGCGTGCTGCTGACGTCCACCGACCCGCCCCGGCACACCGAGGTCCGCAGGCCGATCGCCCCCAAGCTCACCGCACGGGCGGTGAGGTCCTGGGAGGACGGCATCCGGCGGGCGGTCGTACGGTTCCTCGAACCGGCCCTCGACGGCTCCCCCTTCGACCTGGGCGAGCAGGTGCAGCGCCTGCCCGCGATCGTCACGGGCCCGCTCCTGGGAATCCCGGAGAAGGACTGGAACGAACTCGTCCAGCTGACGTCGATGGTGATGGCCCCCTCGGACCCGCACTTCAAGCTCGGCAGCGAAGCGGCGACCCTGGCCATCGCCCACCACGAACTCGTCGACTACGTGACCCAGTGGGTCAAGCGGCGGCGGTCGGACGGCGGCGAGGACGGCAGTCTGCTCGACCACCTGATGAGCGTCCGCGCGGGGGACGCGCCGCTGACCGACGAGGAGATCGCCCTCGACGGCTACAGCATCCTCCTGGGCGCCAACATCACGACCCCCTACACCATCTCGGGCACGGTGCAGGCGCTCGTCGAACACCCCGAGCAGTACGCGCGGGCCGCCGCCGACCCGTCCCTGGTGCCCAACCTCGTCGAGGAAGGGCTGCGCTGGACGTCGTCCGCGTGCAACTTCATGCGGTACGCGGTGCACGACGTCGAGATCGGCGGGGGCACGGTCCCCGCCGGTGGAGCGGTCGTCGCGTGGATCGGATCGGCCAACCGGGACGAGTCCCAATTCCCCGACCCGCACCGGTTCGACATCACGCGCGGCAATGCGAAACGCCAGGTCGCCTTCGGCTTCGGGCCGCACTTCTGCATCGGGGCACCGCTGGCCCGGATGACCCTGCGCATCTTCTTCGAGGAACTCCTCCGGCGGTGCGCGTCGATCGAACCCTATGGAGAGCCGCAGCATCTGCGGTCGATCTTCATCGCGGGAATGACCCATTTTCCCGTCACCATTCGGAAGAGGCGGCATGCCGGCCGCCCCTGCGAGGGGCAGCGGGCTGCCGGTGCGGCACCAGCCGGATCCGATTCCGCCGTACGACCTGCCGAAACACCGGAAGCCGGGTGCCCGGCAGTCGCCTCCGTTCTGCCTCAGCAGGTGCCGGTGACGGTCGATTCCGGGTTCTAGCCTGGTTTTCCGAGCTTCATTTGGCAGGGCCACCGTCTTTGAAATCACCCACCCACATCCCGACCGGAGCAATGATGAGCAACACCTCATGGGAAGCAGCGGAAAATGCCGCATGGCTGGCCGTGCGCAACGAGGAAGGACGGCACAGCATCTGGCCCGCCGGCCTTTCCGTACCCCCCGGATGGAGCGAGGCCGGCTACCGCGGCGACAAGCCCGATTGCCTGGAATGGATATCCGAGAACTGGACGGATTCGCGTCCGGCCGGTGTGGGACGGGTGCGGACGTGAGCGCACGAGAAGGCGGCCGGCAATGGCTCGTCCGCGACACCGATCCCGACGCGCGGGCCCGGGTGTTCTGCTTCCCGGTGGCCGGGATGGGCGCTTCCGCCTACCGCGGCTGGCCCGTGCGGACGGGTGACGTCGAGATCTGCCCCGTCCAGCTCCCGGGCCGCGAGAACCGGTTCAGGTCCCCCGCCCACACGTCCATGGACGTGTTCGCCAAGGACGCGGCCGACGCGCTCCGGCCCTACCTGGACAAGCCCTTCGCCTTCTTCGGCCACTGCTTCGGAGCGCGCCTGGCCTACGGCCTCTCGGTCGAACTCGCCGCCCGTGGCGGTCCGGTGCCCCGGCAGATCTTCGCCTCCTCCTGTCTGGCTCCCCACCGCGGCGGCTACTTCGGCGGCGGGCGCTCCGGCCCCTTCACGCCGGAGACCACGGACGAGGAGTACAGGGAGGAACTGCGCCACGGCTGCGAGCAGCGCGGCGAGCCCACGCCCCCGGACGAACTGCTCGCCCTGTCCATCCAGGTGCTGCGCGCCGACATCGCGCTGACCTGCGCCTACCAGCCCTCGGGTCCGGGCGGCACCCCCTTGGACGTCACCACCATCTCCTGGACCGGGGACACGCACATGCGTCCCGAGGAGATGGACGAGTGGTCGGCCTACGGAAACGTGCGGCGAGTCCTGCTGACCGGAGACGACTTCACCCACCGATCGGCACCGGCGGACCTGCTCCAGGTCATCGCGGACGGTCTCCCCGAAGGAACAGGAGTGCTCACACCGTGAACACCGTGATTGACGTGAACACCATGCGCGCCGTGCACGCCGACGACCGCACCGGCCCGGACGCGCCCCCCACCCTCACCGAGCTCTTCGCCCGGTCGGCCGCCGCGCACGGCGACCGACCGGCGGTGTCGGACGACTCCGGCCGCCGGCTCACCTACGCCGAGCTCGACCGCGCGTCGGCGGAGCTGGCCCGGCGCCTCGTCGAGGAGGGCGTACGCCGCGAGGACCGGGTGGGCATCCACCGCGAGCGCGACGTCGACCTCGTCATCAGCATCCTCGGCGTCCTGCGGGCCGGCGCGGCCTACGTGGCCGTGGACCTGCGGTACCCGAAGGCCCGGCGCGAGCTCATGCTCCGCGCGGCCGACGGCCGCCTGACCCTGGTCGGTCCGGGCGAGCGGGAACAGCTCGGCGAGCAGGTGCGCACCGTGGTCTGGGAGTACGACGCCGAACGCGCCCGGACCGACGCGCCGAAGGACGCCCTGCCCGAGCCCGCCCCGCGGGACGCCGCGTGCGTGCTGTTCACCTCCGGCTCCACCGGTACCCCCAAGGGCGTCGTGGTCGAACACCACAACCTCGTGCACTTCGCGGTGAATCCGCTGCTGCCGGACCTCGGCCCCGCCGACCGCGTGGCCCAGATAGCGAACATCTCCTTCGACACCTTCCACTGGGAGCTGTGGAGTTCGTTCTGGGCCGGCGCCGAGATCGTCATGATGCCCTCGGTGCCCGACCTGGTGAAGGGCGACCCCGGCCGCGAGCTGCGCCGCCGCCGGATCACCGCGCTGCTCTCGCCGACCATGGCCTTCAACCACATCGCGGCCGAGGACGCCGACGTGTTCTCCTCGCTCCGCGTGCTGCAGACCGGTGGCGACGTGGTCCGTCCCGCCGCCTGCCGCGACGTGCTCGCGAGCAAGTTCTCGGGCCAACTGGTCAACCTGTACGGGCCCACCGAGGGAACCACCGCGGCCACCGCGTTCACCATCACCGACGTCGCGCCGGACGCGACGAGCGTGCCCATCGGCGCCGGTCTCGCGGGCGTGCGGCTGCACGTCCTCGACGCGCGGCTGCGCCCGGTCCCGAAGGGCACGCCGGGCGAGCTGCACATCGGCGGAGCCGGCGTGACCCGCGGCTATCTGCGGGATCCCGCGCGAACGGCGGAGCGGTTCCTGCCCGACCCGTTCGGCACCCCCGGGTCCGTGATGTACGCGACCGGCGACCTCGTCAGCGAGCGCCCCGACGGCGTACTGGACTACCTCGGCCGGAACGACGACCAGGTGAAGATCCGCGGCTACCGGGTCGAGCCGCGCGAGGTGGAGCGTTCGCTGCTGGCCTGTTCCGGCGTCCTCGACGTCGCCGTGCTGGCGCGGGGCGAGGGCCAGGACAAGCGGCTCGTCGCGTTCGTCGTGCCCCAGGGCCGGACCACCATGCCCGAGGTGCGCGCGTACGCCGAGGCGACCGTCCCCGACTACCAGGTGCCCTCCGAGTTCCTCCAGGTGCCGGAGATCCAGTCCACCCCGCACGGCAAGCGCGACACGGCGGCGCTCCTGCGGTTCCTGGACGACCGGGACCGGCGCCGCAGCGACTACGTGGCTCCGCGCACGGACAGCGAGCGCTACCTCGTCAAGGTCTGGGAGGAGCTGCTCGGCACCGAGCGGATCAGCGTCGACGACGACTTCTTCGAGCTCGGCGGCAACTCGATGCTGGCCTTCCGCATGAGCCGCCGGATCAACCGGGACCAGGAGGCGGGCCTCGGCCTGGAGGAGGTCCTCGGCAACACCGTGCTGTCCGACATGGCGCTCGCCCTCGACGCGTCGCGGAGCAAGGGAGAGGACGAATGACACAGCTCCTGATGTCGGCCGCCGACATCGACCTCAACGACACCGAGGCGTTCGTCACCGGCGACCCCCACGCGTTGTGGTCGCGGCTGCGCGCGGAGGACCCGGTCCACTGGAACCCCACGCCCGAGGGCGGGTTCTGGGCCCTGACCAAGTTCGACGACGTGCTGATGGCCTTCCGGGACACCGAGACGTTCAGCTCGGAGCACGGGACCGTCATCGGCGGCTCGTTCCGCAACGAGGTCGACACCGCCTCCGGGCGCATGCTCGTCACCTCCGACGCACAGCGCCACCGGCAGCTGCGCCGCCGGATGCACCGGGTGTTCTCCGCGAAGATGATCGAGCGGGTGACGGAGACGGTCCGCGAGCGGGTCGCCGTCGTGCTGGACGGGATGTGGGCCGACGGCGGCGGCGACTTCGCCACCGACGTGGCCCGCGAGCTGCCGGCGGGGGGCCTGATGGCCCAGCTGAACATCGGGCACGCCGACGCCCTGCACCTGCTGCGCCTCACCCAGGCCATGATCGGCTACCGGGACGAGGACCACACCCTCGGTATCGCGCACGAGGGGCTGCGGCTCGCGACCGCCCAGGCGGACGTCTTCGACTTCTTCCTGGACCTGATCGCCGAGCGCCGGGCCACGCCGGGCGACGACGCGGTGAGCATCCTGCTCCGGCCCGAGCCGGGCGAGCGCGAACTCGACGAGGACACGCTCCTGTTCAACCTCATGAACCTGGCCATCGGCGGCAACGAGACGACCCAGCACAGCGCCAGTGGCGGTCTGCTCGCGCTGATGGACGACCCGGCGCAGTGGGAGGGGCTGCGGGCGGACCCGAAGCTGGTCGGCACCGGCCTCGAGGAGTTCGTCCGCTGGACGTCCACCGCCTCGTACGTGCAGCGGCAGGTCACCAGACCCGTCGTGGTGCGCGGCGTGCCACTGGCCGAGGGCGACTCGGTCACGCTGTGGACGGCGTCCGCCAACCGCGACGAGGACCAGTTCCCCGACCCGGACCGGTTCGACCTCGGCCGCACCCCCAACCGCCACGTCGGCTTCGCCAGCGGACCGCACCACTGCATCGGCGCCGCGATGGGCCGCACCGCGCTCGCCGCCCTGCTCCAGGGCCTGCGCGAGCGGCCCGGCCGGCTGGTCCCGGCCGGCCCGGCCGTCCGGCTCCGGTCGAACTTCATGCTCGAGTACAAGAGCGTTCCCGTCGAGGTGACCGCGGTATGACCGTCTGGACCCTGCAGCCCGTTCCGGCCGACGGCGACTACCTGGTCTTCGGCGTGCCGTACGCGGGCACCGGAGCCGCCTCGTTCAAGGCGTGGCCGCGAGAGCTCGGCGCGGGCCGGTTCTGCGCCGTGCAGCCGCCGGGCCGCGAGAACCGGTTCGGCGAAGCCCACGTCAGCAGCCACCAGGAGTTCGCCGAGGGCCTGGTGGCGGAGATCGCCGACCGGCTGGACCGGCCGTACGCGCTGATCGGGCACTGCGGTGCGGTGCCCTTCCTGCTGCAGATCGCGGCACACCTGGAGGAGCGGGGCCTGCCGGCTCCCCGGCGGCTGTTCGCCTCCGGGTGGGGCGCTCCGCACAAGGGGCTCTACGGCAAGCTGAACTTCGTCGACCTCGACGAGGTCGACATGGTCGCCGAGATCGAGGAGCGGTGCGCGGCCCTGGGCTACCGGCTGCCCCCGGAATACCTCGAGATGGCCGCGGAGATCCTGCTCGCCGACGTGCGGCTGCAGCGCGGCTACCGGGCCGAGGCGCTGCCCAGCCGGAACGTCCCCGTCTCGGTGATCGGCTGGACCGAGGACGCCGTCGTCCCCCCGTCGGAGGTGTGGCCCGGGTGGGACGAGTGCGCCTCGGCCACGTACCACGTCCTCGAAGGGGACCACTGGGAATTCCTCCGCTTCCCCCGGGAACTGCGCGACCTCGTCGAGCGCGAGATGACCGCCGCGATCGGCGCGTAGACGGCCGATGCGGCTCGTGACTGCCAGACACCGCGCGAACGGACGCGGCGTGCCATGCAGCATCAAGGCTGCGCAGACGCTCAGAGGACCAGACATGCCCCTGCACGTGTTGAGCCATCGAATCCCCGAGGACACCGACCGGTCGAGCGTGACGCTGACCGAGCGGGAGCGCACCGAGGTGCGCTCCCTGGCGGAGGAACTGCACCGGTCCCCGGCCGCCGGGCGGGTCGACGATCCCCGCTGGCTGGCGCAGGCGCGGCGGCACAGCTGCCGGCTGCCGGTCCGGCTGCTCGAAGCCCTGCGCGACTTCCGCTCCGCGCCCGGCCCCGGCGGAACCCTGCTGGTCAGGAACCTCCCCGTCGACGCGGAGAGGCTGCCCGCCACTCCGTCGGTGCCGGACTCGGTGGAGCGCGGAGCCACGGTGCCCGCCTCGACGGCCATGCTCCTCGGCCAGCAGCTCGGCGACGTGTTCGCCTTCCGCGACGAGAAGCACGGCGCGCTGGTGCACAACGTCGTACCGGTCCCGGTGCTGGCGGCCTCGCAGAGCAACGGCGGTTCCGTCGAGCTCGAACTGCACAACGAGAACGCCTTCCACCCGCACCGGCCGGACCTCATCGGACTGCTGTGCCTGCGCAGCGACCACGAGGGCACGGCGGGCACCCTGTTCTCCTCCGTACGGCGGGCGCGGGTGCTGCTCGACGACGACGACGTGGCGATCCTGCGCCAGCCCCGCTTCGTCACCGAGGCGCCGCCGTCGTTCCGCGCGGGCGACGCGGCCACCGCGCACGGCGTCCTGAACGGCTCGTTCGACGACCCGGACATCCAGGTCGACTTCAACGCGACCAGGGCGCTCGACGGCGAGGCCGGCGAGGCGCTGCGCCGGCTCGGCGCCGCCCTGGCCGAGGTGGCGTCGGAGCTGGTGCTGCGGCCGGGCGACATGGCGTTCCTGGACAACCGCCTCGTGGTGCACGGCCGTACCGAGTTCACCCCCCGCTACGACGGCAACGACCGCTGGCTGCACCGGGTCTACGTCCACCTGGACGGGCGGCCCGGCCTGTCGCACCGGACCGGCCCGGGGCCCGTTCTGGCCTAGGGCGTGTGCCGAAGGCCCCGTCCGCCCGACGGCGCCCGGCACACACGCCCCAGGAGCCGCACCGCACCGGGGCCGGACCGGGCCCACGGCCCGATCCGGCGGACAGTTCCCGGCCGACCGCCCGCGAGATTCCCGAAAAGGACACATCACATGACCGCAGCCCAGACGGCTGTCATCCCGCCGGCCGAACCGGTGGCACCGAGCCTGGTGCGACAGATGCTCCTGGACATCTGGAGCACCACGCTCAAGCACGACGTGACCGTGCACGACAACTTCTTCCAGGCCGGCGGCGATTCGCTGACGGCCCTCGTCACCGTCGAGCAGATCAACCAGCGTCTCGGCTGGCGGCTCAACATGGGCGACCTGATGCGGTTCCAGACCATCGCCGAACTGAGCGCGGAGAAGGCGCAGCCGCAGGCCGCCAACGCCGAGGTCGCGCTGATCCGGATGAGCAACCAGGGTGCGCGCACCCCGATCGTCTTCGTCCACGCCGGGCACGGCATGGTCGACGGCTACGGCCGGCTCGTCCGGGAGCTGGGCACGGACCGGGCCTGCTACGGGCTGCAGTCGCCCCTGCTGGTCGAGGGCGCCGGGAGCGTGCCGGACGACATCCAGGGGCTCGCCGGGCTCTACGCGGACGCGCTGCAGGACGAGTTCGGCGAGGACGAGTTCCACCTCTTCGGCTCCTGCGCGGGCGGAGCGCTCTGCCTGGAGATCAACCGCATCGCCGCCGACCGCGGGCTCGCCGTCGGCCGGACGATCGTGGTCGACGGTTACATCGAGCGGGATTCCGCCGGTGTGATGACCGAGGACGAGCTGATCGTGGACTTCTACGAGGGCCTCCTGCGCATGTCGGGCACCACGGAACAGTTTCCGGCGATGGACCCGCGGGACGCCGACCTCGAACTGGCGTTGCGCAACTCGGCCGCCGCCATGTTCGGCACGGGCCTGGGCTTCGACGAGCGGGCCGAGGCGTTCTGCCGCCGCCTCTACACCTCCTTCGTCAGCACCGCGCGGGCGTGGGAGTCGTACCGCCCCGAGCCCGCCGACGTCGATCTGCTCCTGCTCCTCGCGCGGGACAACGACACGCTCGACGACTGGAGTTCGGTCGTCAAGGGCGAGCTGACCGCGGAAGTGCTGGATTCCGATTTCTACGGCCAGCGGCTCTGCATCGAAGAGGCCCCGTACCTCGTGGCCCGCACCCTCAACTACCTGGGCGAGAACTGATCAGCATGGACAGCACAGCCACCAACCCGTTCGAGGACGCCACCGGCGTGTACCTCGTGCTGCGCAACGCCGCCGGTCAGTACTCCCTGTGGCCGGCGTCCGCCGCCGTGCCCGCCGGATGGCACACCGACTTCGGCCCCGGAGCGCGGACGGCCTGCGCCGAGCACATCGAGAAGAACTGGACAGACCTGGGCCCCGTTCACCCGGGCGCCGTGGCGGGAGAACTGGCCTCATGACCGAACAACTCGAACGCTTCGACGCCCTCGTCCGGGGGGCGGCACCGGCGACCGGTCTCCTCGGCCGGTTCGCGGAACAGGTCGCCCGTGCCCCCGGGGCGCCGGCGCTGGTCGCCGGGGACACCGTCGTGACGTACGGCGAGCTCGACGCCCGGGCCGACGGGGTGGCGCGCCGGCTGACCGACCGGGGCATCGGGGCGGAGGACATCGTCGGGATCCTCCTGCCCACCTCCCCCGACCTGGTCGCCGCGCTCCTCGGCACCCTCAGGGCCGGGGCGATGTACCTGCCGCTGGACCCCCACTACCCGCCGGACCGGCTCGCCTACATGGTGGCCGACGCCGCGCCCCGGGCGCTGATCACCACCCGGGAGGCGGAGGCCGGCTTCGACGAGCTGACCGGGGTCGACACGGGCGCGGTGCTGTACCTGGACCGGCGGGAGGACCGGCGGGAGGACCCGCGGGTCCCGGCTCCGGCCGGCACCGCCGGCCCGGACTTCGACCCGGACCGCGGCGCCTACACCATCTACACCTCGGGCTCGACGGGGCGCCCCAAGGGGGTCGTCGTCACGCACCGCTCGCTCGCGAACTTCCTGGACTGCCTGACCGACCGGTTCGGGGTGCACCCGGGTGACGTCGTCCTCTCCACCACCTCGATCTCCTTCGACATCGCCGGACTGGAGCTGTACCTGCCGCTGGTGAACGGTGCCGCGGTGCACCTGGTGCCGCGGGAGACCACCGTGGACGGCGTGGCGCTGCGCCGGTACCTGGCCGCGGCCGGGCCCACGCTGGTGCAGGGGACCCCGGCGCTGTGGCAGCTGCTGCGGGAGGCCGACTGGAGCCCGGCCGAACTTCCCGGTACGGCGCGGCTGCTGTGCGGCGGCGAGGCGCTGCCGCAGGACCTCGCCGACTTCCTCGCCTCGGGCACCGCCTCGGTGTGGAACCTCTACGGCCCGACCGAGACCACCATCTGGTCGCTCCTGGCGCCGGTGACCGCCGGGGAGCCCGTCACCATCGGACGCCCGCTGTGGAACACCGGGGTCCACGTCCTGGACGACCGCCTGGCGCCGGTGGCGCGGGGCGGGACGGGCGAGCTCTACCTCTCCGGGGACGGCCTGGCCCGCGGCTACCGCGGACGCGGCGCGCTGACCGCCGAGCGGTTCGTGGCCTGCCCGTTCGGCGCCCCCGGAAGCCGCATGTACCGCACCGGGGACCTGGTGCGGCAGCGTGCCGACGGCACGCTGGACTTCGTCGGCCGGACCGACGAGCAGGTGAAGATCCGCGGCTACCGCGTCGAGCTCGGCGAGATCGAGGCGGCGCTGCGCCGGCTTCCCCAGGTGGCCCAGGCGCGCGTGATCATGCGCGAGGACGTCTCGGGCGTGGCCCAGCTGACCGGGTACGTCGTACCGGCGGGCGGCCACAGCCCCACGGCCGACGAGCTGCGCCACGCCCTCGGCGCCTGGCTCCCGGCGCACATGGTGCCGTCCGGCATCGGGATCCTCGACCGCTTCCCGCTGACTCCGGCGGGCAAGATCGACCGCAAGGCGCTGCCGGCGGCGACCCGCTCCGGCACCGGGTCGGGCCGGGCTCCGGCCACCCCGCAGGAGCGGGTGCTGGCCGGGCTGTTCGGCGAGGTGCTGGGGCTCGACGACGTCGGTGCCGACGACAGCTTCTTCGACCGCGGCGGCAACTCGCTCGCCGCCAACCGCCTCGTCGCCCGCGTCCGCGGCGAACTCGGCGTCGAGATACCCATCCGGGCCGTCTTCGACGAGCCCACCCCGGCCGCCCTCGCCCTGCTGCTCACCGGAGCCGAGCGGGCCCGCCCCGCCCTGCGTCCGATGGAGCGCGGCGCCTCGCTGCCGCTGTCGTACGCCCAGCAGCGCCTGTACTTCCTCCACCGGATGGAGGGCCCCAGCGCCACCTACAACATGCCCGTCGCGGTACGGCTGACCGGAGAGCTCGACATCGCGGCGCTGCGCGCGGCCGTCGTCCACCTCCTGCAGCGGCACGAAAGCCTGCGCACCCGGTTCGCGGACGGGCCCCTCGGCGCCGAACAGGTGGTGGTGGCCGGCTCCGACGCCGCCGTGGCCGCCGCCGCCGACATCTCCGTGCACGAGGTCACGGACCAGGAGCTGCCCGTCGCCATCGAGATGGCGGTGGGACACCTCTTCGACCTCACCACCGACGTCCCGGTCCGCGTCGACCTGTTCCGCACCGGCGAACACGAGCACGTGCTGCTGCTGTGCATCCACCACATCGCCAGCGACGGCTGGTCGCTGGTCCCGCTGGTGCGCGACCTGTGCGACGCGTACACCGCCCACCGCGCGGGCACGGCTCCCACGACGCCGCCGCTGGAGGTCCAGTACGCCGACTACACCCTGTGGCAGCGCGAACTCCTCGGTTCGGCCGACGACGCGGACAGCCTCATGACGCGGCAGCTCGCCTACTGGCGCGCACAGCTCGACGGCGCGCCGGAGCTGCTGGAGCTGCCCACCGACCGTCCGCGCCCCGTCACGGCGACCTACCGGGGCGACGTGATGCCCTTCGAGGTGCCGGCCCCGCTCGCGGACCGGCTGACGGAGCTGGCCAAGCGGGAGGGCGTCAGCCTGTTCATGGTGCTCCAGGCGGCCACGGCGACGTTGCTGACCAAGCTGGGCGCCGGCACCGACATCCCCCTGGGCAGCGCCCTCGCCGGACGCGCCGACCGTGCCGTCGACGACAACGTCGGTTTCTTCGTCAACACCCTGGTGCTGCGCACCGACACCTCGGGCGATCCGGCCTTCACCGACCTGCTGGCCCGGGTCAGGACCGCCAACCTGGCCGCGTACGAGAACCAGGACCTGCCGTTCGAGTACCTCGTCGAGGTGCTGAACCCGACCCGCGGCACCAGCCACCACCCGCTGTTCCAGGTCATGCTGGTGCTGCAGAACAACGCGGCCCCGCAGTGGCGCCTCGGTGAGCCGGCGGCGGCGCTCGAGGTGGTGCCGACCCGCACCTCGAAGTTCGACCTGACCTTCGAACTGACCGAGCGGTTCACCGCGGCCGGCCGGCCGGACGGGCTCAGCGGTGAGATCGAGTACGCGACCGACCTGTTCGACCGGTCCACGGCCGAGGCCCTGGGCGAACGGCTGCTGCGGGTGCTGTGGTCGGTGGCCGACGACCCGGCGCGTCCGCTGGCGTCCATCGACGTCCTGGGCGCGGCCGAGCGGCGCACGATCCTGCGGGAGTGGAACGACACCGGCCTGGAACTGTCCGGTGCGACCTATCCGCGGCTGCTGGCCGATCAGGTGGCCCGCACCCCCGACGCCGTCGCGCTCGTCCACGAGGACACGGAGCTGACCTTCGCCGAGCTGGACCGCCGGTCGAACCGGATCGCCCACTGGCTGATCTCCCGCGGCGTCGGCCGTGACGACGTGGTCGGGCTCGCGATGCGGCGCGGTCCCGAACTGCTGTGCGCGCTGCTCGGCATCCTCAAGGCCGGCGGCGTGTACCTGCCGCTCGACCCGGACTATCCGCCGGACCGCCTCGCCTTCATGATCGAGGACAGCGCTCCCGTCATGCTCCTGACCACGAGCGACGTCGTCGCGAAGCTGACCGACGGGGCGCGGCGGCTGCCGCGCCTGGAGTTCGACGCCCCGGACACGGCGGGCGAGCTGGCGCGGCACCGCTCCGACGCGCCGACGGACGCGGACCGCCGCGCGCCGCTGCGCCCGGACGACCTGGCGTACGTCATCTACACCTCCGGCTCCACCGGGCGCCCCAAGGGCGTCGCCGTCACGCACCGGGGCATCCCCAACCTCGCCCACAGCTACCTCGAGCGGTTCCGGCTCGAACCGGGCTCGCGGTTCCTGCAGTTCTCCTCGATCAACTTCGACCCGACGTTCTGCGAGCTGTGCTGCACCCTGCTCGCCGGCGCGACCGTCGTGCTCACCTCGCCCGACGAGCTGCTCTCCGCCGACCGGCAGCGTGCGGTGACGGCCCGGTACCGGCCGACGCACGTCACCTTCTCGCCCACCATCCTCAGCGGGATGTCCCCGGACGCGCTCGCGGACTGCGGCAACGTGATGGTCGCCGGTGAGGCGTGCCCGCCCGCGCTGGCCGCCGCCTGGGCGCCGGGCCGCCGGATGATCAACGCGTACGGGCCGACCGAGGCCACCGTCGACACCCTGTACTGGGAGTGCGGCAGCGGCCCGGACGGCTTCGAGGACGCGTCGGTGCCGGTGGGCCGCCCGCTGAGCAACACCGAGGTGTACATCCTCGACGCCGCGCTGCGCCCGGTGCCGCCCGGCGTCACCGGCGAGCTGTACATCAGCGGTGACGGCCTGGCCCGCGGCTATCTCGGCAGGCCGGCCCTGACCGCCGAGCGGTTCGTGGCCTGCCCCTTCGGTGCCCCCGGCAGCCGCATGTACCGCACCGGAGACCTGGCGCGCTGGCGCGCGAACGGTGCGGCCGGCGTGGTGGACTTCGTCGGCCGCGCCGACGACCAGGTCAAGATCCGCGGGATGCGCATCGAGCTCGGCGAGATCGACGCGGTCCTGAAGGACCACCGGGAGGTGGCGCAGTCCGCCGTCGTCGTCCGCGAGGACACCCCCGGCCATCAGCAGCTCGTCGGCTACGTGGTCCCCCGGGCGCACGGCGGGACCCGCGACATCGAGCACGTCGACAAGTGGCACCAGATCCACGAGCAGGGGTACAGCGAGCAGCGCGACCTCGGCGCCGAGCAGGACTTCACCGGCTGGAACTCCAGCTACGACAACGAGCCGCTGCCGCTGGAGCACATGACCGAGTGGCAGGAGGCCACGGTCCGGCGCATCCTCGACCTGCGGCCCGACAGAGTGCTGGAGGTCGGGGTCGGTTCCGGCCTGATCCTCCGGCCGGTCGCACCGCACTGCACCGCCTACACCGGCGTGGACTTCTCCGACGCCCTGATCCGGACCCTCGGCGGGGCGATCGCGGGCGGCGACCTGCGCGACCGGGTCGAGCTGCACACCCTGGCCGCCCACGAGGTCGGCGCGCTGGCGCCCGCCCGCTTCGACACCGTGGTGATCAACTCGGTGGCGCAGTACTTCCCCAGCGTCGACTACCTGGTCGACGTCGTGCGCCGGACCACGGAGATGCTCGTTCCCGGCGGGCGGATCGTGCTGGGCGACATCCGCAACCTGCGGCTGCTGCGGGCCTTCGTCACCGCCATCGTCCTGCACGACGGCGCGTACGCCGACGACTCGCCGGCCACGGTGCGGGACATCGTCGCCCACCAGCAGGAGCTGGAGAGCGAGCTGCTGCTCGACCCGGCCTTCTTCGCCCGGATCGGCGACCTGGTCCCGGACATCGCCGGTGTGGACGTACAGCTCAAGCGGGGGTCCTTCCGCAACGAGCTGACGGACTTCCGCTACGACGTGGTCCTGCACAAGCGGGGAGCGGACCTGCTGTCCCTCGCCGACGTGCCCGCGCGCGGGTGGAGCAGCGCCGAGGACGTCGAGGCCCACCTGGCCACGGCCCGGCCCCGGGCGCTGCGCGTCACCGGCGTCCCCAACGGCCGGGTGACGGCACAGGTGGCGACCGCGCGGCGGGTGGCTTCCGGAACCGGCGCTTCCGTACGCGGCCTGTCCGAGGCCGCCGGCGTACGGCCCGGGGTCGACCCCGAGACCCTGTGCGGGATCGGCGCCGGGCTCGGCTACACCGTGCACCCGACGTGGACCGACACCGAGGAGGGCGACCGGTTCGACGTGGTGTTCCTCGCCGACGGGCGGGCCCCGGGGCAGGGACTGACCGATGTGTTCCTGGCCTCGGACGAGGACGGGCGTCCGCCGCGGCAGCTCGCCAACGACCCCCAGGCCGCCGATCGCGGCCTCGGCCTCGCCACCGAACTGCGCCGCCACGCGGCACGACGGCTGCCGGACCACATGGTGCCCGCCGCCGTCGTCGTACTGGACGCGTTGCCGTTGACGCCCAACGGCAAGCTGGACATCCGGCGGCTGCCCGCACCCGAGTTCGGCTCCCGGACGGGACGCCCTCCGGCCACGCCGCGGGAAGTGGCGATGGCGGCGCTCTTCGCCGACGTCCTCGGCCTGGCGGCGGTCGGCGCCGACGACCGCTTCTTCGACCTCGGCGGCGACAGCATCCGGTCCATCCAACTCGTCAGCAGGGCGCGCGCGGAGGGCTTCCGGATCACCCCGCGCGACGTGTTCCACGAGCAGACGGTCGAGGCCCTGGTGGCCCGGGCCGCCCAGCACGCCGAGGCGCACCCGGCGGACGACGGCGCGGTCGTGGACGTCGACGCCTGGGAGAAGATCCTGCGGACTCCCGACCCGGCCTACCCGGTGTCCGGCGCCTCGCCCGGCGTGGCCCGGGGGCGCCTCACCCGGCGCGTCACCGGCGAGGACGCCGAGCGGCTGCTGACCGACCTGCCGCGCCTGTACCACTGCGGCCCCGAACACATCGCGGTGGCCGCGCTCGCTCCGGTGCTCGTCGAGTGGCGCCGTACGCGACTGCCCGAAGCCGGCGCCTGGCTGCGGCTCGACCTGGCCACGGCGGACTCCCCGGCCGCGCACCCGGTGCGTCTCAATCCGGGCACCCCGGACCTGGACAAGGCCCTGGCCGAACCGCGCGAGCTGGCCCGTGTGCTGAAGCGGGTCAAGGAGCAGGTACGCGCCGTACCGGAAGCCGGCCGGAACTACTCCGCGCTGCTCGCCGACCCCGCGGCCGCGCGGCGGCTGTCCCCGTACGGGGCTTCGCACGTGCGCTTCCGGGTGATGCCCGCCGGTGCGGACCGTGCCGACGGCGACGCGCGCTTCGGGGACGGCGGTACGGAACCCGCCCTCGCCGTCGACGTCCGGCCGGCCGGTGACGGCAAGGCTCTGGAGACCGTCTGGTCCTGGGACGCCACCCGGTTCACCGAAGCCGCCGTGGGGGCGCTCGCCGACCGGTGGGTGACCTTCCTGAGCGCACTGGCCGGCCTCGCGGAGCATCCGGAGCTCGGCGGGCTGACCCCTTCGGACGTCCCTTGGGTCGACGTCAAGCAGTCGGCCCTCAACCAGCTGGAGACCGACTACCCCGGCCTCTGCGACGTCCTGCCGCTCACCCCGCTCCAGCAGGGCTTCCTGCTGTACAGCGCCGCCGACCACCACGGCCCCGACCCCTATCAGCGGCAGAGCCTGTTCGACCTGGACGGGCCGCTGGACACCGAGCGGCTGCGAGGGGCGGCGCACGCGCTCCTGACGAGACACCCCAACCTGCGCGCCGGCTTCACCCACAGGGGCCTCCAGGCGCCGGTGCAGGTGGTGCGGGAACAGGTGGAGGTCCCGTGGACCGTGCACGACCTGTCCCGGCTCGCACCGGCGGAGCAGGAGCGCCGGGAGGCGGAGATCCTCGCCGCGGACCAGGGCCGGCGGTTCGACCTGTCGGCGCCCGTGCTGATGCGCTTCACCCTGCTGCGCCTCGGACCGGAGCGGCACCGGCTGCTCGTCGGGGACCACCACATCCTGCTCGACGGCTGGTCGAACTCGCTGGTGTGGCGGGAGCTGTTCGCCCTGTACCGCGGCGAGCGGCTGCCGGCGGCGCCGCCCTTCCGCGACTACCTGGCGTGGCTCGCGTCGTGCGACCGCGAGACCGCGGTGTCGGCCTGGCGGAGCTATCTGGCGGGCGTCGACGGCCCGTCCAGGGTCCACGCCGGCAAGCCGGCGCCGGACGTCCCGCTGCGCGCCACGGACGTCACACTGACGCCGGAGCTGACCGGTTCGCTGCGGCAGCGGTGCGCCCGGGCCGGGGTGACCCTCAACACGGCCCTCCAGACGGCGTGGGGCATCGCGCTCGGCCGTCTCACCGGGCGCGACGACGTGCTGTTCGGCAACACCGTCTCCGAGCGGCCGGCCGAACTCGACGGCGCCGAGTCCATGGTCGGGCTGCTGCTCAACACCGTGCCGCTGCGCGTGCGCGTCCAGCCGGGCGAGCCCGTCGGCACGACCATGGCCCGGGTGCAGGAGTCGCAGCTGGACATCTTCCCGCACCGCTCCCTCGAGCTCACCGAGATCCAGCGGATCTTCGGGGCGGGCGAACTGTTCGACGCCTGCTACGTGTTCCAGAGCTACCCCGCGGATTCCCTCGACGAGAGCGGCGCCGACGGTCTGCGGGTGCGCGAGCGGGCGCAGGACGGAGCGGGCATTCCGCATTACCCGCTCAGCATCACGGTGACCCCGGACCGGGACATCACGTTCACCGTCGGATACCACCCCGGGGTGTTCGACGACGACCGGATCGACGAGATCAAGGAATCCATCATCGGTACGCTCGAAACGATCGCGGCAGGGGACAACGGATGAAGAACTTCCTGACGATGGTCCGTGGACTTCCGTTCGCGATGAAGGTCCTCCTGGCCTCCGCCGCCGCGCGGAGCCTGAGTTCCTTCGCGATCCTGGCCTACATGCCCATCTACCTGTACGACACGGTGGGCATGGACGGCGCCACCATCGGCTACGTGATCGGCGGCAGCGTACTGGTCGGCACGCTGGCGGGCGTCTACGGCGGCTATCTCGCGGACCGGTTCAGAAAAATCGATCTGGTGATCGCGCTGGACATCGCGATCATCCTGTTCAATCTCAGCCTGACGGTGTTCCACGATCCGGTCGCCGTCACGGTCATCCTGCTGATGACCAACGTCGCCTCCTGGTCGATGGGCGTCGCCGGCAGTGCCCTGCTCTCCGAACTGGTGCCGGCCGAGAACCGCGTCAAGGTGTTTTCCCTGCGGTATTCGCTGCAGAACATCGGTGCGGCGGTGGGCCCCTTCCTGGGCATCGCCGCGCTCACGCTCGGTTCCGGCGGGCCGTTCTTCCTCAGCGTCGTCGTCATCGGCGCCTCCCTGGTGCCTCTGGTGATTTTCCGCCAACGGTTCCTGCCCGCCGGCACCGGTACGACGACACCGGCCGGGGAAACGGAGCAGAGCGCGGAGAAGCAGGACGAGGAAGAGACCCCCAAGTTCCGCGACGTGCTGAAGGTGATGGGGGCGGACCGGCGTCTGACCTACTTCACCATCGGTGGAATTCTCAGCATCGTGGTGTACGGGCCCCTCCTGACCTTCATGTCGCAGTACCTCGTCCTGGTGGAGGACCGCGACACCGCCTACAGGCTGGTCGCCTACATTTCCGCCGCCAACGCCATCACGGTCATCGGCGCCCAGTACGCCCTCGGCAGCCGCCTGAAGCAGGACAACCTCCTGAAGTGGCTGACCGTCGGGATCGGCGCCTTCGTCATCGGGCTGGTCGCGATGTCGCTGTCCACGAACGCGGCCGTCATCGTCGCCGCCGTGGTGGTCTTCAGCCTCGGCGAGGTCGTCCTGGTGCCCGCCGAGTTCACGTTCATCGACTCCATCGCCCCCGACAACCTGCGCGGCAGCTATTTCGGGGCACAGAATCTCATCCACATCGGCATCGCCCTGGGGCCGATCCTCTGCGGCTTCCTGCTCCAGCACTTCGTGCCGGCCGCGATGTTCTACGTCCTGATCGCCGTCGTGATGGCCAGCTGGTGGTTCTACGTCATCGGCTGCCGGGCCACGAAAGCCCATAGCGCACCAGTGCCGGCGGGCGCGGAAGCAGTGAAGGCGGGGAACCAGGGATGAGCTTCGAGGAAATCACGCAGAAGACGTACTGCCCCTTCGCCAAGCCGTCGAAGCTGGGACCCGGGATCACCATTCCGACCGATGACGTCGAGAACGAGCTGGCGCGGCACCGCGACCTCATCTCGGACTTCTTCCGCACGGCCGAAGAACGCTCGCTCGACGGCATGATCATCACCTTCGAGGAGCCGACGCTCGGCACCACGCTGGACGCGCTGGTGGATCTCACCCGACGCTTCTACACCACGCTTACCCGGATGTTCCCGAGCGTGTACATTCCCGACGATCCGCAGCCCGATGAACGCTGGTACGCGATGATCGAGGGCGAACTGTTCTTCCTGGTCTCCTTCGCCCCCTGCTACCCGGAGACATCGCCGCGGTACAGCCACGGCGACCAGCGGACCTACTTCCTGCTGCAACCCGTCAGCACTTTCGAGCGGAACGCCAAGTTCATCGAACGGCAGCGCACGGGAATCCAACGCGCTTTCGCCGCGGTCGGCAAACCGTACGACGTGCGGCTGGCCACCATGGAGAACGACATGTTCAAGGCCGTCATGCCGATCGCCCCTCTCGACCGTCACATTCCATGGTGGGTCCCCGAGGGCAGTACGGCGGAAGAACAGCAGGACCGCCTCCCGCACACCGGCCTTTAAAAGGCCGACACCCCACATCCGACACCCCGAGTAAGGCGCCCATGAGCCAGTACCGCGGAATCCTGAACTACGACCTCTCCGCCGACGACATAGCCTCCCTCGAACAGCTGCTCTCCGACCCGCACGTGGCACAGAGCGACCCCGGCGAGCAGGCGTTCTACGACAACGCCTGGGAGCTGGTGTCGAAGGTCCCGACCGGTCTTCGCCGGGCCCTGGAGGATTTCCGGCGCAACGACGCGGCCGCCGGCTTCCTGCTGCGCGGCTTCGGCGTCGACGACGAGGCCGTCGGCCCGACACCCGGCACCTGGGCCGAGGCCGCCGCCGCCGGACGCACCCGCCGGGAAGAGCTCTTCCTCGGGTTGATGGGACAGTGCCTCGGCGAAGTGTTCAGCTGGCCCACGCTGCAGTCCGGACGGATGATCCAGAACGTGCTGCCCATCGCCGGCGAAGAAGGCGAGCAGAACGGACACGGCAGCGACGTGCTCCTCGAATGGCACACCGAGGACGCGTTCCACCCCTACCGCTGCGACTACCTGGCCCTCTTCGGCATCCGCAACCACGACCGGGTTCCGACGACGCTGGCTTCGGTCCAGGAGGTGGAACTGTCGGCGGACACGCGACGGGTGCTGTCCGCACCGCGTTTCTACATCCTGCCCGACGACGAGCACCTGCGGCAGCTCGCCGTTCAGCGGCCCAACGACCCCGGACTGCTGCGGATGCGCGCGATGCGGGACAACCCCGAGCCCGTCGCCGTGCTCTTCGGCGCCGAGGACGCTCCGTACCTGCGCATCGACCCGTTCTTCATGCGCTGCGTCGACGGCGACCACGAAGCGGAAGTGGCGCTCAAGGAGCTGGTGACGGAGCTGGAGCGGGTGCAGCAGGACGTGGTGGTGGAAGCGGGCAGCCTGCTGATCGTCGACAACTACCTCGCCGTGCACGGCCGTCGCGCGTTCACGGCACGCTACGACGGGGCCGACCGCTGGCTGCAGAAGGCGGTCGTCGCACGCGACCTCCGCAAGTCCCGATCCGCGCGGGAGTCCGCCGCGGGACGCCTCCTGGGCTGACCCGGATGCCCGGGACCAGAGGCTCCGTCCGTTCCCGGACGGAGCCTCCGCCGCGCCACGTGCCCTCCCGGACGCGCTGCTCGACGCGGCCCGGCGCCCGCGTTCACGGCCCCGCGCCCCGAGACGGCAGAAAGCCGCACCGGAGGCGCTCTTCGCAGCGGTCGAACAGGCACGGGGCGCCTCGACGCGGCGGCCGTGACCGGAACGCCACACAGGCAACCCCTGTCCGGCCGCCGAAGAACTCAGACGTTGAAGCGGAACTCCACGACGTCCCCGTCCTGCATCACGTACTCCTTGCCCTCCATGCGCGCCTTGCCGGCCGCGCGGGCGTCGGCGACCGAGCCCGTCTCCACGAGGTCGGCGAAGGAGATGACCTCGGCCTTGATGAAGCCCTTCTGGAAGTCGGTGTGGATGACACCGGCCGCCTCGGGGGCCGTCGCGCCCTTCTTGATGGTCCAGGCGCGGGACTCCTTGGGGCCGGCCGTCAGGTAGGTCTGGAGGCCCAGGGTGTCGAAGCCGACGCGGGCGAGGGTGGCGAGGCCGGGCTCCTCGGCGCCGACGGACTGGAGGAGCTCCATGGCGTCCTCCTCGTCCAGCTCCGCGAGGTCCTGCTCCAGCTTGGCGTTGAGGAAGATCGCCTCCGCCGGGGCGACCAGGGCGCTCTGCTCCGCCTTGAAGGCGTCGTCGGTCAGCTCGTCCTCGTCCACGTTGAAGACGTAGAGGAACGGCTTCGCGGTGAGCAGGTGCAGGTCGTGGAGGAGTTCCGCCTTCTCCGAGCCCTGGACGACGCCCTGCGAGAAGAGGGTGTCGCCGCGCTCCAGGATCGCCTGGGCCGCCTCGACCGCGGCGACCTTCGGCGCCACGTCCTTCTTGATCCGGGACTCCTTCTGGAGGCGCGGCAGGACCTTCTCGATCGTCTGGAGGTCCGCGAGGATCAGCTCCGTGTTGATCGTCTCGATGTCGTCCTTCGGCGAGACCTTGCCGTCGACGTGGACGACGTTCTCGTCCTTGAAGGCGCGGATGACCTGGCAGATGGCGTCCGACTCGCGGATGTTCGCCAGGAACTTGTTGCCCAGGCCCTCGCCCTCGCTCGCGCCGCGCACGATGCCCGCGATGTCGACGAAGTCGACCGTCGCCGGGAGGACGCGCTGCGAGCCGAAGATCTCCGCGAGCTTGGCGAGGCGGGCGTCGGGGACGCCGACGACGCCGACGTTGGGCTCGATCGTGGCGAACGGGTAGTTGGCCGCCAGTACGTCGTTCTTGGTCAGGGCGTTGAACAGGGTCGACTTGCCGACATTCGGCAGACCGACGATTCCGATCGTGAGCGACACGGTGGCGACTTCCTGAAGTGTGGACGGGGGGCCGGTCCCCCAGTTTACGGGCGGGGCGAACCGGCCGGTGACGTCGGCCTTCGGCCGTTCTCGGGCGCAAGGTCGCCCAAAGCGCGTGTCCCGGACCCGGTTCCCGCCCCCCGCCGACCTACGTTGGTCGGATGGAGCAGCACAGGACAAGCCGGCCCCAAGGGCGCAGACGGCCGAAATCCCCCGGCAAACCGCCCGTCGCCCCGCCGCCCGCCGCACCGCACGCCGCCCCCTCCGGTCCGCTCGCGGAGGGCGCCCCCGCGCACCGCGCGACCCGCGGTGCCGGGCGGGCCCCCGGTGGTGCCCGCGCCGAACGGGGCGGATCCCCCGGCGTTCCCGGCGCTCCCGGCCGCATCCCGGACCGCGCCCCCGCCCGGCGGCCCGGCGGCCGGCCCGTGCCTCCCGTCGTCCTCGCCCTGCGGCGGCTCCCCGCGCCCCGGCTCACCGGTCTCGGCGCGGGGCTCTTCGCCTCGGCCGTCATGCTGGCAGCCGGTCTGCTCGACCTGCTGCTCCTCGACGCCTCCCCCGTCGCCTACGGGCTGGTGTTCCTGCTGGTCAGCGCCCTGACCGCGCTCTGGGTCCGTACCGCCGACCTGGTCACCGCCCCCATCGGCGTCCCCATCGCCTTCGCCGTCGGCATCGTCCCCGTCGCAGGCGGCACGGGCGGCCTCGGCAGCCAGGCCATGGCCGTCGTGACCGCCCTGGCCGTCCAGGCGGGATGGCTGTACGGCGGCACCCTGGTCGCCGGTGTCATCACGAGCGTCCGCAAGGTGCGGGACATGGGGCGGCGACAGCGGCGGCCCCGGCCGGGCCGGGGAGCGGCCGGCCCTCCGTCCCCGGCCTCGGCACCGGCACCGGCACCGAAGGGCGCGAAGGACGCGCAAGACGCGAAGGGTACGAAAACCACGAGGGCCGCCAAGGCCCGGTGAGCCGGGCGCACGGGTGGGCCGGGCACGCCGATGGGCCCGGCCCACCGGTGCGCCGGGGGCCGGGCATCCGTTGCGCCGAACGGGCCGGGGGCCGGGCATCCGTTGCGCCGGACGATCCGCAGTCCGGAAGCCGGGCGCGTCCGCCCCCCGCTCCCCGTCCTCGCCCCCGGCCCTTCCCCCTCAGGCTCCGGACGCCGCCCGCGCCGCCATCGCCGCCCCCACGATGCCCGCGTTGTTCTGGAGCTCCGCCGGGACGATCTCCGCGCGGACGCCCTCGATGAGCGGGAGGAACTTGTCCGCCTTGCGGCTGACGCCGCCGCCGATGATGAAGAGTTCCGGCGAGAACAGCATCTCCACGTGCTCCAGGTACTTCCGCACCCTGCGGGTCGCCCAGTGCTCCCAGGTGAGGTCCTCGTCCTCCTTGGCCTTCGTGGAGGCCCGCTTCTCCGCGTCGTGGCCCTTCAGTTCCAGGTGGCCCAGCTCCGTGTTGGGGACGAGCCGGCCGTCGACGAACAGGGCGGAGCCGATGCCCGTGCCGAGGGTCAGCATGATCACCGTGCCCTTGCGGCCCCGGCCCGCGCCGAAGGTCATCTCCGCGATCCCGGCCGCGTCCGCGTCGTTCAGGACGGTCACGGGGAGTCCCCCGAGGCGTTCACCGAGGAGCGCGCCCGCGTCGACGTCGATCCACGACTTGTCGACATTGGCGGCCGTACGGATCGTGGAGCCCGTCACCACGCCGGGGAAGGTCACTCCCACCGGTCCCGTCCAGCCGAAGTGCTCCACGACCTCCGCGACGCAGTCCGCCACCCCGTCGGGTGTGGAGGGCTGTGGAGTCAGTACCTTCTGGCGCTCCGCGGTGAGCGCGCCGCGCTCCAGGTCCACGGGAGCGCCCTTGATGCCCGAGCCGCCGATGTCCACTCCGAAGACGTTCATGGACCCACCGTAAAGGCTGGCGCGCCGAGTTACTCCTCGGTCCGGCCGCCCCGGCCGGTCCGCCCTCCCGCCGGGGGCGGACCACCGGGGCGGACCACCCGAGGTGATCGGCCGGGGGCAATCCGTCGGCTCAGTCCTCGACCGGTGCCGCCGCGCCCAGCTTCTCGGCCTCGGCCCGCAGGTCCCTGTTGCGGAGCTCCTTGGGGAGCGAGAAGGTCAGGGACTCGTCGGCCGTCTTGACGATCTCGACGTCCGCGTAACCGCGCTCGGCGAGCCACTCCAGGACCTCCTGCACCAGGACGTCCGGGACGGAGGCGCCGGAGGAGAGGCCGACGCTGGTGACGCCCTCCAGCCAGGCTTCGTCGATCTCGCTCGCGAAGTCCACGAGGTACGCGGCGGGCACGCCGGCCTGCTTGGCGACCTCGACCATGCGGATCGAGTTGGAGGAGTTCTTCGAGCCGACGACGATCACCAGCTCGGCCTGGCCGGCCAGCTCCTTGATCGCGGTCTGGCGGTTCTGCGTGGCGTAGCAGATGTCGTCGGACGGCGGGGAGATCAGCTGCGGGAACTTCTCCTTCAGCGCGTCGACCGTCTCCATCGTCTCGTCCACCGACAGCGTGGTCTGGGAGAGCCAGACGACCCGGGAGGGGTCGCGGACCTCGATCTTCGCCACGTCCTCGGGGCCGTCGACGAGCTGGATGTGGTCCGGGGCCTCGCCGGAGGTGCCGATGACCTCCTCGTGGCCCTCGTGGCCGATGAGGAGGATGTCGAAGTCGTCCTTGGCGAAGCGGACGGCCTCCTTGTGGACCTTGGTGACCAGCGGGCAGGTGGCGTCGATGGTCGCGAGCCGGCCCTGCCGGGCCTCCTCGTGGACGGTCGGGGCGACGCCGTGCGCGGAGAACATCACGATGTTGCCCGGCGGCACCTCGGTCGCCTGGTCGACGAAGATCGCGCCCTTCCGCTCCAGGGTCTGGACGACGTACTTGTTGTGGACGATCTCGTGCCGGACGTAGATCGGGGCCCCGTACTGTTCCAGGGCCTTCTCCACCGCGATCACGGCACGGTCCACGCCCGCGCAGTAGCCGCGGGGAGCGGCGAGCAGGACACGCTTCGGGCGGTTCGTCGCGGAGGCGGAATCGGGCGTCGGCGCGGGCGTTGCAGTCATGCGTCCCATCGTAAGGCCGCGTCCCCGCACGGCCGCGCCGGTCGGCGGAAGGCCGCGTTCCGTACGGCCGCGTCGGTCAGCGGTTCGGCCGCCGTCGTGGCCGAGACTGGGTCCATGGCCGAGGAATCGCGGGTGACGGCGGGTACGGGCGGCGAGGACCACACGGGGCTTCGACGGAACCTCGGGTTCCGCGACCTGGTCGTCTACGGACTTCTCTTCATCGCGCCCATGGCGCCGGTCGGCGTCTTCGGGACGCTGGACGCCAAGTCGCACGGCGCGGTCGCCCTCGTGTACCTGGTGGCCACGGTCGCCATGGCGTTCACGGCGTTCAGCTACGCCCAGATGGTGCGGGTCGCCCCCCAGGCGGGTTCCGTCTTCACCTACGCGCGCAAGGGGCTCGGGGAGGGGCCGGGGTTCGTCGCCGGGTGGATGGCGATGCTCGACTACCTGCTGATCCCCGCCGTCGCCTACCTCTTCGCGGGCATCGCCATGGAGGCGCTGGTCCCGGAGGTGGACCGGTGGGTGTGGACCGGGATCGCGGTGGTCGTCACCACCCTGCTCAACCTGTGGGGCGTCCGGGCGGCGGCCCGGGTCGGCTTCGCCGTGCTCGCGATGGAGATCGTGGTCCTGCTGGTCTTCGCCGTCTCGGCCGTGGTGACGCTCGTACGGGACGGGGCGCAGCGCGACTGGTGGTCGCCGCTGACCGGGGACGTCTCCTTCTCGCTCGCGGCGGTGCTCGGCGCGGTCTCGGTCGCCGTCCTCTCCTACCTGGGCTTCGACGCGATCGCCTCCTTCGCCGAGGAGGTCACCGGGGGGTCGGAGAAGGTGGCGCGGGCGCTGCTGTTCTGCCTGGCCCTCGCGGGCGTGCTCTTCGTGGCCCAGACCTGGCTGGTGGCGCTGCTCGAACCGGTCTCCTCCGCCGATCTCGCCGCCGACCCCGGAAAGCAGGGCTCCGCCTTCTACGACGCCGTGGACACCTCGGTCGGCGGCTGGCTGCACGACCTGGTGGCCGTCTCGAAGGCGATCGGCGCGGCCTTCGCGGCGCTCGCCGGGCAGGCGGCCGGGGGCCGGCTGCTCTTCGCGATGGGCCGCGACCGGCGCCTGCCCCGCCCGCTCGCCCGGACGGACGGCGGCGTGCCGCGCGTGGCGCTGCTCGTGGCGGCGGCGGTGACGATGATCGCGGCGGTGTGGGCGGCGCGACGGGACGACGGCCTCGACCACCTGGTGTCGGTGGTCGACGTCGGCGCCCTGACGGCCTTCGTCCTGCTGCACGCGAGCGTGGTGGGCTGGTTCGCCGTACGGAGGGGAGAGGGGCCGCCGCACGTGCTCAAACACGTGGTGGTCCCGGTCGTCGGCGCGGCGATCCTGGTCGCGGTGATCGTGGAGGCGTCGACGGCGGCCCAGGTGGTGGGCGTGGTGTGGCTGGGCGTGGGGCTCGTGGTGCTGGCCGTCCAGGGGGTGCGGCAGGAGTCCTGACGGGAGGAGGGCGCCCGGGGTGCGGGACCGCGCGGCGGGGTGTCCGGAGCCGCGCGCGGCGGGGGCCGCGGTGGGGTCCGCGGTGGGGTCCGCGCACGGCCCCGGCCCTCCCGTACGGGATCGGACCGTCCCGTACGGACCCGGACCGTCCCGTACGGACCCGGCCCCGGCCGTCCCGTACGACCGGCGTCCGGCGCCGTGACGCCCTCCGCCCTTCCGCCCCTCGGCGCCCTGACGTTGTCCTACCGCGCCGTTACGCTCGGTCCATGGCTCTGACTACGTCCGCGGAAACGCCGCTCCCCGTCGGTGAGGTCTCCCGGCTGATCGGCGGGTGGATCGACCGGCTCGGGGCGATCTGGGTCGAGGGGCAGATCACGCAGCTGTCGCGGCGCCCCGGTGCCGGGGTCGTCTTCCTGACGCTGCGGGACCCCTCGTACGACATCTCCATCGGCGTCACCTGCTACCGGCAGGTCTTCGACGCGGTCGCGGACGTCGTGTCGGAGGGGGCCAGGGTCGTCGTGCACGCCAAGCCCGAGTGGTACGCGCCGCGCGGGCAGCTGTCGCTGCGGGCCGTCGAGATCAAGCCGGTCGGGATCGGGGAGCTGCTCGCCCGCCTCGAACAGCTGAAGCGGACCCTGGCCGCCGAGGGCCTGTTCGCGTCCGACCGGAAGAGACCGCTGCCGTTCCTGCCACACCGGATCGGCCTCGTCTGCGGACGGGCGTCGGCCGCCGAGCGGGACGTGCTGGAGAACGCGCGCCGCCGCTGGCCCGCCGTCCGCTTCGAGGTGCGGAACGTCGCGGTGCAGGGCGTGAAGGCGGTTCCGCAGGTCGTGGGGGCGGTCCGGGAGCTGGACGCGGACCCGGGGGTGGACGTGATCATCGTGGCCCGGGGCGGCGGGAGCGTCGAGGACCTGCTGCCGTTCTCGGACGAGCAGCTCGTCCGGGCGGTGGCCGACTGCCGTACGCCGGTGGTCTCCGCGATCGGGCACGAACCGGACTCGCCCCTGCTCGACCTGGTGGCCGACCTGCGCGCCTCGACGCCGACGGACGCGGCCAAGAAGGTCGTCCCGGACGTCGGGGAGGAGCTGGACCGGGTGCGCGGCCTGCGCGACCGGGCGCTGCGGACCGTGCGGGGCCTCCTCGACCGCGAGGAGCGCGGGCTGGCGCACGCGCTCGCGCGGCCCGTCATGGAACGGCCGCTGCGCGTGGTCGAGGTCCGCGAGGACGAGGTGGCCGCGCTGCTCGCCCGGAGCCGGCGGGTCCTCGGCCATCTGCTCGACCGGGCCGACTCGGAGCTCTCGCACACCCGGGCGCGGGTCCGGGCGCTGTCGCCCGCCGCGACGATGGAACGGGGGTACGCGGTGCTCCAGCGGGCGGACGGCACGGTGGTCCGCTCCCCCGGCGAGGTCTCCGGGGACGAGGAGCTGCGGGCCCGGGTCGCGGAGGGCGAGTTCGCGGTGCGGCGCGTGGCCGACCCCGGCTGAGCGCTCCGGGGCCGGACGCCCCCGCACATGGCCGCCGGCCACGACCACGGCACATCGGCCGGCGTTCACCGATCACCGATCACCGACAGAGGACGAAACATGGCAGCGAGCACGAGCACGGGCACGGACGGGACGACGCTCGGGTACGAGCAGGCGCGGGACGAGCTGATCGAGGTCGTCCGGCGGCTGGAGGCGGGCGGGACGACCCTGGAGGAGTCCCTGGCGCTCTGGGAGCGCGGGGAGGAGCTGGCGAAGGTGTGCCGGCTCCGCCTCGAAGGGGCGCGGGCCCGCCTGGACGCGGCCCTCGCGTCGGAGGCGGACGGCGGGGAGGACGGGGCCGGGGACGACGGGGAGGGGTGACCTTCCGGTCCGCTCCCGTCCCGGCGTAGGATCACGAGTGAAGCGGATCACTATCCGGATTAGGTAGTTGAACTTTCACCAATCCTGGGCGTACTGTCGGGGACATCGCTTGAACTCCGTACGAGTGATCCCCCTTGTGCGCTTTCGCGCAGCCGCGCAGTCCGGAAGGTACGCAGCATGTCCCTCGCCCTTGACCCCGCCGCCCAGGACCTCCTCTTCCGCGAGGCCCGCACCGCCAACACGTTCACCGACGAGCCGGTGACCGACGAGCAGGTCCGGGCGATCTACGACCTGGTGAAGTACGGCCCCACCGCCTTCAACCAGTCCCCGCTGCGCATCACCCTGGTCCGCTCCCCCGAGGCCCGCGAGCGCCTGGTCGCGCACATGGCCGAGGGCAACCGGCCGAAGACCGCCGCCGCGCCGCTCGTCGCGATCCTCTCCGCCGACAACGAGTTCCACGACGAGCTGCCGGCCCTGCTCCCGCACTTCCCGCAGGCCAAGGACATGTTCTTCGCCGAGCGCCCGGCCCGTGAGCAGTCCGCCCTGCTGAACGCCGCCCTCCAGGCCGCGTACTTCATCGTGGGCGTCCGCGCCGCCGGCCTGGCCGCCGGTCCGATGACCGGCCTGGACTTCGCCGGTGTCCAGAAGGAGTTCCTCGACGACGACCACACCCCGCTGATGGTCGTCAACATCGGCAAGCCGGGCGAGGACGCCTGGTTCCCGCGCTCCCCGCGCCTGTCCTTCGACGAGGTCGTCACCACCGTCTGAGACCGGCGGGCCGGTGACCGCGGTCACCGCCGCGGCCACCGCCACGGGAAGGGCCCCGCACTCCACGAGTGCGGGGCCCTTCCCGTACGCCTCCCGGGCCGGCCCGGCAGGTCCCGGACCCGCCCCGGCCCTCCCGGCGCCCTCGGCCCCGGGGACGCCTCAGACCTTCTTCGACCGCAGCGAGCCCGCCATCTCGGCCAGCCGGTCGAAGGAGACCGTGCCGGTCACCACGGTCGTGGCGCCGTCCTGCGTGCGTACGAGCGCGTCGTACTTCGGGCCCTCCCAGAGCTGCCAGACCTCACCGGCGACCGCCCGGGTCTTCCCCGTGTTCTTCGCCTTGTGGGTGACCTCGGGCACGAACGCGCCCGCCGCCGCCGTGGACTGGTGGATCGCCACGTACTGCGTGTCCGGGGAGAGGAAGCCGAGCTGCCACGCGTCGGCCTTCTCGCGCCGGTACGAGACGACCGTCGCCCTCCAGCCCTCTCCGAGGCCCTCGGGGGCCAGCACCGGATACGGCGCCGCCCGCTGGGCCGTCAGGAGCTCGACCCGGTAGTCCTTCGCCTTGACCGGCTCCGTGCTCTCGTCGTGCGGGATGAAGAGATACATCACGCCCGCGGCGACCATGATCACACCGAGGGACTGGAACATCCCGCGTACCGTCTGCCTGCCTCGCATACCTGCCACGCCCCCCATGGTCGCATCACGGTCCCGTGCTCATACGTAGGCCCCCCTGCTCATTTTGTCGACCTGACGATAGAGTCGCAGCACCCTCTTTTTTTCCCGGCCGTCGCCGTACAGAAAGGTGCGCCCCGATGACCGAGCACACCCTCCCGCCCGAACTGGAGGTCTCCCCCGAGGCCCCCGACCGCAACCTCGCCCTCGAACTGGTCCGCGTGACCGAGGCCGCCGCCATGGCCGCCGGGCGCTGGGTCGGCCGCGGCGACAAGATCGGCGCGGACGGCGCGGCGGTCAACGCCATGCGCACCCTGATCTCCACCGTCTCGATGGACGGCGTCGTCGTCATCGGCGAGGGGGAGAAGGACGAAGCCCCCATGCTCTTCAACGGCGAGCGGGTCGGCGACGGCACCGGCGCCGAGGTCGACATCGCGGTCGACCCGATCGACGGCACCACGCTCAACGCCAAGGGCATGCCCAACGCGATCGCCGTCCTGGCCGCCGCCGACCGCGGCAGCATGTTCGACCCGTCCGCGGTCTTCTACATGGACAAGCTGGTCACCGGCCCGGAGGCCGCCGACTTCGTCGACATCAACGCCCCCGTCTCGGTCAACATCCGCCGGGTCGCCAGGGCGAAGAACTCCTCGCCCGAGGACATCACGGTCGTCATCCTGGACCGCCCCCGCCACGAGGGCATCGTCAAGGAGATCCGCGAGACCGGGGCCCGGATCAAGTTCATCTCGGACGGCGACGTCGCCGGTTCGATCATGGCCGTCCGCGAGGGCACCGGCGTCGACATGCTCATGGGCGTCGGCGGCACCCCCGAGGGCATCATCTCCGCCTGCGCCATCAAGTGCCTCGGCGGCGTGATCCAGGGCAAGCTCTGGCCGAAGGACGAGACCGAGCGGCAGAAGGCCCTCGACGCGGGCCACGACCTGGACCGGGTGCTCTCCACGGACGACCTGGTCGGCGGGGACAACGTCTTCTTCGTGGCCACCGGCATCACCGACGGCGAACTGCTGCGCGGGGTGCGCTACCGCGCCGAGACGGCGACCACGCAGTCCCTGGTCATGCGCTCGAAGTCGGGCACGATCCGCCAGATCGACTCCACGCACCGGCTCTCGAAGCTGCGCGCGTACAGCAAGATCGACTTCGATCGCGCCAACTGAGACGGTCCGCCGCCGGTCCGGCGGGAGCCGCCGGACGGACGGCACGAAGAGGGGCGCCCCCATGTGCGGTGGGGGCGCCCCTTCCCGTACGGGCCCGCGCGGAGCGTCCGCGCCTCCGTCGGGGTCCGGTCAGCCCGCCTTGGCGATCCGTTCGGCCGGGGCCGACTTCCTCAGCTCCACCTCGCGCCGCCGGCGCCGGGCCAGCACGACGCGGCGCTCCGCCGCCGTGAGCCCGCCCCACACCCCGTACGGCTCCGGCTGGAGCAGCGCGTGCTCGCGGCACTCGACCATCACCGGACAGCGCGCGCAGACCCGCTTGGCCGCCTCCTCGCGCGCGAGGCGCGCGGCGGTGGGCTCCTTGGAGGGGGCGAAGAAGAGTCCGGCCTCGTCCCTGCGGCACACCGCCTCCGCGTGCCACGGACCGCCCTCGTCCTCCCGGGCGGGGGTGCGCGGCGGGGGGACGGCGACGGCCTGGAGGGGCTGATGCGGCAGTTGCAGCACGGTCTACTCCTGACGACGGCTTCGCGGGCGAGGGCGATGCACGAGCCTTACCCACTGTGCGTGCGCCTATGCACTGGGTGCCGCCGCGCACCGCCCCGCGAACGCCGGACGGCGCATTCCGGTCACCTCGTGGCCGGTCTTCCCGCCCTCGCGGCGCCTCGCGACCGTCCGCTCCCACCCCGCCGGGCCGGCGCGCGCTCCCGCTCCCGCCCCGCCGCCGGCGTACTCCCCCGCGCCCGGACGCCGGGCGCCCGGCCGGGGCGTCCGCGTCCGGTGTCCGTCAGTGGCCCAGGTGCTTCCGTGCTCTGGCCTGGAGGTCCGTGATCCACTTGCCGCGCTTGGGCCGCGCCTCGACGTTCCCGAAGACCGAGTAGCCGTTGACGACGACGACCGGGGCCTGCGGATCGACGCCCTCCAGGGTCACGACCTCGAAGTTGCCGAAGATCCCGCTGCCGTTGCCGCGCAGGCTGATGTTCTCCGGGACCCGCACCTCGACGTTGCCGAAGACGGAGGTGGCGTTGATGGTGGTGAGGCGCTGGGCGAAGATCGCCTCGGTCAGGTCGATCTCGACGTTGCCGAAGAACGCGAACGCGTTCGTCCGGCGGCCCACCCGCCAGCGGCCCTTGCGGGTGGTGCTGGAGAAGACCGCGACGAGGTTGTCCGGGGCGCCCTCCGGGACGTCGGGGCCGTAGGCGTACGCCTCCCCGGGCTCCGGCCGGGAGGTCCGGGCCGCCGGCAGGTCGCGGACGATCGGCTCCAGCTCCCCGACCGTCTTGGCACGGTAGACCGCGTCGATCCGGTCCGCGTGCTCCTCGGGGTCGAGCCGCCCCTCGGCCAGGGCGTCCCTCAGGATGTCCGCGATCCGGTCCCGGTCCGCGTCCGAGGCCCGCAGCGAGCCCTCCGGATCGGCGAAGACGGGCGCCGCGGGGGCGGTCTCGGCGGGGGCGGCCGACCGCTGCGGCTGCGGCTGCTTCTCGGGTTCGGGCTGCTTTTCGAGGTCCACGGAGGCAGCCTAGCGAAACGCGATAGATCGCGACCAGGGGGCGGGGCCGGAAGGCGCGGACGGAATCGGCGCGGACGGGTCCGGCCGCGCCCGGGACCCGGCGCCGGCGCGGGTGAGCCTTACCTCACAGGAACGCCGGGGCGGGCGCGTTCTACGCTGGAGGGCGCGCCGCCAACGGAGGCGGCGCCGCCGTCCGCCGAGTGAGGAATGACCGCCGTCATGCCAGAGTTTTCGTACTCCGATCTGCTCCCCCTGGGAGAGGACACCACGCCCTACCGCCTGGTGACCTCCGAAGGCGTCTCCACCTTCGAGGCCGACGGGCGTACGTTCCTCAAGGTCGAGCCGGAGGCGCTGCGCACGCTGGCCGCCGAGGCGATCCACGACATCCAGCACTTCCTGCGCCCGGCCCACCTGGCCCAGCTGCGCCGGATCATCGACGACCCGGAGGCGTCGGGCAACGACAAGTTCGTCGCGCTCGACCTCCTGAAGAACGCGAACATCGCCGCCGCCGGCGTCCTCCCGATGTGCCAGGACACCGGCACCGCGATCGTCATGGGCAAGCGCGGCCAGAACGTGCTGACGGGCGGCCGCGACGAGGAGGCCCTGTCCAAGGGCGTCTACGACGCGTACACCAAGCTCAACCTGCGGTACTCGCAGATGGCCCCGGTGACCATGTGGGAGGAGAAGAACACCGGCTCGAACCTGCCCGCGCAGATCGAGCTGTACGCGACCGACGGCGGCGCGTACAAGTTCCTCTTCATGGCCAAGGGGGGCGGCTCCGCCAACAAGTCCTTCCTCTACCAGGAGACGAAGGCCGTCCTCAACGAGGCGAGCATGATGAAGTTCCTGGAGGAGAAGATCCGCTCGCTCGGCACGGCCGCCTGCCCGCCGTACCACCTGGCGATCGTCGTCGGCGGCACCAGCGCCGAGTTCGCCCTGAAGACCGCCAAGTACGCCTCCGCGCACTACCTGGACGAGCTGCCCACCGAGGGCTCGGCCGAGACCGGCCACGGCTTCCGCGACAAGGAGCTGGAGGAGAAGGTCTTCGAGCTGACGCAGCGGATCGGCATCGGCGCGCAGTTCGGCGGCAAGTACTTCTGCCACGACGTGCGCGTGGTGCGCCTGCCGCGCCACGGCGCCTCGCTGCCCGTCGCGATCGCCGTCTCCTGCTCGGCCGACCGCCAGGCCGTCGCGAAGATCACCGCCGAGGGCGTCTTCCTGGAGCAGCTGGAGACGGACCCGGCGCGGTTCCTGCCGGAGACGGAGGACTCCGACCTGGAGGCCGGCGAGGTCGTGCGGATCGACCTCAACCAGCCGATGGACGACATCCTGGCCGAGCTGACCAGGCACCCGGTCAAGACCCGCCTCTCCCTGACCGGGCCGCTGGTCGTGGCGCGCGACATCGCGCACGCCAAGATCAAGGAGCGCCTGGACGCGGGCGAGGAGATGCCGCAGTACCTGAAGGACCACCCGGTGTACTACGCGGGTCCGGCGAAGACCCCCGAGGGGTACGCCTCCGGCTCCTTCGGCCCGACGACGGCCGGCCGCATGGACAGCTACGTCGAGCAGTTCCAGGCGGCGGGCGGCTCGAAGGTCATGCTGGCCAAGGGCAACCGCTCGCAGCAGGTCACCGACGCGTGCGGCACGCACGGCGGCTTCTACCTCGGCTCGATCGGCGGCCCGGCGGCCCGCCTCGCGCAGGACTGCATCAAGAAGGTCGAGGTCGTCGAGTACGAGGAGCTCGGCATGGAGGCGGTCTGGAAGATCGAGGTCGAGGACTTCCCGGCCTTCGTCGTCGTGGACGACAAGGGGAACGACTTCTTCCAGAACCCGGCGCCGGAGCCGACGTTCACCCACATCCCGGTGCGGGGCCCCGGCCTCGCCTGACCCGGGACGGCGTCCCCCGAGGGGCCCCGGCCACCACCGGCCGGGGTTCCTCCCGCCGTCCGCGCCGGGGCGTCAACCGCCCTGTTCGGCGAGGGCCTTGACGCCCGCGAGGGTCGCCTCCATCCCCGTGCGCAGCTCTTCCAGCCGGGCGGCGACGATCTCCTCCTCGCGGTCCGGCCACCGTTCGATGGTCAGGGTGACTCCGCTGCGGCCCGGACCGAGGCGGGCCGACTGCCGCAGCCGGGTGCCCCCGTCCTCGGGGGCGAGTTCGTAGCGCCAGGCCGCCAGGGCCCCCGCCGGGTCCGGTACCGGCTCCCCGAAGAGGCCGTCCGCGTCCGTGACGGCCCAGGCGAACACCCGCCGTTCCACCAGCTCGGTCACGTACGAGACGGTCCGCCACTCGCCGAGCAGCCGGTGGTGGTTGTACCCCTCGAAGCGCGCGCCCGGCCGGGGGCCGTCCGCCCCGTCGAGCCAGGCGGCGCGCCGCAGTTCGGGACTGAACCGGGCGGGCAGCAGGATGTCGGTCACCAGCTCCCAGACCAGGGGCACGGACGCCCCGATGTGGATGTCACCGTGCGTGCTCGGCCCCTCGGCGTACTTCATGGCGCTCCCTCCGTTCCGGTCCCCGATCATCCCGGGGGCCGGTCCGCCTCCACAACGGGACTTCGGTCACTCCCGTCCGGACGCGGGGACGCGCGCCGCGCCGGCCCCGCCCGCCGGGACCTCCCGGATCCGGCGGGTCCGGTCCGGGACTACCCTGCCGGTCATGAGACTTCCGGCACGGCTCCTGGTTCCCGTCCTCCTCGCGGCGGGACCGCTGCTGTCCGGCTGCGGTCCCGAGCCGCTGCCGGAGGTCGCCGGTGGGGCGCGGCCGACCGCGGGGCCGCCGGGGACCGGAGCCCCGGCCGCGCCCGCCGCCGGGGCCTCCCTCGGCGGCCCGGGGACGGCCTGCGTCCTGCCGGTCTCCTTCACGCTCGCGGCGGAGTGGAGGCCGAAGGCGGTCGTGGTCCCCGAGGGGTCCGAACTCGCGGAGCTCGCCCGCCGGGGGCCGGCCGTCATGCGCTGCGAGATCGACGCCAAACCGGCCGGACACCTGGGCTTCCTGCGGGTGTGGACGGCGGAGAAGGGGTCCGCGCGGGCCGTGCTCGAAGGTTTCGTGACGGCGGGCGGGAAGAGTCCGGGCGCCTTCTACCGGGAGACGACGGCGGGCGCGCTGCCCGCCGTCGAGGCGACCTACACGGTGCGGGACGAGCCACTCGGCAAGAGTGCCGAGACCGAGAACGCCGGGGGCAAGGAGGCCCGCGCCTTCGCCGTCACCACCCCGCGCGGGGTGGTCGTGGTCGATCTCGGCGGGTCGGACACCGGGGAGCACCGCGCGATGCTCCCGGCGTACGAACTGGCCCGCACGACCCTGAAGGGCTCCTGAGCCGGGCGTGCCGCGGCCCCCGTCCCGTGCTGGACGGGGGCCGCGGTGTTCCCTGCGGGGTACGGGCTACGCGAACTTCTGGTTCGCGGAGCCGTCGCAGGTCTGGAGCCTGACGGGCTCCCTCGCCGCGCCCTGGGTGAGGCAGACGCCGGTCGCGGCGGCGGGCCGGATGGTGGCGCCGTCACGGACGAACTTCTGGTTGGCGCCGCCGTGGCAGTTCCAGAGGAGCAGGGCCGTGCCCGTCCGGTACTGGAGGTCGGGCACGTCGAGACAGCGGTCCTGGGTGAGGCCGGTGTGGACGGTCTGCCGGGCGGAGTCGTACCACCAGGTCTGGTTGCGTCCGTCGTGGCAGTCCCAGCCGAGGACCCGGGTGCCGTTGGAGCTGCTCGCGGCGTCCACGTCCAGGCAGTTGCCGGTCGCCTGGTTCCTCAGCGGCCGGTAGGCGTCGTCCCAGGCGAGCGGGAAGAGGGCGGGCTTGCCGGTGGAGTTCACGTCGGCACAGCTCGCCTCGCGCAGGCCGGACGCGTAGAGCTGGGTGAGGCAGGAGGCGAAGGCGGCATGCCCGCGCGCGTTGGGGTGGAAGGACTGGCGGACGGAGTTCTCGTCCGGCAGGCCGGGCTTGGTGACGTCGATGTAGAGGCCCCGGGCCCAGGGGTCCTCCATGCAGACCTCGTGGCCGTGGAAGAGGCGGGAGTTGTCGAGGTAGGTGGCCCCGGTGCTCGCGGCGGCCTTCCGCATGCCGCGCTCGAAGGCGGGTACGGCGGTGTTGCGGCCCCAGACGGTGTCGGAGTCGTAGCCCAGGCCGCCGCAGGCCAGCTTGCCGGGGAAGTTCGGGTTGTCGCGGAAGTCGGGGCCGATCGGGCTGGGGTAGCCCATGAGGACGAGCTTGTAGTCGCCGTCGGCGTACCCGGCGTCGCGCATGACGGTCCTCAGGTCGCGGACGGTCTGTTCGACCTTGGGGACGAGTCCGTCGACGCGGGCCTGCCAGCCGGGGGCGTACTTGGGCTCGCAGGCGCCCTGGCTGAGGAGGTAGCGGGTGACGCAGTCGGTCATGACGGGGCCGAACTGGAGGTCGTCGTTGGCTCCGGCGACGAGGAGGACCATCTTGACGCGGGTGTTGCGCGCCTTGACGGCGAGGTTGTCGCTCTGGACGAGTTCGTCGGCGTACTGCGGGGAGCCGCCGATGCGGATGTTGCCGCTGTACGCGCCGGAGCAGGACACGTTGAACGTGAGGTCCGCGGGGATCCCGGTGCGGTGGATGGCGGCGTCGGGCGAGCGGTGGCACCAGTTGGTGGGACCGTTGGTGGGGGGTTCGTAGGTCCCGACGCCCTCGCCGGAGATCTCGCTGTCGCCGAGCGAGACCAGTCCGGTCCTGCGCTGGTCGAGCGGGCGCTCCTCGGGGCTTCCGTAGATCTTGGTGGCCTCGGCCGCCCGGATCGCCTCCAGGGCGGGGGGAAGGGGTACGGAGGAGACGGTGGCCCTCGTGCCGGTGGCCGTGTCGGCCGCGCCGGCGGGAGCGGTGGCCGCGATCATGGTTCCGAGGACCGCGGCGGCCGCGGCGACGGCTGCGGCGGGCCGGCGGAGTCTGTACCTGGTGCGCGTCATGGCGCCTCCTGGAAGTGGGGTTACCCACGGTTTTTACTGGCCGGTACGCGGCTTGGGAATACATCGAACAAGACAACTGCTCAACTTTTTCGGGAGGTTGAAGAAGATGAACGACCGTGAGCCCTACCGGATCGAGCACGATTCCATGGGTGAGGTGCGGGTTCCCGCCCACGCCAAGTGGCGGGCGCAGACCCAGCGGGCGGTGGAGAACTTCCCCGTGTCGGGCCAGCGCCTGGAACGCGCCCACATCGAGGCCCTGGCCCGGATCAAGGCCGCCGCCGCCAAGGTCAACGCCGGGCTCGGGGTGATCGACGGGGACCGGGCCGGGGCGATCGTCTCGGCGGCCGGGGAGGTCGCGGAGGGCCGCTGGGACGAGCACTTCCCCGTGGACGTCTTCCAGACCGGCTCGGGCACCTCGTCCAACATGAACGCCAACGAGGTGATCGCCACCCTCGCCACCGAGCGGCTGCCGGAGGGCCGGGAGGTCCACCCCAACGACCACGTGAACGCCTCGCAGTCCTCCAACGACGTCTTCCCGTCCTCCATCCACATCGCGGCCACCGGCGCCGTCACCCGCGACCTGATCCCCGCCCTGGAGCACCTGGCCGCCGCCCTGGAGCGGAAATCGGCCGAATTCGCGGAGGTCGTGAAGTCCGGCCGCACCCACCTGATGGACGCCACCCCGGTCACCCTCGGCCAGGAGTTCGGCGGGTACGCGGCCCAGATCCGGTACGGGGTCGAACGGCTGCGGTCCGCGCTCCCCCGGCTCGCGGAACTCCCCCTCGGCGGCACGGCGGTGGGCACCGGCATCAACACCCCGCCCGGCTTCTCGGCGGCCGTCATCGAGGAGGTCGCCCGCACGACCGGGCTGCCGCTGACCGAGGCCCGCGACCACTTCGAGGCGCAGGGCGCCCGCGACGGCCTGGTGGAGACGTCCGGGCAGCTCAGGACCCTCGCCGTCTCCCTCACCAAGATCGCCAACGATCTGCGCTGGATGGCCAGCGGGCCGCGCACGGGCCTCGCGGAGATCAACCTCCCCGACCTCCAGCCCGGCTCCTCGATCATGCCCGGCAAGGTGAACCCGGTGATCCCCGAGGCGGTCCTGATGGTCGCCGCGCAGGTGACCGGGAACGACACGACGGTGGCGGTGGCGGGCGCGGCCGGGAACTTCGAGCTCAACGTCATGCTGCCGGTGATGGCCAAGAACCTGCTGGAGTCCGTACGGCTCCTGGCCAACGCCTCCCGGCTGCTCGCGGACCGCACGGTCGACGGGATCACGGCCAACGCCGGACGCGCCCGCGAGTACGCCGAGTCCTCGCCGTCCGTGGTCACCCCGCTGAACAAGTACATCGGCTACGAGGAGGCCGCCAAGGTCGCCAAGAAGTCCCTCGCCGAGCGGAGGACCATCCGCGAGGTGGTCCTCGACTCCGGGTACGTCGAGCGGGGCGACCTCACCCTGGAACAGCTGGACGAAGCCCTCGACGTCCTGCGGATGACGCGCCCGTAGGGCGGGGGCGGCCGCCCGTGACCCGTGCCGCGGCGGCGCCGGGGGCGTGTGCCGGAAGCGGCGCAGTCCGCCCGGAGGACGGCGCCGCTTCCGGCACACGCCCTAAGATCTGCGCATGACAGGATCGGACGGCTCCCCGCACTGGGCGCCGGGGGACCACATCCTCTGGCGCTACCGAGGCAACGGCACCGGAGCGGTGCACATCTGCCGGCCCGTGACGGTCGTCCGGGACACGGCCGATCTGCTCGCGGTCTGGATGGCGCCCGGCACCGAGTGCGTGCGGCCCGTGCTCGCCGACGGCGCCCCCGTCCACGAGGAGCCGCTCGCCACCCGCTACACCGCCCCCCGCACCACGGGCCGGGCGCGCTGGTCCGGCACCGGGGTCCTGAAGCTGGCGCGGCCCGGCGAGCCGTGGTCGGTGTGGCTCTTCTGGGAGCGCGGCTGGCGCTTCCGCAGCTGGTACGTGAACCTGGAGGAGCCCCGGACGCGGTGGTCCGGCGGCGTGGACTCCGAGGACCACTTCCTCGACATCTCCGTCTACCCCGACCGCACCTGGGTGTGGCGGGACGAGGACGAGTTCGCGCAGGCCCAGCGGTCCGGCCTGATGGGGCCGGAGCAGGCGGCCCGGGTGCGGGCCGCCGGAGAGCTGGCGGTGGAGCGCGTCCGGGCCTGGGGGACGCCGTTCCGGGACGGCTGGGAGCACTGGCGGCCCGATCCGGCGTGGCGGGTTCCGGAGCTGCCGGCGGACTGGGACCGCACTTCGGCGCACACGGCCCCGTGAGACCCTTGTCGCGCCCCAGGGGGGCAAACGTAGGATCGTCCTCCGCACGTCGGAATCGGAACGAACAGCACGTCAGAGCTACCGGACAGTACGACAGTGGCCGCGTACGGAGCGGGGCCTGACCGCCAGTCACCCACGAGGGGGAGAGCAGTGCCGGACGTCTGCCCGGGTGGCGCGCCCCCTGTCGTCCCCGCGACGTGCGGAGCCTCGGCATCCGCCGCGCGCGAGGGGTTTATCCCCGTCGCGGGCGCGGCATCGGCGAGAAGAGCGAGTGCATCGCACCACCGGCCCGGACGGACGGAACCCCACGCGTGACGGAGCATCCCACCTCCCACGAAGGACGGCAGCCCCTGGCTGCCCGGCCGCAGGAACGCGCGCGCCCCCGCCAGGAGGCGGTGACCGGCCTGCCCGACCGGCCGGGCGGAGCGGCGCTTCCCGGTACGGAGGCCCCCGCCGCCGGCCTGCCCGCACCGCCCCGCGGGGCCGGTGGGCCCGGTGCCGTGGCCGTCGCGGTCTCCCCCCAGCCGCCCGGCGGGGCCGGGGACGGCGCCGCCCGGCGGGAGGGCGAGCGGCTGCGGTTCGTCGGGGCGGCGACGCGGCGCATCGCCCGCGGCATCGACCTGGACGAGATCGTGCTCGGTCTGTGCCGGGCCACCGTGCCCACCTTCTCGGACGAGATCCTGGTCCACCTCCGCGACCCGCTGCCGGTGGGCGACGAGCGGCCGGCGGCCCCGTTCGTGCTGCGGCTGCGCCGGTCGGACCGGCTGCGGTTAACGGACCCGGAGTCCGGGGACGCGGTCCTCGTACCCGATCCGGAGCCGACCCTCGCGGCCGAACTCTGCGAGGTGCGGCCCGGCGGAGCCCTCGCCGAGGTGCTGCGCGGGGTGCGGCCGGTCTTCGGCGACTCCGCCGCCGCCCGCGCCGCGCTGACCGAGCTGCTCGGCTCCGGCCATCCGCTGCCCGGCGGACCGCGGGCGATACTGGCTCCGCTGCGCGGCCGGCGGCGGGTGATCGGCGCCGCCGTGTTCCTGCGCCGCCCCGAGCGGGCCGGCTTCGACCCGAACGACCTGCTGGTGGCGGCGCAGCTCGCGACCCACACCGCGCTCGGCATCGACAAGGCCGTGCTGTACGGGCGTGAGGCGTACATCGCGGACGAGCTCCAGCGGACGATGCTGCCGGACTCGCTGCCGCAGCCGACCGGGGTCAGGCTGGCGTCGCGCTACCTGCCGGCCGCCGAGACGGCGCGGGTCGGCGGCGACTGGTACGACGCGATCCCGCTGCCCGGCAGCCGGGTCGCCCTGGTCGTGGGCGACGTCATGGGCCACTCCATGACGTCGGCGGCGATCATGGGCCAGCTGCGCACCACCGCGCAGACCCTGGCCGGGCTCGACCTGCCGCCGCAGGAGGTCCTGCACCACCTGGACGAGCAGGCGCAGCGGCTGGGCGAGAACCGGATGGCGACCTGCATGTACGCGGTCTACGACCCGGTCTCGCACCGGATCACCGTGGCGAACGCGGGGCACCCGCCGCCGATACTCCTCCACCTGGGCGGGCGCGCGGAGGTCCTGCGGGTGCCGTCGGGCGCCCCGATCGGGGTGGGCGGGGTGGACTTCGAGGCGGTCGAGCTGGACGCCCCCGCCGGTGCCACGCTGCTGCTGTACACGGACGGTCTGGTGGAGTCCCGGGTGCGGGACGTGTGGACCGGGATCGAGCAGTTGCGGGAGCGGCTCGCCGCGACCGCGCAGCTGACCGGCCCCGACCACTCGCCGCCGCTCGAAGCGCTCTGCGACGACGTCCTGGACATGCTGGGCCCGGGGGACCGGGACGACGACATCGCGCTGCTCGCGGCCCGTTTCGACGGGATCGCGCCGAGCGACGTGGCGTACTGGTTCCTGGACCCGGAGGACGCCGCTCCGGGCCGGGCCCGGCGCCTCGCCCGGCGGGCGCTCGCCCGCTGGGGCCTGGAGGAGCTGACGGACTCGGTGGAGCTGCTGGTCAGCGAGGTCGTGACGAACGCCGTGCGGTACGCGGAGCGGCCGGTGACCCTGCGGCTGCTCCGGACGGACGTGCTGCGCTGCGAGGTCGGCGACGACTCCCCGCAGCTGCCCCGGCAGCGGCGGGCGCGGGACACGGACGAGGGCGGCCGCGGCCTCTTCCTGGTGAACCGGCTGGCCCGGCGGTGGGGGGCCACCCGGCTCTCGGGCGGCAAGGTGGTCTGGTTCGAGCTGGCGACCCGCGCCTGAGGGCGGACGGGGCCCGCACGCGGGGGGCGTGAGCGCCCTTCCCGCGTGCCCGTACGACGCCGGCGGCCCGTACGGGCGTGAGGGGCGTACGGGCCCGCGTGCGGCGGAGGGCCGGACCCGCACGGGGTCCGGCCCTCCGTTGTGCCGTCACCGCCGGGACGTCACCGCCGTGCCGTCACCGCCGTGCCGTCACTGCCGGGGCGGCGGGGTGCCCGGTCCGCCGGGGCGGCCGGGCCGGTCCTGGCCGGGCTCGGTGGCGCCGCCGTCCGGCGGTTCGATCGAGGGCGGCGAGGACGGCTCGTCGGTCACCGGCTCCCGGGTGGGCGTCGGCGGCGTGGTCGCCGGAGTGTGCGACGGGGTCACCGGCGGGGTGGTCGCCGGGGTCCGCGTCGGCTTCGCCGGGGTGGCCGGAGGGGTGGTGGACGGCTCCCGGGTCGGCTCGTCCGGGGCCTCGGTGGTCCGGGCGGGGTCCGGCTCGGCCTCGTCCGGGCCCTTGGTCTCCAGGTCGAACTCCGCGTCGGAGCCGCCGTCGAGGGCGCGGTTCGTGTAGTCGCCCCAGATCTGGGCGGGCGTACGGCCTCCGTTGGCGCGGCCCTCGTTGATGGTGTCGGTGAGGGTGACCTGGCGGCCCGTGGGGCTCTCGCCGAAGAGGCCGACGGCGGTGACGAGTTCGGGCGTGTAGCCCACGAACCAGGCGGAGCGGTTGTTCTCGGAGGTGCCGGTCTTGCCGGCGGCCTCGTAGTCGCCCGCGGCGCGGAAGCCGGAGCCCCCGGGCTTCACGACCCCCGTCAGGGCCTTGGTGACGGTGTCGGCGGTCTCGCGGCTGACGGCCTGGCCGCCGATCGCGTTACCGCCCCGGACCTTGCGGTCCCGGTGCTCGGCGGTCTTCACCAGGGTGGGGGTGACCTTCTTGCCGTGGTTGTCGAGCGTGGCGTAGACGCCCGCCATGTCCATGGTCGAGGCGTTCATGGTGCCGAGGGACATGGCGGGGGCCTCGGGGAAGTCCTTGCCGTCCTTCATGCCGAGCCCGAGTGCGGTGCGCTTCACCTTGCCGGGGCCGACGTCCACGATCATCTGCGCGAAGACGGAGTTGACGGAGCTGTTGACGGCCCGCTGGACGGAGAGGGAGCCGTAGTCGTCATCGTCCTCGTTCTCCGGGGCGAAGGGGATGTCGCTGCCCACGACCGGGCGCTTGCTGGTGCCGTCGTAGATCGTGCCGAGGCCGATCGTCCGTCCGTCCTGGGTGGTCGACCCGTTCTCCAGGGCACTGGCGAGGACGATCGGCTTGAAGGTGGAGGCGGGCTGGTAGTCGCGGCGGGTGGCGTTGGAGATCCAGTGCTCGGTGGCGCCGACGCCGCCGTACATCGCGACGACCGCGCCGGTCTTCGGGTCGACGGAGGTGGCGCCGGCCTGGACGGTGGCGTGCTTCGCGTTGCCCTTGCGGTCGAGCTTGGACTCCAGCTGCTTCCCGACGGCCGTGACGAGGTCCTTCTGCCTCTTCTCGTCGATGTTGAGGGTGATCGTCCAGCCGCCGGCCCGGATGTCCTCCTCGCTGACGCCCTGGCGGGCCAGCTCCTCGTTCGCCGCCTCGACGATGTAGCCGGTCTGGCCCTCCATGCCGGGCAGGGGCCTGGGCTTGTGCGGGACGGGGAACTTCGTGCCGGCGCGCTCGGCGGGCGGGAGCCAGCCCTCGCCGACCATGTTGTCGAGGACGTAGTTCCAGCGCTCCTCGACCAGCTTGCGGCCGGTGGCGTTGGCGGTGGTCCAGTCGTACTGGTTGGGCGCCTGGAGCAGGGCGGCGAGGTAGGCGCCCTGGGCGGTGGTGAGGCGGGAGGCGTCGACGCCGTAGTACGAGCGGGCGGCGGCCTGTATGCCGTAGGCGCCGCGCCCGTAGTAGCTGGTGTTCATGTACCCGGCGAGGATGTCGCCCTTGTCCATCCGCTGGTCCACCTTGACGGCGATGACCATCTCCTTGAGCTTGCGGCTCGCCGTCCGGTCCTGGCTCAGGTAGTAGTTCTTGACGTACTGCTGGGTGATGGTCGAGCCGCCCTGCTTGCCCTTGCCGGTGAGGGTGGACCAGACGGCGCGGGTGGTGCCCTTGATGTCGACGCCGTTGTCCCGGTAGAAGCTCTTGTTCTCGGCGGCGACGAACGCCTTCTGGACCTGCTCCGGGATCTTGTCCAGGTCGACGATCTCGCGGTTGACCTTGCCGGTGCGGGCGAGGATCTTGCCGTTGGCGTACTTGTAGATGTTGCTCTGCATGGTCGCCTCGGCGTTGGCCGTCGGCACCGGGACCATGAGGTAGACGACGTACAGGGCGCCCGCGCCGATCAGGCAGACCATCAGGAACGTGCCCAGGAGCTTCTTCGGGGAGAAGAAGCGGCGTATGCCGCCCTTCTTCGCCTTTCCCGTGTCAGGTCGGCCCATGTGTTCCGTCGCTCCGCTCGTCGTGTGTCCCCGCGCCCCGGCGCTGTCCCCGTACCCGCCGGATCAGCTCAGCAAGCTAACACCGGCGAGGCGGACAAAGGAGACCGATCACGCCTTTTCCGGACGTGAGAATCAGCACCCGCACCCAGAGGAACCGACGCTCCGGCGGGCCGGACGGTTGCGCGAACGAGGCGTTCCGCTTACCTCCGACCAGCTATACATCGTGCGTATACACCCCATGTACAGTGACGCCCATGTCCATCGGTCACACCCTCCTCGGACTCCTGGAGTCCGGTCCGCGCCACGGCTACGACCTCAAGCGCGCCTTCGACGAGAAGTTCGGCCACGACCGGCCGCTCCACTACGGGCAGGTCTACTCGACCATGTCCCGGCTCCTGAAGAACGGCCTCGTGGCCGTCGACGGCGTCGAGGCGGGCGGCGGCCCCGAACGGAAGCGGTACGCCATCACCGAGGCGGGCGTCACCGACGTCGCCCGGTGGCTCGCCACCCCGGAGAAGCCGGAGCCGTACCTCCAGTCCACGCTCTACACCAAGGTCGTCCTGGCCCTGCTCACCGGGCGCGGGGCCGCCGAGCTCCTCGACACCCAGCGCTCCGAGCACCTGCGCCTGATGCGCGAGCTCACCCGCCGCAAGCAGGACGGCGACCTCGCCGACCAGCTCATCTGCGACCACGCCCTCTTCCACCTGGAGGCGGACCTGCGCTGGCTGGAACTGACCGCCGCCCGGCTCGACCGGCTCGCCGAGGAGATCCGCCGATGACCTCCGCACCGCTCCTGCGCGCCACCGGCCTCGACAAGGCGTACGGGCCGACCCCGGCGCTCACGGGCGCCGACTTCTCCCTCCGGGCCGGCGAGGTCGTCGCCGTCATGGGCCCCTCCGGTTCCGGCAAGTCCACGCTGCTGCACTGCCTGGCCGGAATCGTGCGCCCCGACGCGGGCACCCTCACCTACGACGGACGCGACCTCACCGCGCTCTCCGACGGCGCCCGCAGCTCCCTGCGCCGCACCGACTTCGGCTTCGTCTTCCAGTTCGGCCAGCTCGTCCCCGAACTGACCTGCGTCGAGAACGTGGCCCTCCCCCTCCGCCTCAACGGCGAGAAGCGGAAGACCGCCGAGGCCCGCGCCCTCGAATGGCTGACCCGCCTGGAGGTCGACTCCGTCGCGGACAAGCGCCCCGGCGAGATCTCCGGCGGCCAGGGCCAGCGCGCCGCCGTCGCCCGCGCGCTCGTCACCGCCCCCCGGGTGATCTTCGCCGACGAGCCCACCGGCGCCCTCGACTCCCTCAACGGCGAACGGGTCATGAGCCTGCTCACCGACGCGTCGCGGGACACCGGCGCCGCCGTCGTCCTCGTCACCCACGAGGCCCGGGTCGCCGCCTACTCGGACCGCGAGATCGTCGTGCGCGACGGCAGGGTGCGGGACGCGGAGTGGGCGGCATGAAGCTCCGCACCTGGGTCCGCGACCTGACGCTCGGCGCCCGGTTCGCCGTCGCCGGCGGCCGCCCCGGCCTCTTCCGCACCCTGCTGACCGCGGCCGGCGTCGGCTTCGGCACGGCCCTGCTGCTGCTCGCCTCCTCGCTGCCCCAGATGCTCTTCCAGCGGGAGGTGCGGGAGGCGGTGCGGGCCGTCGACGCGAGCGCGGAGGCCCCCCGCCCCGGCCCCGACACCTTCCTCCACCTCACCCGCGCCACCACCTACCGGGACGACGTCGTCTCCGGACTGCTGCTGCGCGCCGAGGGCGACGCGCCCCCGGTCCCCCCGGGCGCGGCCGCGTTCCCCCGGCCCGGCGAGATGCTGGTCTCCCCCGCGCTCCGCGAACTGCTCGACTCCCCCGAGGGGACCCTGCTCAAGGAGCGGCTCCCCTACCGGGTGGCCGGGACGATCGGCAAGGACGGGCTGATCGGCCCGGCCGACCTGCGGTACGTCGCCCACGCCGGCTTCCTCGACGCCGGCAACTCCGACGGGCGCGGCAGGGGCTTCGGCTGGTCGGTGCCCGAGGAGCCGATGAACGCCTTCCTGATCCTCCTCGTGGTCGTCGCCTGCGTCGTCCTGCTCCTGCCCGTGCTCGTCTTCATCGCGACCGCCGTCCGCTTCGGCGGCGAGCAGCGCGACCGGCGGCTCGCGGCGCTCCGGCTGGTCGGCGCGGACACCGCCACGACCCGGCGGATCGCGGCCGGCGAATCCCTCGCCGGCGCGCTCCTCGGCCTCCTGGCCGGGATCGGGCTCTTCGCGGTGGCCCGGCAGTTCGCCGGCGCCTTCACCGTCTGGGACGTCAACGCCTTCCCCTCCGACGTCGTGCCGATGCCCGCGCTCGCCGCGCTCGCCCTCGCCGCCGTCCCCGTCTCCTCGGTCGTGGTCACCCTCTTCGCCCTGCGCGGAGTGGCGATCGAACCGCTCGGAGTCGTCAGGACCTCCGTCCCGCGCCGCCGCCGGCTGTGGTGGCGGCTGCTGCTCCTCGGAGCCGGCACCGCCCTGCTCGTCCCGCTCATGGGCCGGGTCGAGGCGACCGCGACCAGTCTCGACACCGTGCCCGTCGTGGCCGGCACCGTCCTCTTCCTGGTCGGACTGACCACGCTGCTGCCGTGGCTGGTGGAGGCCGGGATGGGACGGCTGCGCGGCGGGCCGGTCGCCTGGCAGCTCGCCGTCCGCAGGCTCCAGCTGAGCAGCGGCACGGCGGCCCGCGCGGTCAGCGGCATCGTCGTCGCGGCGACCGGGGCCATCGCGCTCCAGATGCTCTTCCAGGCGATGGAGAGCGACTTCACGCGGTTCACGGGCGAGGACACCTCCCGCGCCCAGCTCGCCGTCGGCGCCCACGCCAGGACCGCCGACGAGGCCCGCGGGATGGTGGCCCGCTTCGGACGGACCGAGGGCGTCACCGAGGCGATGGGCGTCGTCGAGTCGCACGTGTGGCGGCCCGGCCCCCTGGGGAAGGGCGAGGAGTTCGCCCCGCTGGCCTCGATCAGGGTCGGCGACTGCGCCTCCCTCAAGGAGTACGCCGCGCTGCCCTCCTGCGGGGACGGCGACGTCTTCGTCTTCCTCCCGCACGGCCGGCAGGGCGCCCCGGACGACGCCCGGATCACCCGGGTCGCGCGGCCCGGCGCCACGGTCGCCCTGCGCGACCCGCACCCGCACCCGGAGAAGGGCGGGCCGGGGCGGGCCGCGAGCCCTCCGCCGCTGTGGCACGTCCCCGCCACCGCCCGGGTCGTGGACTCCCGCCCCGACCCGACGGGCCTGTACCAGTACGGCCTCCTCGCCACCCCGTCGGCGATCGACGCCGCCCTGCTCCACGAGCCCCACGCGCAGAGCATGATCCGGATCGACCCGGCGGTGCCCGACGCCGCCGACCACGTGCGGAACACGGCGGCGGCGATCGACCCGACCTCCTGGGTGCGCGACCTGAAGGACGTCGAGCGCGACGCGGCCTTCTCCAGCGTCCGCACCGGCATCCTCGTCGGCTCCACCCTGACGATGCTCCTGGTGGCGGCCTCGCTCCTGGTCACGACCCTTGAACAGCTCAAGGACCGCAGGCGGCTGCTCTCCTCGCTGGTCGCCTTCGGCACCCGGCGCTCCACCCTGAGCTGGTCGGTGCTGTGGCAGACGGCGGTACCGATCGCCCTCGGACTCGCCCTCGCCGTGGCGGGCGGCCTCGGGCTCGGGCTCGTCCTGCTCAGGATGGGCGGGCAGCGGGTCCAGGACTGGTGGGCCTTCCTGCCCGTCGTCGGGATCGGCGCCGCCCTGATCGCGGTCGTGACGCTGCTGAGCCTGCCGGCCCTGTGGCGGCTGATGCGCGCGGACGGGCTGCGCACGGAGTAACCCGTGCGCGACCCGTACGCGTAAGGGCGCGGCGCCGGGTCCCGCCTCAGGCGCCGGTTCCGGTTCCGTTCGCGCCCGCCACCCGGACCGGCAGCCTCCGCATCGCCTCCCGCAGCGCCTCGGCCAGCTCCTCGAACTCGCCCTGCCGGGCCGCGCCCGTCCGCATCGCGAGGGCGATCCGCCGCGAGGGGGCCGGATCGGCGAAGAACCCGGTCCACAGGGCGGTGTTGCGGGCGGTCTCGACCGTGACGGCGGTGCGCGGCAGCAGGGTCACGCCGAGGCCGCCCGCCACCAGCTGGACCAGGGTGGCGAGGCCGGCCGCGGTGGTGGTGACCTCGGCGCCGTCCGAGCGCCCGGCCTCGCGGCAGATGTCGAGGGCCTGGTCGCGCAGGCAGTGGCCCTCGTCCAGGAGCAGCAGCCGGAGTTCCCCGAGGGCCTCGCGCGGGATGTCGTCCCGTCCGGCCAGCGGGTGCCCGGCGGGCGTGACCAGGACGAAGTCCTCGTCGAAGAGGGGGAGTTCGGTGACCCCGGGCACCCCGAGCGGCACGGCGAGGAGGAGCAGGTCGAGCCGCCCGGCCGCCAGTCCCTCCAGGAGCGAGGAGGTCTGCTCCTCGTGGACCTGGAGGTCGAGGTCCGGGTAGCGCCGGTGGACGAGGCGCAGGACCGTGGGCAGCAGGTAGGGGGCGACGGTCGGGATCACCCCGAGCCTCAGCACCCCGGTGAACGGGGCCTGCGCCGCCTCCGCCTCCTCCATCAGCTCCGCCACCGCGTCGAGGACGGCTCGCGCGCGCACCGCGAGCCGTTCCCCGGCGGGCGAGAGCAGCACCTTCCGCGTCGTACGCTCGAGGAGCTGGACACCGAGTGCCTCTTCGAGTGCCGAAACCGCGCCCGAGAGCGCGGGCTGGCTCATGCCGATGGAGGCCGCCGCATCCCGGAAGTGCAGATGCTCCGCGACCGCGACGAACGCCCTGAGCTGCGCAAGGCTGGGCTGTTTGCCCCGCTGGGGGCCGAGCGGGGGGAGGTACGGGGATGCCACTGATAACCACCTTCGATCAACACGCCCCACTCTAGCTATTTCCCTGATCAATGCACTCCGTGCCATGCTGGTGATCCGTCCAACCCCTACGGAAGACCCTCAAAAGGGGCACTTCCCAGCTGCAAGGAGAGCGCGTGCTCACTGTCGGTGACCAGTTCCCCACCTACGACCTGACCGCCTGCGTGTCGCTGGAGAGCGGCAAGGAGTTCGAGCAGATCGACCACAAGGCCTACGAGGGCAAGTGGCGCGTGGTGTTCTTCTGGCCGAAGGACTTCACCTTCGTCTGCCCGACCGAGATCGCCGCGTTCGGCAAGCTGAACGACGAGTTCGCGGACCGCGACGCCCAGATCCTCGGCGTCTCGGGCGACTCCGAGTTCGTGCACCACGCCTGGCGCAAGGACCACGACGACCTGCGCGACCTGCCCTTCCCGATGCTCGCGGACTCCAAGCACGAGCTCATGCGGGACTGCGGCGTCGAGGGCGAGGACGGCTTCGCCCAGCGCGCCGTCTTCATCGTGGACCCGAACAACGAGATCCAGTTCACCATGGTGACCGCCGGCTCCGTCGGCCGTAACCCCAAGGAGGTCCTGCGGGTGCTCGACGCCCTGCAGACCGACGAGCTGTGCCCGTGCAACTGGACCAAGGGTGAGACCACCCTCGACCCGGTCAAGCTCCTCTCGGGCGAGTGATCCGACATGGCTCTCGATGAACTCAAGGCAGCCATACCGGACTTCGCCAAGGACCTGAAGCTCAACCTCGGCTCGGTCATCGGCAACAGCGAGCTTCCGCAGCAGCAGCTGTGGGGCACCGTCCTCGCCTGCGCGATCGCCTCGCGCTCGCCGAAGGTGCTCAGGGAGCTGGAGCCGGAGGCCCGGGAGAACCTGAAGCCCGAGGCGTACCAGGCGGCCAAGTCCGCCGCCGCGATCATGGCGATGAACAACGTCTTCTACCGGACCCGGCACCTGCTGTCGGACCCCGAGTACGGGACGCTGCGCGCCGGCCTGCGGATGAACGTCATCGGCAACCCGGGCGTCGAGAAGGTCGACTTCGAGCTGTGGTCGCTGGCCGTCTCGGCGATCAACGGCTGCGGCCAGTGCCTGGACTCGCACGAGCAGGTCCTGCGCCAGGCCGGTGTCGAGCGCACCACGATCCAGGAGGCCGTGAAGATCGCCGCGGTGATCCAGGCGGTCGGCGTCACCCTCGACGCGGAAGCGGTCCTCGCCGAGTAGGGCGCGGCCACACCGCACGAGAAGGACCCCGGGGCATCGGGCCCCGGGGTCCTTCCGCCGTTCACGGGCCTTTCGTGGCCCCCGGTCCCTCCCGGCCCCGGCGCCCCGTCACTTCCTGAGCGCGGCCATCAGGGCGAGAACGTCCTTGGTCATCGGGGTCTCGATCCCGGAGAGGTCCACCGGGGGGACGGTCGTGACCACTTCCCCGTCCACCACTTCCCTCTGGTGGTAGAGGACGACGTCGATCTCGGCCTGGCCGTCGAGGACCCGGAGCCGGCCCCCGTCCTCCCCCATGTCCTCGAAGAACGCCTGCTCGCCGATGCCGTCGATCTTCTGCAGCAGCCCGGTCTGCCGGCACCGCGCCTCGAACTCCGGCCCGGGGTCGACCACCCTGTGCAGGGTGTACGCGACCCTGACGCCCAGCTCGGCCCCCGGGGATCCGAAGCTGACCGAGCACTCCGACTCGTGGACCGCCGCCTCGTCCATCAAGGGGGAGGAGCCCGCTCCGGTCCGCTTGCCCAGGACCCCGGCGAGGGCCTCCAGCCGCGCCACCTCGCAGAGGTTCTCCACCGCCCCGTACCCGCGCAGGTCCGGCCCCGACGGTTCCCGCTGTCCGTACGCGTAGAGGCCGCCGCCCCAGAGGGCCGAGGCCGCGACCGCGCCCCCGAGCGCCCACAGCCAGGGGCGGCGGGCCCGGGGCGGGCGGGGCGGCGGGTCGGCGGTGAGCACCTCGGGGCTCCCCGGCTCCTCCCCGCCCTCCAGCTCCGGCTCCGAGATCACGCCCCCTCCGCCTTGTCGGCCTTGTCGGGCGCCGCGCCGGGTGCCGGGGTGGGGGCGACCTCGTACGCGGTCGCCCCGCGCGGCTCCGGTGCCCTGCGCAGGGCCTGCTCGGTGCTGTAGGCGCGGAGGTAGCCGACCGCCGTGTTGGTGACGGCGACCAGGGGGACGGCGACGACGGCGCCGCCGATGCCCGCGGTCAGGCCGCCGGCCGCGACCGCGAGGACGACGGCCAGCGGGTGGACCCGCACCGCCCGGCCGAGGATGAACGGCTGGAGGACGTGACCCTCGATCTGCTGCACGGCGAGGACGACGACGAGCACCATCAGGGCGGTGAACACGCCGTTGGTGACGAGGGCGACGACGACCGCGAGGGCGCCGGAGACGACGGCGCCGACCATCGGGATGAAGGCGAAGAGGAAGATGAAGACGGCGAGCGGCACGGCCATCGGCACGTCGAGGAAGTAGAGGCCGATGCCGATGAAGACGGCGTCGATGAGGGCCACGAGGACCGTGCCCCGCACGTAGGCGGTGAGGGTGCGCCAGGCGCGCGGTCCGGCGCCGGCGACGCCCGGCCGGGCCTGGGCGGGGACCAGCTTGAGCACCCACTCCCAGACCTTCCTCCCGTCGTACAGGAGGAAGAGCGTCGAGAACATGGCGAGCAGGATGCCGGTCATCGCCTCGACGACGACGGTGACGCCCTGGAGGCCGACCTGGGTGATCTGTTCGGCGTTGGCGCCGACGGAGTCGCTGAGGTTCTTCGCGATGCCGTTGATCTGCTGTTCGGTCACGTGGAAGGGGCTGTTGAGGAGCCAGCGCTTGAGCTCCTCGATGCCGCCCTTGACCTGGTCGGACAGGTTGTCGATGTTGTCCATCACCTGCCAGACCACGAACCAGCCGACCAGGCCCATCACGACGAAGCCGGAGACGGCGGTGACGGCGGTGGCGAGCCCCCGGGGCAGCCCCCTGCGGCGCAGCGCGGCCACGGTGGGCTGGAGCAGGGCGGTGACGAGGAGGGCGGCGACGAAGGCGAGGACGACCAGCTGGACGGAGCTGATCATCTTCATCAGGACCCAGACCGTGCCGGCCAGGACGAGCAGCCGCCAGCCCGCCTCGGCGGCCACGCGCATGCCCCAGGGGATCGCGGCGGCGGGGTCGGGGCGGGCGGCGACGGCCGGCGCGTACGAGGGGGGCGCGGGCACGGAGAGGGCCGTGTCCTCGGCGGTGTCCCCGACGGCGTCCTCCGCGTCCGCGCGGGAGCCGCCTCCGGGTCTTCCGTACGGCGCGTCCATCTCGTCGTCCCGTTCCGCCTCCGCCCTGCGCTCGTCGAGACGTTCACCCATGCGGCTCAGGCTCTCGCCCAGCCGGTTCAGCCACCCTGGCACTCTCGACATCTCTTCCCTCTTCCCCGCCCGCTCTTCCCGTCAGCTCCCCGGGTGCCCCTGACCTTCGAACCTACACGCCCATGCGCGGAAGCCCCCCGCCGTAGGACGGCGGGGGGCTTCCCGTGGTTGAGGCGCCGGTACTAGTACGAGCGGTGCGTCAGCCAGTACGACCAGGCGTCGCACGGGCTCCCGTAGCGCTCGTTCATGTAGTTGAGGCCCCACTTGATCTGGGTGGCGGGGTTGGTCCGCCAGTCGGCGCCGGCCGAGGCCATCTTCGAGCCCGGATACGCCTGCACGAGGCCGTAGGCGCCCGAGGACGGGTTGGTCGCGCGGTAGTTCCAGGTGGACTCGTGGTCCACGATGTTGCTGAAGCACTGGAACTGCCCGGACGGGACGATCTGGCGGGCGATCGCCTTGACCTCGGCGACCGTGTACGAGCCCTGGGCGGCGAAGGAGACGGACTCGCGGATCGCGGAGCGGCTGGCCCGCTCGGCCTCCTCCTTCTCCTTGCGCTCCTTCTCGGCCTTGGCCTTGGCCTCGGCGGCCGCCTTGTCGGCGGCCTGCTTCTTCGCCTCGGCGTCCTGGGCGGCGCGGATGCGGGCCGCCTCCTCCGCCGACTTCTTCGCGACCGAGTCGGCCGCGGCGGCCTGGACGTCGGCCTGCTCGGAGAGGGACGAGACCTGCACCTGCGCCTGCTCGCCCGCGGGAATGTCCGCGAGGAGGGTGGTGTCGGCCGCGGCGGCCTCGAAGGTGTCGTCAGCGGACTGGGCGGCGTTGCCCGAGGCGACGCCGACGACGGCGCCGACGGTGGTGACCGCGGTGGCCGAAGCCACTGCGAATCCCCGGACCGAGATCCGGCTCACACGGTTTCCTTCCAGCACGCCCGCACAGGTGACCACGCGGGCGAAATCTTGCCCCTGGCACTGGTCTCCGACGTACGGGGTCACAGGAGACACGGGCCCGTGGTGCTGTGGGCGGCATACGGCGGACGGCTGTTGAGTTGTGCGGTGGGCACCCCTGGGGATGCACGTGTGCCGTATGCGGGGCCTGACGGAAGCAAGACTCTGCCGGACCGCGCCACCGCAAGGCAATTCTGTGGTGCGTGTGAAAGCTCACACCTCGACAGGAGCAAGTGTTCCGGGCGATGTTGCGGACAGAAGGGCGCCGCCCGGCTAAGATCCTGCGCTTCGCCGGGCGGCGCCCTCTGCCGTACGCACACAAGTGCGTACGAAACGGTCAGATTTGAACGTCCTCCAGCATCTCCGTCACGAGCGCGGCGATCGGGGAACGCTCGGAGCGGGTGAGGGTGACATGGGCGAAGAGCGGGTGCCCCTTCAGTTTCTCGATGACGGCGACGACTCCGTCGTACCGGCCGACCCGGAGGTTGTCGCGCTGGGCCACGTCGTGGGTCAGCACGACCCGCGAGTTCGCCCCGATCCGGGACAGAACGGTCAACAGGACGTTCCGCTCCAGGGACTGGGCCTCGTCCACGATGACGAAGGCGTCGTGGAGGGAACGGCCCCGGATGTGGGTGAGCGGGAGGACCTCCAGCATCCCCCGGCCGAGCACCTCCTCGACGACCTCGCGGCTCGCGACCGAGGACAGCGTGTCGAAGACGGCCTGCGCCCACGGGCTCATCTTCTCGGCCTCGCTGCCCGGCAGGTACCCCAGCTCCTGGCCGCCGACCGCGTACAGCGGGCGGAAGACCATCACCTTCTGGTGCTGGCGGCGCTCCAGGACCGCCTCCAGGCCCGCGCAGAGGGCGAGCGCGGACTTGCCGGTGCCGGCCCGGCCGCCCAGGGAGACGATGCCGACGTCCGGGTCGAGGAGCAGATCGAGCGCGATCCGCTGCTCGGCGCTGCGGCCGCGCAGCCCGAACGCCTCCCGGTCGCCCCTGACGAGGCGCACGTTCCCCTCGGCGGTGACCCGGCCGAGCGCCTTGCCGCGCTCGGACTGGAGCACCAGGCCGGTGTGGACCGGCAGCTCGGCGGCCTCCGGCGCGTACAGCGTGTCCTGGTCGTAGAGCAGGTCCACCTGGTCGGCGGAGAGGGACAGTTCGGCCATCCCGGTCCAGCCGCTGGAGTCCGTGACGGCGAGTTCGGCGCGGTACTCCTCGGCGAGGAGCCCGACCGAGGACGCCTTGATGCGCAGCGGCAGGTCCTTGGAGACGACCGTGACGTCGTACCCCTCGGCCTGGAGGTTGCGCGCGACCGCGAGGATCCGTGAGTCGTTGTCCCCCAACCGGTAGCCGGCGGGCAGGACGCCGGGGTCGGAATGGTTGAGTTCGACACGCAGGGTGCCGCCCAGGTCCCCGATGGGCAGGGGGGCGTCGAGGCGTCCGTACCGGACCCGGAAGTCGTCCAGGAGGCGCAGGGCCTGCCGGGCGAAGTACCCGAGCTCCGGGTGGTGCCGCTTGGCCTCCAGCTCCGTCACCACGACGATCGGGAGCACCACCTCGTGCTCCTCGAAGCGGGAGACGGCGTTGGGGTCGGCCAGCAGGACGCTGGTGTCGAGAACATAGGTGCGCCGGTCGGAAAGGCGGCGCTTCGTGCTGGTCACCACGGAAGGACAGACCCCCTCTGAAGACCCCTGTGAGGTCGGGGCGCGACGGAACCGGTGTCGCTGCGGGATGGGACCGGGATCGGGCCGCGCTGCGCGGGCCGGACCACGGCCCTCCACTTCTCCCGTGCGTGTCCCGCACGGTCGTCCTGGCGCAAGGGGCCTCCCGGGTGGCGGTCTCCGTGCCGCTCACTTCACCAGGGATATGCCCTCCAACGGGGGCGGCCATGCCAGGGGGTGTGACGACGTGTTCGTGAACACGAGGTGATCGGTTCCGGCCGGGCGTCCACCGGGTCCTGCCCGGGTGTCTGCCAGGCCCTGTCAGGGTGTCCGTCGGGCCCTGTCAGGGTGTCTGCCGGGCGCTGCCAGGGCGCCGACCGGTCCACGCCCGGACGTTCGGACTTCGCCCGGGAGTTCGAATGTCGTCCTAGTGGTTCGGATTCCGTCCGGGCGGTTCAGGTCCCGTAGCGCCGGTGCCGGGCCGCGTAGTCGCGCAGTGCCCGCAGGAAGTCGACCTTACGGAAGGCCGGCCAGTGGACCTCGCAGAAGTAGTACTCCGAGTGGGCGCTCTGCCACAGCATGAACCCGGAGAGCCGCTGCTCGCCGCTGGTGCGGATCACCAGGTCGGGGTCGGGCTGGCCGCGCGTGTAGAGGTGTTCCGAGATGTGCTCGACGTCGACGATCTCGGCCAGCTCCTCGAAGCTGGTGCCCCGCTCGGCGTGCTCCAGGAGGAGCGAGCGGACCGCGTCGGCGATCTCCTGGCGTCCGCCGTACCCCACGGCGACGTTGACGAGTATGCCCGTGTTGGTCCGGGTGGCCTCCTGGGCCTCCTTGAGCACGGACTGGGTGCGGGCGGGCAGCAGGTCCATCGTGCCGACGTGGTGGACCCGCCAGCGGCCGTCGGCGGCCAGCGCGCGCACCGCGTTCTCGATGATGCCGAGCAGCGGCACGAGCTGCTCCTCGGGCCGGTTCAGGTTGTCCGTGGAGAGCATCCAGAGCGTGACGACCTCGACGTCGGTCTCGGCGCACCAGCCGAGCAGCTCCTGGATCTTGTCCGCGCCGGCCTTGTGTCCCTGCTCGGGGGTCCCGCCGGACGCCTTGGCCCAGCGCCGGTTCCCGTCGAGGATGACCCCGATGTGCTTGGGGACCTGGGCGTGGTCGAGACGGCCCTCCACCCGGCGTGCGTAGAGCCCGTACACCAGGTCGCGCAGGTTCACTGTTCTTTACCCCTCCGTGCAGCGACGGGCCCCCAGGCATCGGCGGTCCGCAGGCCGCCACACTACTGCGCGGGGGTGCGGGCTCCCAGTCCGGGACGGTCACAAGTCCGTGATAAGCAGAGATACGTGACTGATTCCCCCTTGTACCGCGCCTCCGCGGACCGCTACGACACCATGGAGTACCGCCGCGCGGGCCGCAGCGGCCTCAAGCTGCCGGCGATCTCACTCGGCCTCTGGCACAACTTCGGCGACGACCGCACGCTGGACTCCCAGCGGGCGATCCTGCGCCGCGCCTTCGACCTGGGCGTCACCCACTTCGACCTCGCGAACAACTACGGGCCGCCGCCCGGCTCGGCCGAGCTGAACTTCGGCAAGATCTTCGCGCAGGACTTCGCCCCCTACCGGGACGAACTGGCCATCTCCACCAAGGCCGGTTATCTGATGCACCCCGGGCCGTACGGCGAGTGGGGCTCCCGCAAGTACCTGCTGTCCTCGCTGGACGCCTCCCTGAAGCGGATGGGCCTCGACCACGTCGACATCTTCTACTCGCACCGCTTCGACCCGGACACCCCCCTGGAGGAGACGATGGGGGCCCTGGCCTCCGCCGTCCGGCAGGGCAAGGCGCTGTACGTCGGCGTCTCCTCGTACACCGGTGAGCAGACCGCCGAGGCCGCGCGGATCCTGCGGGAGATGGGCGTCCCGGCCCTGATCCACCAGCCCTCGTACTCGATGATCAACCGCTGGACCGAGGAGGACGGCCTCCTGGACACCCTGGAGGCGGCCGGCATGGGCTGCATCTCCTTCGTGCCGCTGGCCCAGGGACTGCTGACCGGCAAGTACCTGAAGGGCGTCCCGGAGGGCTCGCGGGCCACCCAGGGCAAGTCCCTCGACCCGGCCCTGCTCTCCGACGAGGTGCTGCGGCGCCTGCGCGGCCTCGCGGACATCGCGGAGCGGCGCGGGCAGTCCCTGGCGCAGCTCGCGCTGTCGTGGGTGCTGCGGGACCCGCGGATGACCTCGGCGCTGATCGGCGCGTCCAGCGTCGCCCAGCTGGAGGAGAACGTGGCCGCGCTCGGCGGCGCGCCGCTGACGGACGCGGAGCTGGTGGAGATCGACTCGTTCGCGGTGGACACCGCGGGGACGAACATCTGGGCCGGCCGGAGCTGAGACTTCGGCCGGGGCCCGGCCGAGGCGGGGCCGGGGCCCGGTCGGGGCCGCGGTCCGGGGCGCCGGCAGGGGGCCGGGTGCTCGTCCGGGAAAGAAAAACGGGCCGGTCCGTGGGGGGGATACGGACCGGCCCGAGGGGGGGGTTTCCACCATAACCCTTCGGTGGTCGTGGTGCGCGCCACGTCGGTCCGGCGCGCCGCTCCGGACCGTCCGGGCCCCAAGCGGGACAAGGGCTCCGGGGCCCCGTGGCGGTTTTGCGCCCCGGCGTGGCGGCGGGGTTCCGTCCCTCCCAGGAGGGACGGAGGACGAGGGGTACGACGTTGACGGCGGGGACCCCGGGGCCCCGGCCGCGGCCTCAGGGCGTGGCGGTGGACGCGCCGAGAAGGAGGCCGAGGAGGCCGCCCGCGAGCATGAAGGGCCCGAAGGGGATCGCCGAGGAGCGGGCGGCCCGCCGGAGCAGGACAAGCCCGAGGCCGTACACCGCGCCGAGGAGGAACCCCGCGAAGGCCCCGGCGAAGAGGACCTCCCGGCCGTACCAGCCGAGGGCCGCGCCCAGCGGGAGCGCCAGTTTCACGTCGCCGAAGCCGAGTCCGCGCGGGTTGATCAGGAAGAGCACCAGGTAGGAGCCGCCGAGGACGGCCGCGCCGAGCAGCGCGTGGGGCCAGGAGCCGGCGCCGCCCGGCAGGAGCGCGGCGGCCCCCAGGAGCAGCGGCAGGCCGGCGGCGAGCGGCAGGGTCAGCCCGTCGGGCAGCCGGTGGACGCGGGCGTCGACACGGGCGAGGAGGACGGCGAGGGGGGCGGCGAGCAGCCAGGCCGCCAGTTCGGGCCGGGGGCCGGTGGCGGCGGCGAGCGCGGCGCAGACCAGGGCGGTGGGGACGACGGCGCCGGCCGGGGCGGCGGTCGCGCAGGCCCCCCGGCCGGGCCCGCCGAGCCAGCCGCGCGCGGGGCCCGCGAGCACGTGCCCGGCGGGGCAGCGGTCCCGCCACGGTTCGCCCGGCTCCACGGAGAGCCGGTACGCGGCGCGCGGGACGAGCAGCCCCGCGGCGGCCCCCCACAGGGCGGCGGCGGCGATCAGCGAGACGTACACGGAGCCGACCCTAGGCAGTCGGTGCGGCTACGGTCTGGCACATGGCGAAATGGGCGGACGGAACGGGGACGCTGACGGTGCCGGGGGGTCATCCGGTGCCCCTGGAGGTGGCGGCGTCGTACCGGGCGCGGCGGCGGGGACTGCTCGGGCGGGACGGGGTCGCGGGGGCGCTGCTGATCGTCCGGACCAACAGCGTGCACACCTTCGGGATGCGGTTCGCGATCGACGTGGCGTACCTGGACCGTTCGTTCCGGGTCCTGTCGGTGGCCACGATGCGGCCGGGCCGGCTCGGCATGGTCCGTCCGCGCGGCCGGCACGTCCTGGAGGCGGAGGCGGGCGCGCTGGCGGAGTGGGGGGTGCGGCGGGGGATACGGGTGGACGTGGCCGTCACGGGGGGCCCGGGCCGAGCAGGGTGAAGGCGCCGTACGCGGCGGAGGCGAGGGCGAGGACGGCGAGGACGGGCACGGCGGTGCGCGGCCGGCGCTTCGCGAGGGCCGCGGCGGGCGGGAGCAGCAGCCCGAACGCGGGCATCATCAGGCGCGGACGCGACCCGAAGTAGGCGGCGCCGACGAGGGAGACGAGGACGACGCCGACCGTGTACGCGAGCAGGGGCAGCGGCTGCCCCTGGCGTACGCAGAGGACGACGAGCCCGGCGAGGAGAGCGAGGGCCGCCGTCAGGCCGAGGGCGGCGGGCCACGGCAGGCCCACGACGAACCGGGCGAGCGCGAGGCCGCCGTCGATGGAGTTGCCCCAGGCGGCCTGGACCTCGAAGTAGGCGGTGGGGCTGTGTGCGCGGACGCCGACGTACACGACGTACCCGAGCCAGCCGAGGGGCGCGAGCAGCACGCCGGCCACCGTCCGCGCGGGCAGCCGGCGGTCCCGGACGAGGGCGGCGAGGGCGGCGGTCCCGAGGGCGGCGACCAGGGCGGCGGCGGTGGGGCGGGTGAGGCCGGCGGCGGCGCAGAGGAGACCGGCGAGGATCCAGCGGTCGCGCAGGACCGCGTACAGGGACCAGGCGGCGAGGGCGGTGAAGAGGGTCTCCGTGTACGCCATGGACTGCACGAACGCGGTCGGGTACACGCCCCACAGGACGGCGAGCACGGTCCCGGTCCGCGGCCCGAAGGCGTGGGCGCCGCACGCGAAGATGCCCCAGGCGGCGGCGAGCCCGGCCGTCCAGGAGACGAGGAGCCCGGCGGTGGCCGCGTCCAGGGGGAGCACCGTGGAGAGGCCCCGCTCCAGGGCGGGAAGGAGCGGGAAGAAGGCCAGGTCGGAGTGGACGTCGCCGTTGGGCAGGGTGACCTCGTACCCGTAGCCGTGCTCGGCGATCCGCGTGTACCAGACGGAGTCCCAGCGGCCCTTGAGCCGGTGCGCCCCGTCCTCGCCGGTCGCGGCGGCGGCGATCGCGAGGACGACGAGACCGATCGCGCGGGTGGCGGCGTAGCCGCCGAGGGCGAGGAGGAGGGGGCGGGGGAAACGACGGGGGCCGTCGGGACGGGGCGGGGGCATGGGTTCGATTATCGGTTCGGGGCGGTGGGGTGGGACGGCGGGGGCGGGGCGGGGAGGGGCGGAGGGCGGGACCGGGGCGGTGGGGCGGACGCTCCGTTCCCGTCGGGCTCGGACGAAGAGGCGGGACAGTGGGGCGGACGCTCTCTTCCTGCCGGGCTCAGACGAGGAGGCGGGACACGACGACGAGGGCCACCAGGGCCGCCAGCGCGACGGCGGCGATCAGCCGGACCCGGCTCACGGAGGGCCACGCGGCGACGTGCGGCCCGTCGTGCCCGGGGACGACGAAGAACACCCGGTGGGGGTCCGGGGCGAGGGTGACGCGCGCCAGGGACAGGTGGCGCAGGTCGACCCGGCGGCCCACCTCCCCGTCGTGCCGGACGAGCCACGGCTCCAGGGCCGCGGCCACGTTCCCGGCGGTGTCGCGCGCGAGGGAGGAGCGCGGGCCGACCACGCGGACGCCGGTCCAGGCCCCGTGGTCGCGGGCGCTCCTCCACGCCCCGTACGGCAGCTCGGGGGAGGAGAACGTGACCTTCACGACGAGCGGGCTCCGGGTGACGACGCCCTCGGTCCACGTCACGGTCCGCGCGGTGCCGCCGCAGCGCCGGTGGGGCACGGTGCCCGTCCGGTCGCAGTCGGGACAGGCGCGGGAACCCGATCCGCCGCACCGGGCACAGGTGGTCCCGCCGTGTCCGCGGCAGCCGGCGCACGCCGCGTTCGCGGTGCCGCACTTGCCGCAGGTGACGCGTCCCTCCCTCGCCTGCTGCCCCGTGTTCAGCCGGCTGTGCGTCTGACGGCTGCGGCGACCGGTGCCGTCGCACCACAGGCAGGCGGCGATCCCCCGGCACTCGCCGCACGCCTTGGCCGGGGCACACGGCAGCTCGCCGCTCCCCTTGCAGCGCTCGCAGGCCACCACGCCGTTGCCGCAGTCGCAGGACCGGTCGTCCACCGAACCGCGCCGCACCAGTCTCAGCGTCGTCCCGGAGGCGGGGTCCTCGGGGGGCGGTATGCGGTACGCGTGGAGGTCGGAGCCGTACACGGGCCGGTCCGACAGGTCGATGGAGCCCTGGTGGAACCGCTCCTCCTCCGTGCGGGTCTCCATGCTGCGCAGGATCTTCCCCTCGATCAGGAGGTGGTGGCTGATGTCCGCCTCCTCCGGAAGCACCCGGCCGGTCTCGCCGCGCTCCTGGAGACTGCGCCGCACGGCCGCCAGGACGTCCTCGTCACTCAGCACGTTTCCGCCACCCCCGGTCCGCGCCGGAGCGCGTCAGCCTCGGCATGTCCGGGGAACGATACCCAAGTACCCCTGGTGGGAGGCTAGTTGAATAACACGGGGGCGCACGGGGCAACTCAGGGCCGCGCGGGACCGCTCAGGGCCGCGCGGGACCGCTCAGGGCCGCGCGGGGAGGCTGGTGGAGAGACCGGCGCGGGGATCGGCCGGAGGTCGCCCGAGGGAGGATCGGCCGGAGACCGGCCGAGGGATCAGCCGAGGGATCAGCCGAGCGGCCTCACGCGGGCGAACTTCGCGGCCATGACGGGGCCGAGCCGGTGGACGATCGCGTGCCCCGGCTCGTGCGGAGAGGGCAGGTCGCCCAGGAACGAGGTCACGATGACCTCGTCGACGCCGTGGTCCCCGCGACGGACCTCCTCCTCCAGGAAGGCGAGCGTGCGGCGCCAGTCGGGCGCGGCCGGGTCCTCGCCGAGGAAGGAACGGACGGTGTCCTGGACGACGTCCCAGAAGAACACGTGCGGCAACACACCGCCCTGATGGAACACATGGGTCTCGTAGGCCCCCCGGAACCCGGGAATCCGGGTGACGAGATCACTGACCAGTTGCTCACCCGGCGTCACGCTCGGCATCGTCGTCATCTGTTCAGAATGCCCCCGACCGGCGGGCGGACACCGCCGATTCCGTGTTTTGCGACGGAACGCGGAGGCGGCACGCGGTGCGGTGGGGCGGTCGCGCCCGGGGGCGAAGGCACCGGAGAGCCGCCGGACCCGCGTCCTGCTCATGGCGCCTGCCCGTACGGCCCCCGCCCCTGGTACCGCTGCTCAGGGGGCGGCGGGCGGGGTGGTGCGCGGGAAGGAGACCTCGACCCGCCGGTTCTTCTTGCGGCCTTCTTCGGTGGCGTTGTCGGCGATCGGATAGTCCTCGCTGTAACCACGGATGTCGAAGGTCGTCCCGGGGTCGAGGGCCCGGGCGAGCACCTGCTGCACGGCCACGGCGCGCTGCTTCGAGAGCTTCAGGCCGTGCTCGTACGTCCCGAGGTTGTCGGTGAACCCGAAGACCCGGACCCGCCCCGACCCCTGCTTGTTGATCTCGGCGGCGATCGCGGCGATCCGGCTGGTGGCGGCGGCGCCGAGCTTGGCGCTGTCCTTCGGGAACAGGACCTCGGCCTGGAGCGCGAAGGTCACGTCCACGTTGGTGTCCTGCCGCCGCTGCGCGCCGCCCTCCTCCTCGACGATCTGCTTGATGTCGAGCACCTTGGCGGGCGCGAGCACGGCCCCGTCGGGCAGCATCAACCCCGGCGCGGTCTCGTCGATGACGGGCGCGGGGGAAGCGCTGCCGGCGGAGCCGGGCGGATCGTCGGCCCGGGCGGCGGGCGCGGTGGCGGGCCACAGGACCACGGAGACGAGGGCGAGGGTGGCGAGGCGGCGGTGTGTCGTCGTCATGGCGTCGCCTCAGGAGAGGGTGAGGGTGGCGGGTTCGAAGGTGGGGAGTTGGAAGGAGACTTCGGTGGTGGAGGTGGGGGGTGCGGGGAACTGGAGGAAGATATCGACCGACTTGCCGGCCGAGACAATCCCCAGACCTGTTGTGGTCAACGGTCGCCCGTCCGTGTCCCGCAGAACGTAGTAGCGCTTCTTCCCCGCCAAATCCACGAGAGTGGCCCCTCCCAGAGACGTTCCGTGCTTCAGCACTTCTGTCTCATCCCCCCTCACAACATCGGGAACCGCTCGCCCTTTTTCAGATGTATTCTTCAGAGCTCCCTTGAGAGTCAGGAATCCGCCAGCATCACGAACCGCCGAATTGATGGTCAACTCGAAACCGTCCTGTCCCCTGAGGACCGCCACAGTCTCTGTCGGCTCATCAGCCGACTGCGAGCCCTTCGTTTTACTTTCCCCCTGAGAAGCTGTCGCCACAACAGAAGGTTTATCCGATTTCGGCTCCTCACCCACTCCACAACCAACCACGAGGAGTGCCATCGACGCAACGGCGACGACGGCCGTTCCACGAAGATTCCGCGCGTACCGTAGGCTCATGCAACGCTCATCCTTTACTCTTTTCAGTTCATTTGGACAGTCGGACGATGAACAGATCCGCAGCACTGGGAAGCTTTGGATCTTTCAAGTCGACGTCCCAGGGTTCGCCAGCACAGAAAAGCCCACGAATCGAAGCGTGTTCCTCTTCTTCGGGTTCTTCGGGCTCACCCGACGGAGGGGACGTGGGCGAGGATGTCGGCAACTCTGGGGTAGGTTCCTGTTTTTTGAACATACAACGCGGCTTGATCACCGCCTCTGCGGACGCCGTCGCGCGGTTCGGCTCTCCACCTGCCGTGCGCACCGTCACCCTGAATCCGCTGCCCTCCGAGGAGAGCGGCTCACAGCCAGAAGCGACAAGGTCGGCTCCATTCCGGAATGCGAAGACCGCCGCGCTCTCACACGCGGCTTCTGGCACGTAAGCCCTCCCTTCAAGGAATTCGCCCCACCGATCCGGGTCGAGGAGCACTTCGAGCCAGCCTTCACGCAACTGATCCCGGGCATCCTGCGCAGCCGCCAGGGCTGCCGCGTCAGCGGCACTCTGGGCATTATTTCGAGCAGACGCGGCCTGACCTATCGCGAAGTAGGCGAAGGCCAAGAACAACAACCCCCCTATGACAGCGATGTAGACAGGAAAAGCCTGTCCCGAGTCCCTGCCGCAATGAAAATTCAGCCGGTCAGCTCGGCGATTTTGTTCTTGATCGCCGTCATAATCGTGCTCCCGATGTCCGTCCCCGTGATCGCCACCACGATTGCCACGACCACCACGATGATTCCCAGGTACTCCACCGCCGTCTGCCCGCGATCCTCGGGGCGCGCACGCGAGGTGAGTTCGATCTTGGCTTTGGCCAGGACTTTTAGCATCGCGTCGTTCATCGTGGTCCCCTCTGCGGTCGGACGCCTGTGCGCGGGCACTGTACGCCCACGCTTCCTTCAATACCCAGGTCCTCCGGGCCCGGTCGTCAAGTTTGGTCATCTCCGGAGCCCGACACCTTGCCAGGAGGCTACGGTCTCGACGTGGGCACAGGTAGAGAGTTCAGAGAAGAAAAAAGCTCTCTCACTGGACCACCGGCCGCCCAGGTGCGTGACGGCCGGCTCCACCAGATCCACTGAGGTCATCCCCCCCACCTCCTACACCCAACCCGCGCCATGACGCACTCGTCGCATATGCAAATTACTTGAGTGGTGGTTCGCATGGTCAAGGTTCCTGGAGCTTTCTTTCCCGTGTGCAGTCGCATCAACACCTCCGTTGCTGTCGGCCGCTCACTTACCCGTCACCGCCCCGAAGTCCGTCCCCGTGCCCAGGAACAGGCCCGCGCCCAGGAGGATGATCGTCGCCGGGACCATCAGGGTCGTGATGACCATGGTCGCCTTCGGGACCGCCTTCGCCGCCTTGCGGCGGGCGTTCTGGGCGTCGGTGCGGCGCATGTCGTTGGCGATCTGGATGAGGGTGTCCACGATCGGGGCGCCCAGCTCCTCGCCCTGCTGGAGGGCGGTGACGAACTGGGCGACCTGCTCCGAGTCGTTGCGGCGGCGCAGTTCGTCGAAGGCCTGGCGGCGGCTGACGCCCATGTCCATCTGGCGCAGGGTGATGCGGAGTTCGTCGGACCAGGGTCCCTCGTACTTCTCCGCCACCCGTTCCAGTGCCTGGCGGAAGCCGAGGCCCGCCGAGACGACGACGGCCAGGACGTCCAGGAAGTCCGGAAGGGTGCGTTCGATCTGGTCCTTGCGGATGCGGACCGCCGACCAGATGCCGACCTCCGTCCAGAACGCCCCGAAGGCGAGCAGGAGCAGGGCCGTCAGGTACGCGCCCCTGCTCAGCATCGTCAGGGCGCCCAGGACGCCCAGGAAGCCGTAGACCGCCCTGCGCGCCCCGTACCGGTCGATGGTGAGGCCGCCGGGGTTTCCGGCCAGGTCGATGCGGCGGCGTACCGCGTTGACCCGCTTCGGGCCCATCAGGCGCAGGACCGCCGGCGACCAGCGCATGCCCAGGCGGTCCACCGCCGAGTCGACGGCGCCCGTACGGGTCGCGCCGACCTCCAGGGCGAGCCGGAGGTCGTCGGGGAGCCTGGCGTCGGCCCGGTAGAGGCGTATCCCGTAGCAGGCGCCCGCCACGGCGAGTCCGGCCAGGAGGGCGAGGAGGAGGTCCACGGCGGCCGTCCCTACACGTCGATCTTCGAGAAGCGGCGGATGACGGCGAAGCCGACCCCGTACAGGGCGAGGGCGACGACGACGGCGAGCTGCCCGAGGCCCGAACCGGTCATGCGGTCCAGGGACCCGGGTTGCAGGTTGTCGATGAGCAGCAGCGATCCGACGCCGATGACGGGCACGGAGTACGCGGTCATGCTCACCTGCGAGAGCTGGGTGCGGACCTCGCGCCGGGTCTCCTTGCGCTCCTCCAGGGTCTCGGTGAGGTTGCGCAGGGAGGAGACGACGGTGCCGCCGGCCCGGTTGGCGAGGACCAGGGTGGTGACGAGGACGACGAGCTCGCGGGAGGGCAGGCGTTCGGCCAGTTCTCCGAGGGCGTCGTCCAGGGAGGTGCCGACGGCCAGCTGCTGGGCGACCTTCTCCAGTTCGTCGCCGGCCGGGGCCTCCAGCTCCTCGGCGGCGAGGCCGAGGGCCATGCGGAGGGCGAGTCCGGCCTGGGTGGCGTTGGCCAGGATGCGGGAGAGTTCGGGGAGCTGGTTGATGAACTTCTCGATGCGCTTCTGACGCTGCCAGTTGAGGTACCCGAGGGCGACCCAGACGCCGAGGAGACCGCAGATCGGGCCGAAGAACGGCGACAGCGCCGCCTGTCCCACCGCCCACAGGACCGCCACGGTCGCCGTGAGGGCCACCGTGAACTCCCCCGGGGTGACGTCGAGGCCGGTGGCCGCGATCCGCAGCTCCAGCTTGCGGCCGAGGGTGGTCCGGCGCACCCGCCGGTCGATGCCCCGGAAGCGGCGCCTGCGGCGGCCGGCGGTCTCGGGTGCGCCCGTCTCGTCCAGGCGGGCGACGAGGGCGGCGTGCCGGCGGGCCCCGCTCGCGTACAGCTGGACGCCGGTCACGCCCAGGACGCAGCAGAGCAGCGCGACGGCTGCCGTCGGCCAGAAGGGGTCGGTCATGGCCCTTGCTCCTCGGTCGTGCGGGGCCTAGACGGCTTCGCGGGTGGTCAGGTGGGCGTCGGTGGCGGCCACGCCGAACGCCTGCGGGACGGGCTGCCCGGCCAGGTAGAGGCGTTCGGCGACCCGGCGGGGCAGCGGATGGTACGTGAACTGCCCGTACACCCGTCCGTCGGCGGCGAGCGGCTGGGCGTGGAAGCGGCAGACGGTGGCGAGCAGGAAGCGTTCGCGGCCGTGCGAGGCGAGGACGGCGATCTCGGTGATCCGGCGGGTTCCGTCGGGATGCCGGGTGAGCTGGACGAGAACGTCGACCGCGCTGTTGATCTGGTCGCGCAGGGCCTCGAACGGCACCTTCACCTCGGACATGGAGGCGAGGGTCTGGAGCCGCATCAGGGCGTCCTCGGCGGAGTTGGCGTGGACGGTGGCGAGCGAGCCGTCGTGGCCGGTGGACATCGCCTGGAGCATGTCGAGGGTCTCGCCGCCGCGGACCTCCCCGACGATGATCCGGTCGGGGCGCATGCGGAGGGAGTTGCGGACGAGGTCGCGGATGGTGATGGCACCGCGGCCCTCGATGTTGGGCGGCCGGGCCTCCAGGCGGATGACGTGGGACTGCTGGAGCTGGAGTTCGGCCGAGTCCTCGATGGTGATGATCCGTTCGCCCTCCGGGACGAGCCCGGAGAGGGCGTTGAGGAGGGTCGTCTTCCCGGTGCCGGTGGCCCCGGAGACGATCAGGTTGAACCTGGCCTGCACGAGCCCGGAGAGCAGGAGCAGCATCTGCTCGTCCAGGGAGCCGAGGCCGAGCATCTCGTGGAGCGTGTACGCGCGGGGGAAGCGGCGGATGGTGAGGGTCGCGCCGGTGAGGGAGAGCGGCGGGATGATCACGTTGACGCGTTCGCCGGAGGGGAGGCGGGCGTCGACCATCGGGTTCGACTCGTCGACCCTCCGGTTGACGGTCGACACGATCCGCTCGATCGTCTGCATGAGCTGGTCGTGGGAGGCGAAGCGGAGCGGCAGGAGTTCGACGCGGCCGCCCCGCTCGACGAAGATCTGGTCGGGGCCGTTGACCATGATCTCGGTGATCGAGGCGTCTTCGAGCAGCGGCTCCAGGACGCCCAGGCCGAGGGCCTCGTCCACGACCCGGCGGATCAGCCGGGAGCGTTCGGCGGTGGAGAGGACCGGGCCCTCGCGGCTGATGATGTGCCCGAGGACGCGCTCCAGGCGGGCCCGGCGTTCGGCGGCGGCGAGCGCGGACATCTCCGTGAGGTCGATCTCCTCCAGGAGCTTGGCGCGGAAGGCGGCGACGAGATGGCCGTCCTCCCTGGCCGTGACCGCGCCCTTCTCCTCAGGGGTGTGCATCCGGGAGCGCAGGCTCATGGCAGGTCCTCCTCGTCGGGCGTCGGCATGGTGACGGTCTTCTCCGCGTCGCCGAAGTCCTTCCAGAAGGGGACGACGGAGGGGATGCGCACGGTGACGGTGACGGTGACTTCGCCGCCGCCCCTGCGGGGCCCCGAGACGGAGGGGCGGAGCCAGCCGCTCGCGGCCGCGGCGGCCGCTTCCTCGGCGCTCGGCGCGTCCTCCGCGTCGCTGCTCGCCGCCCGTGCCGCCGCGCGGGCCGCCGTGCCCGCCTGCTGGACGGCGTACGCGGCGATGCCGAGCTGGAGGCCCGCGAGGCCGACGAGGAGCAGGATCGGGAGGAAGCCCAGGTACTCGACGGCGACCTGGCCGCGGTCGCGGGCTCCCGTGCGCGGTCGTGGGCTCATGGTGCCGGGTCCTCCTCCTTCACCGCGCCCGCGTCGGCCGTGACCGGGAAGAGTCCTCCCAGGCCCGGGACCAGGGCCGGGACCTCGACCTCGACGCGGACGCGGACCATCCCGCCGCCGGGCACGCAGTCCCCGCCGGAGGCGCTCCAGGCCCCGTCGACGTGGCGGCGGGCGGCGGCCGGGCCGTCGTCGTCGACCGCGCACGCCCGCGCCGCCTCGTCCGCCGCGTTCCCCGCCAGCGTGTAGGCGTAACCGACCAGGACGACCTGCCAGAGCAGGGCGAGGGTGAGCAGGATCAGCGGCACCATGCCGGCGAACTCGATCGCCACCTGTCCCCTGTCGTCCCCGGCGCCCGTGGCGCCGTCCCGGTGGATGCGCATCGGTCAGCGGCCCCCGGTGCGGCGGCGCAGGCCGAGGGAGCCCCGGTCGCCCGCGCGGGCGAGCTGCTTGCCGGGGGCGCCCGCCGCCGGGGCCCCGGTCAGGCCCAGTTCTCCCGCGAGGGCCCACAGGGCCTGCTTGACGGTGGACCTGGCGTCGAGTTCGTGGAGGCGGCCCGCGTCGACGACGGCCTGGAGCTCCTTGAACTGGGCGGGGACGGCGACGCCCGCGACGCGGGTGCCGGTGATCCTCTGGACGAGGGAGGGCTGGATCTCGCTGGAGCGGTGGTGGCGGTTGACGAGGGTGACGGTCTCCTCGGCCTTGCGGACCTGGAGCCGTTCCCACATGCGCACGGTCCGTTTGGCGGCCCGGACCGCGACCACGTCGGGGGTGGTGACGAGGAGCGCGGTGCCGGCCATCTCGATCGCGGCGGCGTTGGCGCCGTCGAGCCGGGAGCCGCAGTCGACCACGACGACCTCGTGGCGGCCGCGCAGGGCGCTGACGACCTGGCGGGCGGCGCGGTCGGTGACCTCCTCGCCGCGTTCGCCCTCGGCGGGGGAGAGCAGCAGCGAGAGCCCGGTCTCGTGGACGTAGACGGCGTCCTGGAGGACGCGGGGCGAGATGTCGGTGATGGCGGCGAGGTCGGCGACGGAGCGCCGGAACTGGACGTCGAGGTACGAGGCGACGTCGCCGTTCTGGAGGTCCATGTCGACCAGGGCGACGCTCTTGCCGGAGGCGCGGGCGGCGAGGGCGAGCTGGACGGCGGTGACGGTGGTGCCGACGCCGCCCTTGGCGCCGCTGACGGTGACGACGGTGCCGCCGGGGCCGCCGGCCCCCCGGTCGGCGCCGGTGCCGAGGTGGCGGCGGACGCCGGCGGACCACTGGGCGGCGGCCTGGACGCGGCTGGCGAGTTCCTCGTAGCCGAGGGGGAGGGTGACCAGGCCCCGGGCCCCGGAGTCCATGGCGGCGGAGAAGAGGACGGGGCTGGCGTCGGCGGTGATGAGGACGACGCCGACGGCGGGGAAGCGGAGGGCCACCTCGCGGACGAGTTCGAGCGCGGGAACGGGGCCGATCCGCTCGTGGACGAGGACGACCTCGGGGAGTTCGTCCAGGGAGGCGGCGGCGAGACGGGCGAGGGTGTCGACCAGCTGGGTGGAGTCGGCGGCCGGCGGGGCGGGTTCGGCGTCGGGGAGCTGGCTGAGCAGCGTGACGACGGACCGGGACGCGTCGGGGTCGCCGACGGCCGGCAGGATCCTCGTGGTCATACCGGCCTCACTTGTCCTTGTCGAGCGTGTAGGTGCGGTCGCGCTGGTCGGCCGGGGCGCCGCCGCTGGTGGGGGCGACGAGGGCGAGGCGTACGTGCTCGGCGAAGGACTCGGCGTACGCGACGCGCTGGGTGTCGAGGGTCGAGAGCGCGAAGGTGATGGGGACGGTGGAGGTGGCGCGGTCGGACCGGTCGGAGCGGTCGGAGACCGGGGTGAGCCTGCCGACGTCGAGGACGCGGGCGCCGGCGACGATCATCCGGGACTGGTCGGGGTCGCCCTTCTTCTCTCCCGCGAAGGTGGCGTAGATGTTGACGGTGGCGCCGGCGGTGATCTTGCCCGCGACGCCGGTGGCGGCGTCGATCATGATGGCGATCTCCTGCTGGCCCGGCTGGAGCGCCGGCCGGTCGACGATCATGTCCTCCTGGAGGAGGGAGCCCGCTTTGAGTTCGGTGACGGCGATCTTTCCCCGGAGCCGGCCGAGGTCGGTGACGGCGGTCTCGGAGAGCCAGCGCTTCGGCATGGTGATCTTCTCGAACTGCCCCGGGGTCAGGGTGGTGTAGGGGGCCACGTCCTTCTTGATCCGGTACGCGGTGGTCTCCGGACCGACCTTGGTGTTCACGTCGCTGATGACGGCGAGCACACCGGCGAAGGCGCCGAGGGCGCACAGGACGGACAGCAGCAGCAGGACGACGCCGCGGCGCTGGCGGGAGTTCATGGCCGTACTACCTCGATCGGAGACGTGGGTCCGGGCGGACGGGCGGACGGGTGGGCCGGCGGTCGGCCGGCCGGTGGTACGGGGCCGGTGGCGGGGCGGGGAGGGGGCGGGGGCCCGGGGAGACCGTTCACGGCAGGGCGCGGGGGGTGCGGGGGCCGGGGGCGCGGGGGGCCGGGCCGAGGGCGGGCGGGGCGGTCCGTCCGGCGGGGCCCAGGGCGTGGGGGGCGGCGGTCCCCGGTCCGTGGACGGCGTTCGCGCCGGTGCGCGGTTCCTCGTACGCGCCCGTGTACGGCTGCCCGTACGCGCCGGTGCCCGGCTCCTCGCGCGCGTCCGCGTACGGCTCCCCGTACGCGCCGGTGCGCCGGACCGCGTGGGTTCCCCGGTCTTCCCGGTCGGGAACGGTCAGCGGGGCCGCGCAGAAGCCGCAGCGGTCCCCGATGAGGTCCATGCCGCACCAGTGGCAGGTGTCCCGCCGTACGGAGGAGACGAGTTGGTGGAGGACCGACAGGTCGGGGAGGTGGGCGGCGAACTCGACGAGCCTGCCGGTGCCCCACCAGGCGGGCGAGGAGGCGGGCAGCGGGGTCTCCTGGACGGGGCCCGGGATGCGCCACCGGGGGACGAGGGTGGTGGCGGGCCAGTCGGTCTGGAGCCGGCCGCGGGCGAGGAGGAGTTCGGTGGTGAACTCCGGCCCCGCGAGGGACTCCTCCCGGTCGCCGACGCGCACGATCTGCGGGGTGGGGCCGGCGAGGACGGCGAAGTGGGCGCCGGGCAGCCAGCCCTTGAGGTGGGAGCCGAGGCCGACGGGGACGCGGTCGAGCCGGGAGACCGAGCCGAGGACGGCGCCCGCGTAGATGTAGTGGGCGAGCAGCCGGGCGGCGGAGGCGAGGACGCCGGGGGTGAAGTCGCAGCCGGCCAGCCGGCACAGCTGGCGGACGAGCACGGCCGCGCCGAGGGGCGGCAGGTCGGTCCTGACCAGGGCGATCCGGTCGCTCTCCAGGAGGGCGCGGACGGCGTGGAGGCGCCGGGCGACGGCGACCGGCGCGGAGGTGGGACAGACGACGACCACGTGTCCGTACCGGGCGAGGAGTTGGCGCATGTCCGCCACCGAGGCGTCGAGCGGCCGGCCCTCGGGGGGCGGTAACACGGCGGCCCGCGGGGTTCCGGGATCGACCGGAGGCAGCACCAGGTCGGCGCTGGTGACCGCGATCGCTGTCGGCACGTCGGCCCCCCGTCCCCTCCGGCCCCCGGTTTCCCGGGAGTCACGGCTCACCTACCGCGTTCACGGCGTCGCACCGGGGTGCCGCCGTCTCTGCACCTTATCCACGTGCCCCGGGGTGGTGAACACACAATCCGCCAAGCTCCCTCCATTTGTCGCGTCCGGGCGGACGCCTCTCGCCGTCGGAAGTCTTGACAATGCGATTGGTCTGGACCAGCTTGTTCCCACAACGGTGGCCACCGTCCGAAACCCGTACCCCGTACGCCCCCCCTCCGTACGGCACCTCCACATCCCCAACTCCCCCACGGAGGACGCACGTGGACCGCACCCCCACCCGCCCGCGCGGAGGCAGATGGCTCGGCGGAGCCCTCGCGCTCGCCGTCGGCTCCGGACTCGTCCTCGTCGGCGGCGCCGGCACCGCCCAGGCGGCGGACGTCAACGTCGCCAGGAACGCGGGCTTCGAGAACGGCCTGGCCAACTGGGCCTGTTCCGGCGGGAGCGGCACCGCCGTCTCCTCGCCGGTCCGCACCGGCACCGGCGCCCTGAAGGCGGCCCCCGCCGGCCTCGACAACGCCAAGTGCACGCAGACCGTGACCGTGAAGCCCAACGCGACGTACACGCTGAGCGCCTGGGTCCAGGGCGGGTACGCCTACCTCGGCGCGAGCGGCACCGGGACCGGCACCGGCTCGGTCTCCACCTGGACGCCGGACTCCCCGTCCTGGAAGCAGCTCACCACCACCTTCACCACGGGCGCCTCCACCACCTCGGTCGAGATCTACACCCACGGCTGGTACGGCACCTCGCCCTACCTCGTCGACGACGTGAGCGTCTTCGGACCCGACGGGGGCGGCGTCCCGGACCCCGACCCGGTCGTCCCGTCCACCCCGGCCGGCCTCGCGGCGGGCACCGTCACCTCCTCCTCCGTGAACCTGAGCTGGGGCGCGGTCTCCGGCGCGACGGCCTACAAGGTGTACCGGGACGGCACCGCCCCGCAGACCGTGAGCGGCACCTCCACGACGGTCACCGGGCTCACCGCCGACACCGCCTACCAGTTCCAGGTGTCCGCGACGAACGCGGCGGGCGAGTCCGCGAAGTCCGCCGCCGTGACGGCGCGCACCGCCAAGGACCAGACCGGCCCCGGCCCGGCCGTGCCCAAGCACGCCGTGACCGGCTACTGGCAGAACTTCGACAACGGCGCGGCCAAGCAGAAGCTGCGGGACGTGCAGGCGGCGTACGACATCATCGCCGTCTCCTTCGCCGACTCGACCACCACGCCCGGCCAGATCACCTTCACCCTCGACCCGGCCGTCGGCTACGCCTCGGTGGCCGACTTCAAGGCCGACGTCGCGGCCAAGAAGGCGGTCGGCAAGTCCGTGATCATCTCCGTCGGCGGCGAGAAGGGCAACGTCACGATCAACAGCGACGCGAGCGCGACCGCCTTCGCGAACAGCGCGTACGCCCTGATGCAGGAGTACGGCTTCAACGGCGTCGACATCGACCTCGAACACGGCATCAACTCCACCTACCTCACCAAGGCGCTGCGCCAGCTCTCCGCGAAGGCGGGCCCGGGCCTGGTGCTCACGATGGCCCCGCAGACCATCGACATGCAGTCCACGGGCACGGAGTACTTCAAGACCGCGCTCGCCGTGAAGGACATCCTCACGGTCGTCAACACCCAGTACTACAACAGCGGTTCGATGCTGGGCTGCGACGGCAAGGTGTACAGCCAGGGGTCGGTGGACTTCCTCACCGCGCTCGCCTGCATCCAGATCCAGGGCGGGCTCGATCCGTCCCAGGTCGGCCTGGGCGTCCCCGCCTCCACCCGGGGCGCGGGCAGTGGCTACGTCTCCCCGCAGGTCGTGAACAACGCCCTCGACTGCCTGACGAAGCTCACCGGCTGCGGCACCTTCAAGCCGGCCCAGGCGTGGCCGACGCTGCGCGGCGCGATGACCTGGTCGACCAACTGGGACGCGACGGCGGGCAACGCCTGGTCGAACGCGGTCGGCCCGCACGTGCACGGCCTCCCGTAGCGGACGGGGTGTCCCTCCCGCGCCCGGGAGGGACACCCGCCGCGCGCACGGCCTCTCCCGGCGCGCGGAACCTCCTCCTACGCGTACGTCCTTCCCGTGCGCGCAGGAACTCCCCGTACGCGTACGCCCTTCCCCCGCGCCTACGGGCCCCGCAGCGCCGCCGCTCCCCCGGCGGCGTTGCTCCGTTTCGGGAGCGCCGATTCGCTTCGCGAGCGCCGATTCGCTTCGCGAGCACTGCTCCACTTCGGGAGCGACAGGCTGTTCCGGGAGCGCCGGACCGCTCCGGGAGCGCCAGTCCGCTCCAGGAGCCCCGATCGGCTCCGGAAGCCCCGATCCACTTCGAGAGCACTGGTCACCTTCGAGAGCACTGACCCGCTTCAAGAGCGCCGGCCACTCCGAGAACCACGATCCGGCCCCGGAGGAAGGCGTGTTCAGCGGCGGGGCAGGAAACCGGCCAGGACCGCGTCGAGCCGGACCGTCCACTCGTCGACGCGGGCGGCGCGGCGGCCGTCGAGCTCGCACGTGTACGCGCCGCCCTCGCGGAGCGAGACCGCGACGCGCAGTCCCCGGCCGCGCCGGGTGCGCGCCAGGTCCACGCCCGCGATCTCCTCCCAGCCGAACTCCACCTCCTCGCCGTAGAGCTGGAGGTGCACCCCGGAACCGTCCACCACGATCCCGGACACCCGGTCGGCGGCCACGAAGACGGCCGGGTCCCCCGGTGCGGAGGAGGGCGGCGGGGGGACGGCGTAGGCGGCGGGAGGCCCGTAGCCCGGGGCGGGCGCGGCGCCGACCGGGGGCCCGAAGCCCGGCGCGGACGGATACCCGTACCCGGCCGGGGGCGCGGACGCGGGGACCGTCACGAAACCGGCCGCGGCCGCCGCGGCGGGGCCGACGGGCGGCACGCCCCCGCCGGACACCGCGGGCACTCCCCCGTCCACCGCCGGTACGACCACCGTGGCGGTCGGCGCTCCCGTCCCCGCCCCCGGCTCCGCCTCCCCCAGCGCGTCCAGGATCTCGTCCGGCGTCGGCCGCTCGGCCGGGTCCTTGGCGAGGCAGCGCGCCACGAGGCCGCGCAGCGCCCCGGGGACGGCGCCGAGGTCCGGGGCCTCGTGGACCGAGCGGTACATGAGGCCCATGGGCGTGCCCTCGCCGAAGGGGCGTCCGCCCGCGGCGGCGACGAGGACGGCGCCGAGGGCGAAGACGTCGGTGGCGCCCGTCACCTCCTCGCCGAGGGCCTGTTCGGGGGCGAGGTAGCCGGGGGTGCCGAAGGCGGAGCCGGTGGCGGTGAGCCGGGTCGACTCGACCGCGCGGGCGATCCCGAAGTCGAGGACGCGCGGTCCGTCGGACGCCATGACGATGTTGCCGGGCTTGAGGTCGCGGTGGACGAGCCCGCAGGCGTGGATGGCCTCCAGGGCCTCCGCGAGCGCGGCGCCGAGCGCGCGCAGCCGCGGCTCGTCCATCGGGCCCTCGGCGGCGACGAGTCCGGCGAGGGTGGGGCCGGGGATGTAGGCGGTGGCGAGCCAGGGCGCCTCGGCGTCGGGGTCGGCGTCGACGACCTGCGCGGTGTGGAAGCCGCCGACCCGCCGGGCCGCGGCGACCTCGGCGCGGAAGCGGGCGCGGAAGGAGGGGTCGGAGGCGAGTTCCGGCCGCGCCACCTTGACGGCGACGGCGCGTCCGCCGCGCGAGCGGGCGAGGTACACGGTGCCCATGCCGCCTTCGCCCAGCTTGTTCTCGATGACGTATCTGCCGATGAGGGTCCCCACGCGGGACAGTATGACCGAACCCCCTACCTTGACCAGTCCATGACATGAGTCCACCATGTGCCGGGCACGCCGCTCCACCTCGCTCCGTCGTTCTCGTTGTCGCGCTCCCCCACCCCCCACACCACAGGAGACAGCATGCGACGTTCACCCCGCGGCAGGAGGTCCGCCGGCCTGGCGGCCCTCCTGGCGCTCGCCCTCGCGGCGCCCCTCTCCGCGCTCGCGACCCCCGCCGGGGCCGACCCCGCGCCGGCCGGCACCGCCCGCGCCGCCGGGGCCGGGGAGGTGATCCGGCAGTACGAGATCACCGGACCCTCCACCCCGGCCGCCCGCACCGCGCTCACCGCCACCGGCGTCTCGATCGACGAGGTCGACGCCCGCTCGGTCGTGGTCAGCGCGAACGCCGAACAGCTCGGGCGCCTCCGGGCCCTGGGCCACGAGCCGGTGGCCCTGCCGGCCCCTCCGGACCGGGGCGGGGCCGTCCGGTCGGCGCTCGGCCCGCTGGACTTCCCGTCGGCGGACTCCCGTTACCACAACTACGCCGAGGCGAACGCGGAGATCGACCAGCGGATCGCCCAGTACCCCTCGATCATGAGCAAGCGGGTGATCGGGAAGTCGTACGAGGGCCGGGACATCGTCGCGATCAAGATCAGCGACAACGTGGCCGCCGACGAGAACGAGCCCGAGGTCCTCTTCACCCACCACCAGCACGCCCGCGAGCACCTCACCGTCGAGATGGCGCTCTACCTGCTGCGCGAACTCGGCGCGGGCTACGGCACGGACAGCAGGATCACCAACGCCGTGAACGGGCGCGAGATCTGGATCGTCCCGGACCTCAACCCGGACGGCGGCGAGTACGACATCGCCTCCGGCTCGTACCGGAGCTGGCGCAAGAACCGGCAGCCCAACTCCGGTTCCTCGTACGTCGGCACGGACCTCAACCGGAACTGGGACTACAAGTGGGGCTGCTGCGGCGGCTCGTCCGGCTCCAAGGGCTCCGAGACCTACCGGGGCGCGGCCCCCGAGTCCGCCCCCGAGGTGAAGGTCGTCGCCGACTTCGTCCGCTCCCGGGTGGTCGGCGGGAAGCAGCAGATCAAGGCGGCCATCGACTTCCACACGTACAGCGAACTGGTCCTCTGGCCGTTCGGCTGGACCACCGCCGACACCACCACCGGCATGACCGCGGACGACCGGAACGCCTTCGCGGCCGCGGGGAAGAAGATGGCGGCGAGCAACGGCTACACGCCCGAGCAGTCCAGCGACCTGTACGTCACGGACGGCTCGATCGACGACTACCTGTGGGGTGCGCAGAAGATCTTCGCGTACACCTTCGAGATGTACCCGTCCTCGTCCTCCGGCGGCGGCTTCTACCCGCCCGACGAGGTCATCGACCGCGAGACGGCCCGCAACCGCGACGCGGTGCTCCAGCTCCTGGAGAACGCGGACTGCATGTACCGCTCGATCGGTAAGCAGGGGCAGTACTGCGCGGTTTGATCCCCTGGACGAAGGCCGGGGCCGACGGGAGGAACCTCCCGCCGGCCCCGGCCGGTGCGTGGGTGCCGTCAGCCCCGCCGGTGTAGTTCGACGCGGTCCGACAAGTCGTCGATGTCGTAGAGGACGTAGAGCCCGCCCTCGCCGCCCCGCCCGGCGACCCTCACCATGGAGTCCAGGGCGAACGAGGGCGTGTCGAAGCCCAGGTCGATCCCCTGGTCCCGGTCGCCGTCGTCGCTGAACGACCATTCTCCGCACGAGGTGATCAGCCGCTCGGGAGATCGCTCGACGGGGAAGTCACGGGCGCAGAACGTTCCGTCCGTACGGAACTCCACGGAGGCCCCGTCCCCGTCCGTCCACACTCCCGCCAGCTGACGGGCGGAGATGGTTCCGGGCGCCACCGGCCCCCACCCGGTGAACCAGGCGAGTGCGAGCCCGGCGGCCAGCAGGGCACCGACAGCGGCCAAGATCCTCTTCGCCTTCATCAGGGTGTCACCAATGTCGTTTCCGTCCACGTGATCGTCTGCGACACCTCGGCACCGGTTCCGGTCACCTGGCCCGCAGCATCCAAGGCCTTTCCGGCGGTCGCATCGTAGTGTTGACGCGCCCCACCGGGCCAATGCGTGGCGGAGGTCCAGTTGGTGTTGTTCTTCAGGAGGATGTCGATGCTCGCCGCGCCGTCGCGGGGGCGCGCCGTTCGCGCGGACGCGCCCCCGCGAACGGGTCAGCGGCGCAGCTTTAGGCGGTGCACCCCTCCGTCGACCGTACCGACGTAGAGCGTGCGGCCGTCGGGGGCGGCGGCCAGCTTGGTGGCGTCGGTGTTCTGCAGGCCGCTCGACACGTTCTCCCACGTCAGGCCGTTGTCGGTGCTGCGCAGTACGCCCCGGCCGCCCTGGACGAGTCCGGACGCGGCCGAGCGGGTGGTGGCCGCGTAGAGCGCCCCGCCGGCCCGCAGCAGGTCCGAGACGTGGACCGCGAGCGGCCCGGTGTCGGCGGTGCGGAAGGTCCTGCCGCCGTCGGTGCTGACCCGGACGGACGAGCCTCCGACAACCAGGCGCCGGTCGTCCACCAGGATCGCGGAGACGGGGCCTTCCGCGACCTTGGTCACGGTGACGCCGCCGTCGTCCGAGCGGTAGAGGCCCGAGGCGTTGCCGAGCCAGAGGCGCCGCGGGTCGCGCGGATCACCGGCCATGGCCTCGAAGGCCCTCGGGTGGAAGAGGTTCTTCCAGGTCCTGCCGCCGTCGAGGGTCGAGAACAGGCCGTCGCCCAGGATGCTCCTGAAGCCGATCGTCACCCGGTCCGGGTCGGCCGGGTGGACCAGGATCGAGGTCGGGATCTCCGACGACACCCCCTTCACCCGCCAGGTCCGGCCGGCGTCGTCGCTGCGGGAGACCTCGAAGAGGCCGGTCGCGGTGCGCCGGACCTGCCACACCACCCTGCTGTCCCCGGGCGAGACGGCGATGTGCGAGGTGAGGCGGCCGGTCATGCCCTCCCCGCCGGACGGGCCCCACTCGGGGCTCGCGACGGGGACCGCGGTGCGGTAGGTGCCGCTCACCGTTCCGGCGAGCAGCCGGTCGCCACTGGTCGCGAGGGCGAAGACGGTCAGGCCCTGGACGCCGATCCTCCGGTAACCGGTGCCGTCGGCCGAACCGCGGTACAGGCCGTCCTGTTCGCTGGACACGGTCACCGAGCCGTCGGCCCAGCGGTCGTAGTCCATCGCGATGGCCGCCCCGGAGGGGGCGGGGGCGGGCTTCCAGGTCCTGCCGTGGTCGTGGCTCACCTGCCCGGCGCCGAACAGCGTGCGCAGGTACAGGTCGCCGCCGGAGGCGGACAGTCCGTGGCCGCCGCTCTCCAGGGGCAGCAGGGTGGACCAGGTGCGGCCCTTGTCGTAGGAGCCGCGGACGCCCGTGCCGGGGACGTACGTCGCCACCACGGCGGAGTCGGCCGCCATGCCGTAGACGCCCTCCACCGGCTCGTCGAGGAGGAGGCGCGCCGGGCCGGGGTCGCCCTTGCCGACGCCGTCGATCCGCCAGACGCCGTCGAAGGTCGCCAGGTACAGGGTGTCGCCGACGAGGGCGGCCTCGCGGACGGGACCGGTCACGCCGGTCGGGTACGCGGCCCAGCTGTCGCCCGCGTCCGTGCTGACCCTCAGCGTGTCGCCGGTCACGGCGGCGAGGGTGCGGGTCCCCTCGTCCGCGACGAACTCGTCGACGCGGACGTCGGGCACGTCGAGCGTGCGCCAGGTACGGCCGTTGTCGTCGGTGCGCAGGATCGTGCCCCGGCGGGTGGGGTCGCCGGCCGAGTTCACGGCGTACCACCAGCGGTCGGGACGGCGGGCGTCGACCACGACCGCCCCGGTGCCGCTGCCGTCGGCGACCGGCAGCCGGCCCACCTGGCGCCAGTGGGCGCCGCCGTCGGTGGTCAGCCAGGGGGCGGCCTTGCCGTACTGGGTCATGACGGCCTGCTTCGGCCGGGCGGGCGAGAGCGCGACGTGTCCGGCCTCGCCGTTCGGGCCGATGGGCTCCCATCGGTCGCCGCGGCTGCCGGCGGGAGTGACCTCGAAGGCGCCGGTGCCGGTGATCCGCCGGCCGTCGGTGGTCGTGGCCCGCACGGACAGCCGGTGGGCGCCGGCCGCCTTCCCGGTCACGTCGGCCTGGTAGTAGCCGGCGCCGTTCATGGTGGTGCGCAGGGTGAACGCCTTGCCGTGCGGCGGCGTGACGGTGACCTCCGGCGGCGCGTCCAGGGCGGCCGGGGCGGCGACGTGCACGGTGGAACGGCCGTCGCTCGGGTCGGGGGACGCCTGGACGACCAGGTGCCGGACGACGAGCAGGTACGGCACCCGGAGGGCCGGGCCGCGCGCGGGGGTGGCCGTGATCAGGCCGCTGATCTCCGTGTCGGCGGCCGGGCGGTCGGCGCGCAGGGTGACGGTGACGGTCGCGGTCCCCCCGGCGGGGACGGTGACCCGCGCCGGGGACACGGTGGCGGGCCCGGTGCTGCCGAGGGCGGTGGTCAGCGGCTCCTTGCCGGGGTTGGTCAGGCGTATCTCCGCGGTGCCGCCGACGGTCCGGTCCGCCAGGTCGGCGAGGCCGAACGACACGGCCGTCGGGGAGGCGCCGAGGGTGGCCGACGCCGCGGCGGCCACGTCGAGCCGCCCGTTGCCCCGGACGGTGGGACCGGCGCCGGGGAGCTGCTTCGCGGTGCCGACGAGTGCGGACCTGATCGCGTCGGGGCCCTGGTCCGGGCGCAGCTGGCGCAGCAGCGCGGCGGCGCCGGCGACGTGCGGGCTCGCCATCGAGGTGCCCGACATGCGGTAGACGCCGGGCCCGTACATCGAGGTGGGGATCGCCGAGCGGATCTCCACGCCGGGGGCGACCAGGTCGGGCTTGAGGGCGAAGCCGGTGCCGGGGCCGCGCGAGGAGAACGAGGCCACCTGGTCGGTGGAGTCGGTGCCGCGCAGGGTGACGAGCACCTTCCCTGCGGCCAGTTCGCGGCTCAGCTGGGCGTACTGGGTCGTGTCGATGCCCATGAGGACCAGGCGGTCCATGCGCAGCGAGTCGCCGGAGGCGGCGGTCCGCGCGAAGTCGGGGCGGGCGGGGGTCGCCGGGACCTCGACCGTTCCCGGGGTGGTGGCGAGCACGGGTCCGCCGTGGGCCGGGAGGCCGCCGAGCACGGCGAGCGCGCCGCGCTCCTCGGCCTCGCGCGCCCAGTCGATGTCGTTCTGGCTCAGGACGTCCGTACCGGGCGCGACGAGGATGTCGGCCCGCAGGATCTTGCCCCGTACGTCACCGACCCGCTTCCAGTCCTCGGCGGTGCCCGCGCCGACGTCCACGAGCGGGGCGGTGACCGGTTCCCGGGGCGGGTTGGCGGACAGGATGCCCCGGTACGTCTGGATCAGTTCGGGTTCCCTGCCCGCCAGGTACGCGTTGGGCGTCCGCACCCCGCTGGTGGAGGCGCCGACGGCGATGACGCCGTCGGCCGACGCCGGGGTGTTGACGGTGCCGGCGCCGGGTCCGCTGTTGCCCGCCGCCGCGACGACGACCACTCCGGCGCGTACGGCGGCGGTCGCCGCGCGGCCCAGCGGGTCGGTGCCGTCGCCGGGGCCGCCGAGGCTCATGTTGATGACGTCGGCCCGGTGGGGGTTGGCCGGGTCGGCCGCCGCCTCGATGCCGGCGATGATGTCGGAGGTGTACCCGCTGCCGTCGGCGCCGGTGACCTTGTAGGCCAGCAGGCGCGCGTCGGGCGCCATGCCGGTGACGCCCCCCTTCGCGGCCGCCCTGCCCGCGATGATGCCCGCGACGTGGGTGCCGTGCCCGTTGTCGTCCATCGGGTCGCCGTCGCCGTTGGCGAAGTCGTAGCCGCCGACGACCTTGTGGCCCTCGCCGAAGCCGCCGCCCAGGTCGGGGTGGCCGTAGTCCACGCCGCTGTCCAGGACCGCCACGACGGTGCCCCTGCCGGTGGCCTTCGTCCCGGCCGGGTCCTCGCGCTTCCACACCTCGGGCGCGCCGGTCAGCGGCACGCTGGTGTCCGTGCGCACCTGTACGCGGGTGTCGGGCCGGACGGCGGCGACGCCCGGCAGGGCGGCCAGCCGCGCCGTCTCGGAGGCGGGCACCGTCATCGCCACGGCGTTGACGAGCAGGCCGAGTCGGCGGGGCGAGGCGGGGTGCAGTCCGGCGTTCCGGGCGGTCGCGACGAGGGCGTCCTGCCGTACCGCCAGGGCCTGCCGGGCGGCGCCGACGGCGGAGGCCGCGGCGGCGCCCGGGGACGTGAGGGAACCGCCGGGGGCGGCGGCGACGGCCGCCTCCCCGGACAGTTCGACGATGACCCGCCGGTTCGTGTCGGGCGAGTCCGCGGTGGCGGTCGTGGTGCCGGGCAGCGCGGTGAGCGTTCCGGCGAGCGCCGCGGTGGTGACCGTGACGGCCGCCAGGCGCCGGCTTCTTCGTGGGTTCTTGGCCATGGACAAAGGTCCTAGCCCCGAAGTCACTCTCCGTACAACGGATTCCGGCGGCCCCTTGCTGCCCCTGGCACAAGTGGGCCAGTATCCGCATATGACGACCGCGCTCACCGCCGCAGGCATCGATCCGTTCGACGAGAGCGTCTACCGGGCCGTCCTGGCCCGGCGCACGGCGGCCCCGGCCGAACTCGCCGCCGACCTCGGCTGCTCCCCCGTCCGTGCCGCCAGGGCGCTGGACCGGCTGCACGACCACGGTCTGGTCGGGCGGCTCGCGGGCGTCCGCCGCCGGTACGCGGCGATCGAGCCGGAGGCCGCGGTCGAGTCCCTGGTGCGGGCCAGGGCCGAGGAGCTGGACCGGGTCCGTTCGGCGGCGGGCGAGCTGTCCCGCCTCTTCGCGGCGGCCCGGGCCGGTTCCACCGGGGAGGACGAGGTGGAGATCGCCACCGGCCGCGAGGCGCTGGGGCGTTGGTTCGTCCGCCTCCAGCAGGAGGCGCGCGAGGACGTCATGACGCTGGACCGGCCGCCGTACGCCCTGACCACCTCCAACCCGGTGGAGAGCAACGCGCTGGGGCGCGGCGTGCGCTACCGCGCGGTCTACGCCCCCGAGGCGCTGGAGTGGCCGGGGGTGCTGGAGGACATCCGCGGGCTCGTGCGCCGCGGCGAGCAGGCCCGGGTGATGCCGGGCCTGCGGATCAAACTGGCCATCGCGGACCGGCGGCTGGCGCTGATGCCGCTCTCCCTGGACCTCGACGGCGTGCGCGCCGCGGTCGTCCGCCCCTCCGCCCTGCTGGACGCCCTCACCGACTACTGGGAGCTGTGCTGGAAGCAGGCCCTGCCGCTCGACCTCCCCGCCGAGGACCCGCTCGGCGAGGAGGACCGCCTGGTGCTGACCCTGCTGGTCAGCGGCCTCAAGGACGAGGCGATAGCCCGTCAGCTCGGCTGGTCGGTCCGCACCATGCGCCGGCGCATGAGCCGCCTCCACGAACTCCTGGGCGCGGTGAACCGCTTCCAGGCCGGTGTCGTCGCGGCCCGCCGCGGCTGGATCTGAGCCGCCGGGGGCGTCCGGGGCCGCGGCGCCCCGGTGCCGGTGCGGTCCTGCTCAGCCCAGGACGGCCAGCGCGTCGATCTCGACGAGGAGGCCGGGCGGGAGGCCGACGTACACGGTGGTGCGGGCGGCGGCGGGGGCCTTGAGGCCCTGCTCCTCGAAGTACCGGTTGTAGATCTCGTTCATCTCGGCGAAGTGGTCCACGTCCGTCAGGTAGACGCGCATCATCATCACGTCGTCCCAGGTCGCGCCGCCCTCCTCCAGGATCGCCTTGACGTTGGCGAAGGTCTGGAGGGTCTGCTCGCGCAGGGTCGGGCCCGCGACCGTCGGCGCCTGTCCCTCCACGGCGGGCAGGAAGCCGACCTGGCCGGCGACCTGGAGGATGTTGCCCTTCCGCACGCCGTGCGAGAACTTCGCGGGCGGGGCGGTGTGGGTGGCGGGGGTGATCGCGGTCTTCTCGGTCGTCTGCTCGGTCATGCGGTGTCCTTGGTCGGAGCGGTGCCGGAGTACTCCCGGCTGATGGCGTCCGCGGTGCGGCGCACCTGCGGGAGGAGGGCGAGGAGTTCGTCGGCCGTGACCACCACGTTGGGCGCCGAGACCGACAGGGCGGCGACGACCCGCCCGTCCGCGCCGCGGACGGGAGCGCCGACGCAGTTGATGGACTCCTCGTGGCCGCCGAGATCGGTGGCCCATCCCTGTTCGCGCACGATCTCCAGCTCCTTGAGGAAGGCGGCGGCGTTCGGCGTCGAACGGGGCGTGTACGGGGGGTAGTCGAGCTTCGCGGCGACCGCGCGCCGCTCGGCCTCGGGCAGGTCGGCGAGGAGCAGCTTGGCGACGGCGGCGACGGTGATCGCGACGGGCCGGCCGATGCGCGAGTACATGCGGACCGGGTAGCGGCTCTCGACCTTGTCGATGTAGAGGACCTCCCCCTCCTCGTACACCGCGAGGTGGACCGTGTGCCCGGTGCGCTCGTTGAGGGCGGCGAGGTGGGGGTGGGCGATCTCGCGGACGTCGAGGTTCTCGACGGCCTCCTGCGCGAGGGCGAAGAGCCGGGCGCCGAGACGGTAGCGCTGGTCCTGCTGGCGGTGGACGAGACCGTGCTCGTGGAGGGTGCGGAGCAGGCGCAGGGCCGTGGACTTGTGGACGCCGAGGCTCTCGGCGACCTGCCCGAGGTCGGCGGGGCCCCGCGCGAGCAGCGGCAGGATGCTGAGCGCCCGGTCGACGGTCTGGCTCATGGCGTGCGTACCTCCTGGTCGTTTCCCGTACGGCCGGGCCCCGCCGGGCGGGCCGCCGTCCGGCCGGCGTCCTCCCGGCCGTTCCCGGCCCGGTCGGGGGCCGCCCCGCCGGAGTCCTTCCCGCCGGAGGGCTTCCGGCCGTCCCCCGGCCGGCCGGCGTCCTCCCGGTCGGCCTCCGTCCAGCCGGGGCCGAGGTGAAGTGTCTCCCAGGCCGCGTCGTCGAGGGCCACCAGGCGGTCGGCGCGGTCCGTCCAGGAGGGCCGCCGCGCGGCGGCCAGGTCGCCGGGGACGGTGAGGGCGGCGGCGGCCATGAGGTGGCCGTGGCGGAGCCGGTCCCCGAGGCCGAGGCCGCGGAGGGTGGCGGAGAGGAAACCGGCGGCGAAGGCGTCCCCGGCGCCGATCGGGGAGACGACGTCGACGCGGGGGGCGGGGACGAAGGTGCCTTCCTCGGGGAGCACGCGGCTCCCGGTACGACGGTCTCCGGTACGACGGTCTCCGGTACGGCGGTCTCCGGTACGGCCGCCCCCGGCACCGCTCTCCCCGGTACCACCCTCCCCGTCACCGCCCTCCCCGGAGCGGCGGTCGACGGCCACGGCCCCGTCCGCGCCGAGCTTGACGACGACGACCCCGGGTTCGGGGAGGGCGCCGAAGACGGCGCGGGCGCTCCCCAGGCCCCAGAGCCCTTCCGCCTCGTCCGCGCCGACGAAGACGACGTCGGCGCGGCGGGCGAGCGCGAGCAGCACGTCGGGCGCGCCGCCGTCGCGCCACAGGGCCGGCCGGTGGTTGACGTCGAAGGAGACGAGCGGCCGGCCGGGGCGCGGGGCGGTGAGGTCCCTCATCAGGGCGAGGCAGTCCTCGGAGAGGGCGGCGGTGATGCCGGTGAGGTGCAGGATCCGGGCGCCGGCGACGGTCTCGTAGGGGACGGTGGCCGGGGACATGGCCGAGGCGGCGGAACCGGCCCGGTAGTAGACGACCTCGTGGGCGTCGGTGGCCCGGTCCCGGTCCGTGCGGAAGTAGATCCCGGTCGGCCGGTGCGGGTCGCGGCCGACGGCGGTGACGTCCACGCCGTGGCCGCCGACGGTGTCGAGGAGGTGGTCGCCGAAGCCGTCGCGGCCGACGCGGCCGACCCACTTGGCGCGGTGGCCGGCGGCGGCCAGGGCGCAGGCGACGTTGGACTCGGCACCGCCGATCGCGCGGGTGAAGGAAGGGACGTCCGCGAGGGGGCCCGGCCGGGAGGGGAGGAAGGTGACCATCGACTCGCCGAGGCAGACGACGTCCGGGGCCGCGGCGGCCGCGTCCGCGGGTGCGTCTCCGCTCACTCTCGTGCTCCCTGCGTCTCCCACGGGTCCATTGACCCGGCCTTGGCCCGGATGTTAGACAACGATGAGCAAGATGCGCAATGAACGTTGCACAGCTTGCAACACCGACGAGGAGGAGATCCCATGCCCGACCCGGCGAACGATCCGGTGAACGGCCCGGCGGACGGCCGAACGGACCGCCCGGCGGGCGGACCCGCGAACGATCCGGCGGCCCGGACGCCCGCGCGGACGGGAACGACGGCCGGCCCGGCCCGCCGCGCCCCGGACCCCGCCGCCGAACGCGTCGACCACCGCTTCAAAGCCCTCCCCCCGGACGCCGAGGGCCTGACCGTCGGGGAGCTCTCCGCCCAGCGCCGGAACCTCTTCACCGGCGGCTACACCACCCCCGTCCTCGCCCTCTCCGCCGAGTCCGTCGCGCACAACCTGCGCCTCCTGGAGACCTACGCCGAGCGGCACGGCCTCGCCTTCGCCCCGCACGGCAAGACCTCCATGGCCCCCCAGCTCTTCGACCGGCAGCTGGAGCACGGCGCCTGGGGCATCACCGCCGCCGTGCCCCACCATGCCCGTGTCTACCGCGCCCACGGCATCGCCCGGATCTTCCTCGCCAACGAGCTGGCCGACCCCGCCGCCCTGCGCTGGCTGGCCGCCGAGCTCGACGCCGACCCGGACTTCCGCTTCGTCTGCTACGTGGACTCCGTGCGCGGCGTCGAGCTGATGGACGAGGCCCTGCGCGACGCCGGGGCGTCCCGCCCGGTGGACGTCGTGGTCGAACTGGGCGCGGGCGAGGAGGCGCGCACCGGCGTCCGTACGGAGGCCGGGTGCGCCGCCGTCGCCGACGCGGTCGCCGCCGCCGCGACCCTGCGGCTCGTCGGCGTCGCCGGGTACGAGGGGGAGGTGCCCCGGGCGAGCCCGGACCGGGTCCGGGCCTGGCTGCTGCGGCTGACCGGCCTCGCCGCCGCCTTCGACGCGGAGGGCCGTTTCGACGCCGGCATCGGGGAGATCGTGGTGAGCGCGGGCGGCAGCGCCTGGTTCGACACGGTCGCGGAGGTCTTCGCGGAGCTGCCCGCCCTCTCGCTCCCGGTCCTGAAGCTGCTGCGTTCCGGCGCGTACGTCTCGCACGACGACGGCCACTACCGGACCCTCACCCCCTTCAACCGGGTGCCGGAGGAGGGCGCGCTCCGGCCGGCGTTCCGGCTCTGGTCGCAGGTCGTCTCCCGTCCCACCGACGGGCAGGCGTTCACCAACGCGGGCAAGCGGGACGCCGCCCACGACCTGCACCTCCCGGAGGCGCAGGTGGTCCGCGACGCCCGTACGGGTGAGGTCCGGGCCGCGGAGGGCATCACCGTCACGGGCCTCTCCGACCAGCACGCCTGGCTCCGCACGGAGCCGGGGGCGGACCTGGAGGTCGGGGACTGGGTGGGGATGGGCCTCTCCCACCCGTGCACGGCGTTCGACAAGTGGCAGCTCATCCCGCTCGTCGAGGCCGACGGCACGGTGGTCGACCACATCCGCACCTTCTTCTGAGGCACCTTCTCCCGGGGCGCCCCCCTCCGGGGCACCTTCTCCGGAAAGGGGGCGCCTTCTCCGTAGGGGGCGCCCCCTACGGAGAAGGCCCCCCTCCACCACGCGTCCCTCCGGGACGCCGTCCTCCGAAACCGTCCGAGAGCCGGGGAGCCGGAACAGTGCTGGAACTCGTCATCCGTGACGCCGAGGTCGTCGACGGCAGCGGCGGCCCCTCCTACCGGGCCGACGTCGGCGTCGAGGGGGGCCGGATCACCACGATCGTCCAGGAGGCCGCCGCCTCGGGCTGCCAGCGGCCCGTCGGCCGCCGGACCCTGGACGCCGAGGGGCTGGTCCTCACCCCCGGCTTCGTCGACATGCACGCCCACAGCGACCTCGCGCTGCTCCGCGACCCGGACCACTCCGCGAAGGCCGCCCAGGGCGTGACCCTGGAGGTCCTGGGCCAGGACGGCCTGTCGTACGCGCCGGTGGACGACCGCACACTCGCGGAGGTGCGCCGGGCGATCACCGGCTGGAACGGCGACGGCTCCGGCCTCGACACGGACTGGCGCACGGTCGGCGAGTACCTGGACCGGCTCGACCACGCGCACGGCGGCCGGGGCATCGCCGTCAACGCCGCCTACCTCGTCCCCCAGGGGACGGTCCGCGCCCTGGCGGTCGGCTGGGAGGACCGCCCGGCGACGGGGGCCGAGCTGGACCGGATGCGGCGGCTCGTCGCGGAGGGCCTGGAGCAGGGCGCGGTCGGCATGTCCTCCGGCCTGACGTACACCCCGGGGATGTACGCGCCGGCCGCCGAACTGACCGAACTGTGCCGGGTCGTCGCGGAGTACGGCGGCTACTACTGCCCGCACCACCGCTCGTACGGCGCCGGGGCGCTCGACGCCTACGCGGAGATGGTCGCCCTCACCCGCGAGGCCGGGTGCGCCCTGCACCTGGCCCACGCCACCATGAACTTCGGCGTGAACGAGGGCAGGGCCGCCGAGCTGCTCGCGCTCCTGGACGGGGCCCTGGACGCGGGCGCGGACATCAGCCTCGACACGTACCCGTACACCTCCGGCTGCACGACCCTGGTGGCCCTGCTGCCGAGCTGGGCGAGCGAGGGCGGCCCGGAGGCGGTGCTCGCGCGGCTCCGGGACGACGCGACGGCCGCGCGGATCGGGCACCACCTGGAGGTGGTCGGCTCGGACGGCTGCCACGGCGTCCCCGTCGACTGGGACACGATCGAGGTCGCGGGGGTGAACGAGCCCGCGCTCGCGGGGTTCGTGGGCCGCCGCGTCGACGGCTGGGCCACGGCCCGCCGGCTCCTGGTCGAGGACCGGCTCGGCACCACGATCCTCCAGCACGTCGGCCACGAGGAGAACGTCCGGACGATCATGCGCCACCGGGTGCACACCGGCGGCTCGGACGGCATCCTCCAGGGCCTCAAGCCGCACCCGCGCGCGTACGGCACGTTCCCGGAGTACCTGGGGCGGTACGTGCGCGACCTCGGCGTCCTCTCCCTGGAGGAGTGCGTCGCCCACCTCACCTCCCGCCCGGCCGCCCGCCTCCGCCTGCCGGACCGGGGCCTGGTGCGCGAGGGGTACGTGGCCGACCTGGTCCTCCTCGACCCGGCGACGGTCGCGGCGGGCGCGACGTACGCGGCCCCGCGGACCCCGCCGAGGGGCATCCCGCACGTCCTGATCGGGGGGAGGTTCGTGATCGAGGACGGCAGGCGGACGGACGTCCTGGCGGGGAGGACGATCAGGCGGACGCCGGTGTCCCGCCCCTAGGGGTGTCCGGTCCCGGTCCTCGGGACAGGCCCCGGCCGCGCGGTACTCGGCGGCGAGGCGTTCCCGCCGGCCGGGCGGGAGCACGGCGAGCGGCACCGTGACGGGCCCCGGGTTCCCGACACGTGCTTGTCACACGGAAACGGGAATGCCGGTGCGGGAAGGGCCCGTTGCCGGGTGCATGACTCTCGGAGCAACGCTCAGCTCGACTTCCCGTCAGCTTCCGATCGACGACACGGTGCGGCTCGCGCGGGAGGCGCGCGACGCCGGCCTGCACTCCGCGTGGTTCGGCCAGACCTTCGCGTACGACTCGCCCTCGCTCGCCGCGATCGTCGGGCGCGAGGTGCCGGGCCTCCAGGTCGGGACGGCCGCGATCCCGGTCTTCGGCCGGCACCCGCTGCTCGTCTCGTCCCAGGCGCAGACGGCGCAGGCCGCCACCGGCGGCCGCTACCACCTCGGGCTCGCCCTGGGCACCCGCCATCTGACCGAGACCGGCTTCGGCATCCCGTACGAGCGGCCGATCGGGCTGCTCAGGGAGTTCCTGACCGCTCTGCGTCCGCTGCTCGAAACGGGCAGCGCCGACTTCCACGGGGAGTTCCTGACCGCCACGACCCCCTACTCGGCGTCGGTGCCGGGAGCCGGGCCGACGGTGCCGGTCCTGGTCGCCGCCATGGGGCCGCAGGCGCTTCGGGTCAGCGGCGAACTCGCCGACGGCATCCTGCCGTACCTGGCGGGGCCCCGGGCGCTCGCCGAGCACATCGTCCCGGCGGTCCACGCCGCCGCCGAGGCGGCGGGCCGCCCCGCGCCCCGGGTCGTGGCCCTCGTGCCGGGCGTGGTCACGTCCGACGCGGACGCCGTGCGGGAGACCTCGGCCGAGGCCCTCGCGCTCTACGAGCGGATCCCCTCCTACCGGCGGGTGATCGAGCTGTCGGGTGCCGAGCGGGCCGCCGACCTGGCCCTGATCGGCGACGAGGAGACCGTGGCCGCGGGGATACGGCGCTACCGCGAGGCGGGGGCGACGGAGGTGGTGTTCACCGCGACGGAGGTGAACGGCGAGGAGGACCGACGCCGCACCTGGAAGCTGCTCGGGGAGCTGAACAGGGCCCAGGCGTATTGATCACGAGCGTTGTTGACGCTGGTGATCAATACACCTGGCGGGACAGCCACGCGCGGACCCGGGCCGGGTCCGGGTTCACGTGGGCGCGCCCCGCCACGACGACGGTCGGCACGGTCTCGTCGCCACCGGTGGCCTCCCGCACCGCCGCGGCCCCCTCCGGATCGCGCCGGATGTCGACCCAGTGCGCCCGGCGGGCGCGGGTGCCCAGCCGGACGCGCAGGCGCAGGCAGTACACGCAGCCCGGCCGCCAGTAGACGACGGGGCGGCCGTCGGCCCCGGCGCGGCGCCGGGCCTCCGCCGCGCCGGTCGGCCTCGGGAAGACCAGGGGAGAGACGGCGGCCGCGAGCAGCACGAACAGCAGCAGGAGGACGGCGGCTCCGGCGGGGTTCCCCCCGAGGGCCTTCCCGGTCGCGACGGACGAACCGCAGAGCAGCAGCAACACCGGTGGAACCCAGGCACGCGTCATGGTGCCGGAGGCTACCGGGACCGGGGGCGCTCCGGGGACGCGGAAGCGGACGGGGCCGGGGACGGACGCGGACCGCCCGTCACGGCGGCGGGCCACGGCTCCCGCCGGGTCCGTGCCAGGCCGAGCACGGCCACCGCCCCCGCCAGCGCGAAGCCGTACCAGGGCGTGCGCCCGGACGGCGCCGTCTCGTACACCAGCGCCGCCGACAGCACCGCGAGCACCTGACCCGCCCGGCTGTGCCAGGCGGCGGCCGCGACGACGGCCGTCCCCCACAGCAGGTACCAGGGCTGGACCATGGGCGAGAGCGCGACGAGGGCCACCAGGGAGAGGCCGAGACCGAGGACCGGGTCGAGGAGCCCTCGCCACGACCGCCACGCCAGCACGGCGATGATCACGAGGGCCGCGAGCAGGCCCAGCTTCTGCACGACGCCCTTGACCGGGTCGGGGTCGTCCCCGAGGAGCAGCCCGAGCCCGAGTCCGAGGTCGCTGGAGACCGACAGGGCGGTGTGGATGGTCCCGGCCACGCTCTGGGTCCGCAGCCATCCGAACCCGGTCCCGGCGAGCAGCGTCGCCCCCGCCGCCACGGCCCCCGCGACGGCCCCGGGCAGCAGGAGGCCCTTCGCCGCGCCCCGCAGGCCGCCGTCCCGGCGGGCGACCGTGACGCCGATGAAGAGCAGGGCGACCGCCGCCGGGGACTTCACCGTCAGGGCGAGGCCGACGAGGGCACAGCCGAGGATCCACCGGCCCCGCGTCGTGAGCAGGACGCCGGCGAGGACGAGTCCGGTCATCAGGCCGTCGTTGTGCGTGCCGCCGACGACGTGGATCAGGAAGAGCGGGTTGAGGACGGCCAGCCACAGCGCGCCGGCCCGGCCGCCGGGCCCGCCGCCGAGTCCCCGCACCGCCCACGCCACGAGCGCGAGCGCGCCGAGGGAGACCAGGCGCATGCCGAGGACGGCGGGCACGACCGCGCCGCCGGTGAGCTTCACGACCGCCGCCGCGAGGAGCAGGAAGGCCGGGCCGTACGGGGCGGGGGTGTCGGTCCAGTGCCCGCCGACGCTCGCCGCCGCGTCCGCCCCCGGGTCGCCGGGGCCGAGGACGGAGGGCCCGGCGCCGTACACGTCGTGCCCTTCGAGGACCATCGCGCCCTGGGAGACGTAGCTGTAGACGTCCGCGCTGTACAGCGGCGGGGCGAGGAGCAGCGGCACGGCCCAGCAGGCGAGGGTCGCGAGGACCCCGTCCCGGGCGGCCCGGGAGGCCGGTGCCGCCCCGTCCCGCACGTCCCGGGCGAGCAGCACGCCGTACCGCCCCCACGCGGCGACGAGCAGGGTCAGGCCGAGGTACGCGAGGACGGCCCCGGCGGAGGTGGCCGCCGGACCGTGCGGCTCCCACAGCCCCCGCCCGCCGCGCACCGGCAGCGTCCCGGCGAACCATCCGCCCACGGCGACGGCGAGCGACCCGCCCGCACCCAGCCACCGGCATCCGGAGGCGCTGAAAACCCACATGACGCGCCAACCTATCCGGCCGCGCCGCGCCCCGCCGCGCCCGGCCCCTCCCCCGCGCCGCACTCCCTCGCACCCGGCCCCTCCCCCCGCGCCGCGCCGGGGGCGCCCGTCCGCGTCCGGTCCCGGCGTCCCGTGCCCGCGCGGCCCCGGCGCCCCGCCCCGTCCGGCTTCCGGACGGGCGTCCGCCACGACGTGGCCCAGAACACGGAGCGTCCGGGCCGGGCCGGCCGTAAGCTCTCGTCATGCAGGTGATCCAGTCCACGAAGCTCGCCAACGTCTGTTACGAAATCCGGGGCCCGGTCCTCGAAGAGGCGATGCGGCTCGAAGCCGCGGGTCATCGCATCCTCAAGCTCAACACGGGCAACCCGGCCGCCTTCGGCTTCGAGTGCCCGCCCGCCATCCTGGAAGACGTGCTGCGCAACCTCTCGCACGCGCACGGCTACGGCGACGCGAAGGGGCTCCTCTCGGCCCGCCGGGCGGTGATGAGCCACTACGAGACCAAGGGCATCCCGCTCTCCGTCGAGGACATCTACCTCGGCAACGGCGTCTCCGAGCTGATCCAGATGGCGATGCAGGCCCTCCTCGACGACGGCGACGAGGTCCTCGTCCCGGCCCCCGACTACCCGCTGTGGACGGCCTCGGTGTCGCTGGCGGGCGGGACGGCCGTGCACTACCGCTGCGACGAGCAGGCCGACTGGATGCCCGACCTCGCGGACATCGAGCGGAAGATCACCGACCGCACCCGGGCGATCGTGATCATCAACCCGAACAACCCGACGGGCGCCGTCTACGACGACGACATGCTGCGCTCCCTGACGGAGATCGCCCGGCGGCACGACCTGGTCGTCTGCTCGGACGAGATCTACGACAAGATCCTCTACGACGGCACCACGCACACCCCGACCGCCGCCATCGCCCCCGACCTGCTCTGCCTCACCTTCAACGGGATGAGCAAGAACTACCGGGTGGCCGGGTTCCGCTCGGGCTGGCTGGCGGTCTGCGGCCCGAAGCACCACGCCTCCTCGTACATCGAGGGGCTGACGATCCTGGCCAACATGCGCCTCTGCGCGAACATGCCCGCGCAGCACGCGGTGGCCGCCGCGCTCCAGGGCCGGCAGTCGATAGAGGAACTGGTCCGTCCGGGCGGGCGGCTCCTGGAGCAGCGGGACACGGCGTACGAGCTGCTCACGCAGATCCCGGGCGTGACGTGCGTGAAGCCGAAGGGCGCGCTGTACCTCTTCCCCCGGCTCGATCCGAACGTCTACAAGATCAAGGACGACCGGCAGATGGTCCTCGACCTGCTGCGGGCCGAGAAGATCATGGTCGTGCACGGGACGGGCTTCAACTGGCACGAGCCGGACCACTTCCGGATCGTCACGCTGCCGGCCGCGGCGGACCTGGCGGACGCGGTGACGCGGATCGGGCGCTTCCTGGACGGTTACGCCCAGCCCTGACGGTCCGCGCCGGCCACCGGAATCCCCTCGCCGGACACGACTCAACTTTAGACATGATCTAAGCTAGGATGGCTCCAGAGCACCTCAGGAGGCCGTCCCCATGTACGAACCGATCCGCACCAAGTCGGTCCACCGGATGGCCGACGACACCCACGACGCGTACCCGCACCGCTCCCGCGAGGAGGAGCTGGACATCCAGCTCGCCGGACACCTCGCCGCCCTGCTCGCCGTCACCGACGAGCTGGGCGACACGGAGGCCGGCGAACTCATCGCCCGGCAGGTGGCACGGCTGCGCGGCGCGCCGCCCGCGCGTCACGCGGCCCTGAGCGGTACGCCCGCGCGGGAGCTGCACCGCAGGGCGCACGCCCTCGCGGGCCGCGCCCTGGTCGTCGCCGCCTCCCGGGCCGACACGGCCGCCGCGATCCTCACCGCCGAGCGCATGGACGCGCACACCGCGGCGCTGGCCGGGGAACCCGCCCCGGCCGCGGTCGCCGCCCCCTGACGGCCCCGGTCCGCGCGCCACGAACCGCGCGGACCGGGTGCCACCCACCCCCCTCCGGGGCACGGCCGGACCCCCGGCCGTGCCCCGGACTCCGTTCCGCCGCCCCTCCGTACGAAAGGCCCGTGCCTCCGGGTCCGGACATGCGCCGGCCCCCGGAGCCTGAGGGGGCTCCGGGGGCCGGGCGGATCGTGGTGGGCCGTCGTGACCCCACTGGTCAGGGCGGAATGTCGGGGCAACCCACCACGAGTTCGGGGTGCGGGATCAGCCCAGGCGCTCGACCAGCGCGCGGTACTCGTCCCACAGCTCCTTCGGCGTGTGGTCGCCGAAGGTGTTCAGGTGGTCGGGGACCAGGGCGGCCTCCTCGCGCCACACGTCGCGGTCGACCTTGAGGAGGAACTCCAGGTCCTCGGCCGGCAGGTCCAGGCCGTCGGTGTCCAGGGACTCCGGGGTCGGCAGGATGCCGATCGGGGTCTCGACGCCCTCGGCCCTGCCCTCCAGGCGCTCGACGATCCACTTCAGGACGCGGCTGTTCTCGCCGAAGCCGGGCCAGACGAACTTGCCGGCGTCGTTCTTGCGGAACCAGTTCACGTAGTAGATCTTCGGCAGCTTCGCCTGGTCGGCGCCGGCGCCCACCTTGACCCAGTGGGCCATGTAGTCGCCCATGTTGTAGCCGCAGAACGGCAGCATGGCGAAGGGGTCGCGGCGCAGCTCGCCGACCTTGCCCTCGGCGGCGGCGGTCTTCTCGGAGGCGACGTTCGCGCCCAGGAAGACGCCGTGGTTCCAGTCGAAGGACTCGGTGACCAGCGGGACGGCGGAGGCGCGGCGGCCGCCGAAGAGGATCGCGGAGATCGGGACGCCCTTGGGGTCCTCCCACTCGGGGGCGATCGTCGGGCACTGGCCGGCCGGGACGGTGAAGCGGGCGTTGGGGTGGGCGGCGGGGGTCCCGGACTCCGGCGTCCAGTCGTTGCCCTTCCAGTCGACGAGGTGCGCGGGCGCCTCCTCGGTCATGCCCTCCCACCACACGTCGCCGTCGTCGGTGAGGGCGACGTTGGTGAAGACGGAGTTGCCCCAGAGGGTCTTCATGGCGTTGGCGTTGGTGTGCTCGCCGGTGCCGGGCGCGACGCCGAAGAAGCCGGCCTCGGGGTTGATGGCGTAGAGCCGCCCGTCCTCGCCGACGCGCATCCAGGCGATGTCGTCGCCGATGGTCTCGACGGTCCAGCCGGAGATCGTGGGCTCCAGCATGGCCAGGTTGGTCTTGCCGCACGCCGAGGGGAAGGCGGCGGCGACGTACTTCGACTCGCCCTGCGGCGGGGTCAGCTTGAGGATCAGCATGTGCTCGGCGAGCCAGCCCTCGTCGCGCGCCATGACGGAGGCGATGCGGAGCGCGTAGCACTTCTTGCCGAGCAGGGCGTTGCCGCCGTAGCCGGAACCGTACGACCAGATCTCGCGGGTCTCGGGGAAGTGCGAGATGTACTTGGTGGAGTTGCAGGGCCACGGCACGTCCTGCTCGCCCTCCGCGAGGGGGGCGCCGAGGGTGTGGACGGCCTTGACGAAGAAGCCGTCGTCGCCCAGCTCGTCGAGGACGGCCTGTCCCATGCGGGTCATGGTGCGCATGGAGACGGCGACGTACGCGGAGTCGGTGATCTCGACGCCGATGGCGGAGAGCGGGGAGCCGACGGGGCCCATGCAGAAGGGCACGACGTACAGGGTGCGGCCCTTCATGGAGCCGCGGAAGATGCCGTCCTCGCCCGCGAAGATCTCCTTCATCTCCGCCGGGGCCTTCCAGTGGTTGGTCGGGCCCGCGTCCTCCTCCTTCTCGGAGCAGATGAAGGTGCGGTCCTCGACGCGCGCGACGTCGGAGGGGTCGGAGGCGGCGTAGTAGGAGTTCGGGCGCAGAGCCGGGTCGAGCTTCTTGAAGGTCCCCTTGGCGACGAGCTCCTCGCACAGGCGCTCGTACTCGGCCTCGGAGCCGTCGCACCAGACGATGGCGTCGGGCTGGGTGATCTCGGCGATCTCGTTCACCCAGGAGACCAGTTCACGGTGCTGGGTGGGGACGGCGGTGGGAGCCGCGTTGTCGCGCGCCACGATTGCTCCTTTTGAGGGGGTTTTTGGTTTTTGCCCCGTGGGGGCCGCGACCCGGATGCTTCGTAGCTGCTCATCCGGTGCCGACCGCACTCATTTGATCATCCGATGGAACTGCCCATATGTCCAGAGGGCCGCACATGTGAGCATCGCCACTCATATACGGGACCTACGGGAGCGTAGGTACGATTCCGTGCATGACTGCAGTCCCTCCGGAAGTGACCCCGGCCGACCCGTCCCCGGCGCTCCCGCTGAAGCCCCTGCTGCGAGGCTGGCTGCACGCGGGCATGTTCCCCGCCGTGATCGTCGCGGGCGTCGTCCTGGTCGCCCTCGCCGACTCGTCCCGCGCCCGTGTCGCCTGCGGGATCTACGTCCTGACCGCGTGTCTGCTCTTCGGCGTCAGCGCGCTCTACCACCGCGGCACCTGGGGGCCGCGCGGCGAAGCCGTGCTCCGGCGCCTCGACCACGCCAACATCTTCCTGATCATCGCGGGCACCTACACCCCGCTCACCCTGCTCCTGCTCCCCGACTCCACGGCGAAGCCGCTCATGTGGGCGGTCTGGGCGGCGGCCCTCGCCGGCATCGCCTTCCGCGTCTTCTGGGTCGGCGCGCCCCGCTGGCTCTACACCCCCTGCTACATCGCGATGGGCTGGGCCGCCGTCTTCTTCCTCCCCGACTTCCTGCGCACGGGCGGCATCGCCGTCCTCGTCCTGGTCGTCGTCGGCGGCCTGCTCTACAGCGCGGGCGGCATCGTCTACGGCATCAAGCGCCCCAACCCCTCCCCGCGCTGGTTCGGCTTCCACGAGGTCTTCCACACGCTGACCCTCGCCGCTTTCATCGCCCACTACGTCGGCATCTCGCTGGTGGCGTACCAGCACGCCTGACCTGGGACCATGGTGGCCATGGCTGCCGAACCCCCCACCCGCCCCGGCCTGCGCGAACGCAAGAAGGCGAAGACCCGCGCCGCGATCCGGAAGGCCACCTACCGGCTCGCCGCCGAGCACGGCTGGGAGGCCGCGACCACCGACCGGATCGCGGCGGCGGCCGAGGTCTCCCCGTCCACCGTCACGCGCTACTTCCCCGTCCGCGAGGACATCCTCCTCACCGACGAGGACGACGCCCTCCTCGAAGCCCGGCTGCGCGCCCGCCCCGGGGACGAGGAACCGCTGGAGTCGCTGCGCGCGGTCCTCCTCGAAGCGGTCCGCACCGCCTTCGCGGAGGAACCGGAGGAGACCCGGCTGCGCGCCCGGCTCATGGCGGAGACCCCCGCCGTGCGGGCCCGGTTCACCGACACCACCGCCGAGACCGGGCGCCGTCTCGCCCGCGCCCTGGCCGACCGCACCGGCCGCTCCCCCGGCGACCTGGAGGTCCGGGTCTTCACCGCCGCCGTCCTCGGCGCCCTGCGCGAGGCCACCGTCCACTGGGCCGAACACGGCCGCGCCGACGACCTCGTGACCCTCCTCGACCGCACGGTCGACACCCTCAAGGCCGGTCCGGCGCTCCCAGCGCGCCCCTGACCACCCGCGCCGACTCCGGGTTGTCCGCGCACTCCCACACCCCGTGCGGGCAGTAGTCCGTCACGGTCTGGTAGACCGGCCGGTGCGCGGCGAACCAGTCGAGCATCCCCCGTACGTACGCCGGGTTGTCGCCGTTGCGGAAGAGCCCCCACTCCGGGTACGAGACCGGCTTGCCGTGCTCCGCCGCGAACCGCACGTGGTGGGCGAGGCCGTACTCCTCGTTCACCTGGCCCTCGAAGGGGAGCCCCTCGGGCTGGTCGTAGGCGTCCATCCCGATGATGTCCACGACGTCGTCCCCGGGGTAGCAGAGCGGCCACGGCACGGCGTCGCGCCCCCGGCTCGGCGTGAAGTCGAAGCGGAACCGCTGCCCCGGCACGGCCCGCAGCACCCCCACCGCCCGCCGCCAGTACGCCTTCCACGCCTCCGGGTCGGGTCCGCAACGGTGGCTGTAGGTGGTGCCGTTCATCTCCCAGCCGAGGACCAGGACCGCGTCCCCGAGCCGGTGCGCCACCAGCCGCTCCCCCAGGGTCCGGAGGTGCCCGTCGAACGCGCCCTCCGCGCCCCGCCGCAGCTCCGCCCGCACCTCGGCGTCGGGCAGCCGGTCCTCGCTGCGGTCGAGCAGCGGCACGTTGAGCACGAAGAGCCGTCCGGGCCGCTCCTCCTTCCAGCGCGCCCACGGCCCGAAGAGGGCGGGGTGTCCCTCGATGTTGGACCAGCGGTCGCCGGGCAGGTACGTGTGCCCGACGGTCAGCGGCTCGCCGCCGAGCCACTCCTGCACCCGGGCGATCCGCCGCACCCCGGCCTCGTCGGAGCCGGTGAAGAACCCCGCCGCCACCTCCGGCGGCCGTTTCCCGGCGTGCCGGTGGCCGGGCGCGATCCGGCCGTCCGGCAGGAGGAGGGGAAGGAGGACGAGGAGGGCCGCGAGCAGCAGCGTCGGTGCGGCTCGCGGCCGGGCGGGCCACCGGGGGCGACGGCCCATGTCAGCTCGTCCAGAAGTCCCACCAGCGGGTCAGGACCAGCATCCCGACCACCCCGATGTGCAGCAGAGGAGGAGCGAGGGCGAACTCGCCGAAGAAGGTCCGCGCCCCCGCCGGGGCGGGCAGGACGCCGGTGCGCACGTTGTGCGCGGTGACGTACCAGAACATGAGGATCGTGGCGGTCCAGGCGAGGCAGCACCACAGGCAGAGCGCGTTGATCTCGTACAGCGACTGGTGCATCAGCCACGTGCAGAAGCCGACGCCGAAGAGGGTGCCGGCGTGGAGGCCGAGCCAGTACCAGCGGCGGTAGCGGGCGCCGGCGAGCAGGCCGACGCCGATCGCGACCACCATGCCGTACGCGACGAGGCCGATCATCGGGTTGGGGAAGCCGAAGACCGCCGCCTGCCCGCTCTTCATGACGCTGCCGCAGGAGACGACCGGGTTGAGGCTGCACCCGGGGGTGAAACCGGGGTCCTCCAGGAGCTTGAACTTGTCGAGCGTGATCACCCAGGCGGCGAGCAGTCCGGCCGCACCCGTGACCACCAGGAGCCACGCGAGGGCCCGGCCCGCTCCGACCGGGCCCCCTGGCTCCCCGGCCGTCTCCCCGCGCCGCTGCCCCGGCACCCCGCCCCGTACGTCCACCGTCGTCATGGCGCGACCCCTCTCCGTTTCCGCCCGCTCAGCCCTGGAGGCGCCGGACCGGCATCAGGACGTGGGCGCTGTCCGCGAGCATCTCCTCGTCCGAGACGAAGGCGCGCAGCCGCTCCTCCTCCACGGGCCGGCCCGGCACGGCCTCGGGCCAGGGGCGCGCCGAGCAGATGAGATAGACCTTGCCGCTCTCGCGGGCGGCGGCCCCCCACTCGTCCGGCACCGGGCACCGCGCCTTCAGGAAGGGCAGGGTGAGCACGGCCGAGCCGTCCTCCACGAGCAGCGAGGCGTTGATCCCGGTGTCCCGCTCCAGGTCGAAGAGCCGGTCGCCGAGCGAGAGGCCCGTGTTCTCCAGGGCCGACCGCATCGCCCGCCGCCCGGCCTCCGGACCGTCCCGGCCGTCGCCGAGCGAGTACGCCATGAGGAACGGCGTGCCCGCCGAGTCGGCGGAGGGCTCGCTGGACCACGGGATCACCGTGAGGGTCCCCAGCGGTGAGGCACTGCGAGCCGAGGAAGCGACAGGGGAAGTGGTCATGAATCGGATGCTAATGCCGCAACCACCCCTTTCCCCCGTCCCTTTCACCCGGTCGGCCGATATTCACACCGCTGGCATTTCCGCCGCAACGAACCCGGGTTTTCATCGTTGTGCCCTGAAGGCTCCCCCTACCTGCGGCGGGGGGACCCCCAGCCGACCACCTGGAGATCACCGATGATCGTCCCGCGCCGCGTCGCCCTGCGGTCCCTCTTCGCCCTGGCCGTCACCGCCTTCACGGGAGGCGCCCTCGGCAGGGTCGCGCTCCGCGGTCCGGACGGGGGCCCGGAGGAGGTCCCGGACGACCCGCACGCCTTCGACGAGATGTACGGGGGCCACCGCATCCTGGGCTTCTCCGGCCCCGGGGGCGAGCCCGTGGCCCTGGTCGACGGCCGGCCGCTGCACCTGATGCGCTGCGCCGACGGCGGTTACGTCACGCCGGTCGACCACTACGAGTCCTGTCCGACGCCCCTGGCGGCGACCCGCGCGGCCGTGGACGAGCTGGGCGGGTTCCCGCTCTCCCCCCTCGCCGGCGCCCACGGCGTCCCCGCCGACCCGATGGGAGGGACCCCGCGTGGTGTACACGCGTAAGAACCAGCGCGATCTGACCGCCGCCGAGCGCCGCCGGTTCGTCGCCGCCGTCCTGGAGCTCAAGCGCGACGGCACGTACGACCGGTTCGTCCGCACCCACATCGACCACTACGTCGCCGACGGGGAGGGGAAGTTGCGGGTGGCCCACATGACGCCGAGCTTCCTGCCCTGGCACCGCAAGTTCCTGCTGGAGTTCGAGACGGCGCTGCGCCGGGTCGATCCGGCGGTGTCCGTCCCGTACTGGGACTGGACCCGCGACAACAGTCCGGCCTCGTCCCTCTGGGGCGAGGACTTCATGGGCGGCAACGGGCGCCGGGCCGACCTCCAGGTGATGACGGGCCCCTTCGCGCACTCCTCCGGGCGCTGGAACATCGTCCACTCGATGACCCAGAGCCGCTTCCTGACCAGGGACTTCGGGCGTCCCCGCGATCCGATCACGCTTCCCACCCAGGCCCAGCTGGAGGAGGTGATGCGGGAGCGGGTGTACGACGTGGCGCCCTGGAACTCGACCAGTCCCTCCGGCTTCCGGAACCGGCTGGAGGGGTGGGGTTCGGGGCAGGGCAACGACCGGTTCCGCATCCACAACCGGGTGCACCGCTGGGTCGGCGGGCTGATGCTCGGCGGCGGTTCGGTGAACGATCCGGTCTTTTGGCTGCACCACTCCTTCGTGGACCTGGTCTGGTCGCGCTGGCAGCAGCGCAACCCGGGGGCCGCCTACCTGCCGGCGGAGCCGCCGCCGCTGGGTGACGGGCAGCACGGCAAGGTCGTCGCCCGGCACCAGGCGATGGCGCCCTGGGGGGTGACCCCGGCCTCGATGTCCGACCACAGCCGGATCTACCGGTACGCCTGAGCCCCGCACGCACGTGTCCCCCCGGCCCTGGATGGACCGGGGGGACACGTGGGGGAACGAGGGGGATCAGCCGCCGTAGCCGCCGTCCTCGTGGCGGTCGTCGTCGAGGTCGGCGTTGATGCAGGTGTTGCCGAACGCGGGGTTCAGCACGCCGATGACGTTGACGGTGTTGCCGCAGAGGTTGACCGGGATGTGGACCGGGACCTGGAGGACGTTGCCGGAGGCGACACCGGGCGAGTGGGCGGCGACGGCCTCGGCGCCCGAGTCGGCGACGGCCAGGCCGGCTCCGCTGAGGGCAACGGCACCCGTGCCGGCGAGGACAACGGCAGCCTTCGCGATGCGAGACATCAAGAACTCCTTGGACGTGGATAGCGACCGCAGGAATCACGGCCGTCATGCCCGTTCAACGCCGTCCGGGGCGAGGGGTCACGGCCATTGGGCCGAACGGGGAAAAGAAAAGGAAAATGGCCCGCGGACCGGAATTCCGTCCGCCGCCGGATGCGACGGAACGGCTCCGGTCCGCAGGCCGCGGCCATGCGACAAGCCTTCTTCTGCAACGACCGACATCCCTTGGGGTGGCGGGGAAGAATCGTCCCTTCACCCGCCCGGTCACCGCTCGCACAGGAGAACGCAGAACGGGAGTACGGGAGTTATGGGGCCATGAGGTTATGGGGTCATGGGGTCATGAGGAACGGAAGCGCGGGCGAACGGGCCGCGGGCGCCCCCTTCGCCCACCGGCCGGTCAGGGTCCTTCGGGCGCCAGGCCGAGCGTGGAGTCCAGGGCCCCGCTCGCCGTGGGGGCGAGCAGGCCGACCCGGGGCGCGGTGAGCTTCGGCAGACCGGCACCGCGCGGCGCGGTCACCGGGTTGCCGACGGTGGCGCCCGGGGTGACCGCCAGCATCTCCGAGCCCGGGGCGGCGAGGAGGGCGTGACCGGGGTCGCCGCCCCTCAGGAGTTCGGGCAGGGGGGCGTCCACCACGGTCTTCGGGAAGGCGCCGACGAGGGGCACGCTGGGCAGGGTGACGCCGGGGAGGGAGCCGGTGCCCTCCTGGAAGCCGGTGGGGGCGCCGGGCACCGGGACGGGGACGCCGGTGGCCACGGTGGGGGCGTCCATCGGGAGGACCGGTTCGAGCCCCTGGAGCGGGACGACCACCGGCGCTTCGACGGCGGAGGCCGGCGCGGCCAGGGCGGCGGAGGCGAGTGCGGTCATGAGGAGTCCCATGCCGGCGTGAGAGCGCAGAGTCATGCCCTGACAACGAGGCCCCCGGGGGAACGTGGCGGGTTTCCCCTGTGTGCAGCAACGCGCGGGGCCCTCGCCGGTGAAGGCGAGGGCCCCGGTTGACGCCGTGACGGTACGGAGGGTCAGTGGCGGCGGGCGGCGCGTCCGCCGCGGAGGTACAGGACGGTGCCGCCGACGACCAGGGCGGCGCTGATCGCGGCCGCCCCCATGAGCTCGGCCTCGCTGCCGGTCTCGGGGAGGTGGGGCGGGGTCGTGGTGGGAGGCGTGACCGGCGGGTGCGTGGTCGGCGGCGTCGTGGGAGGCGTGGTCGGAGGCGTCGTCGGCGGGTGCGTCGGCGGCTTCGTGGGAGGCGTCGTCGGCGGCTTGGTGGGACCGCAGGGGTCGGGCTCCTCGCACTCACCGGGCTTCGGCGGGTAGGTCGTCGGAGGCGTCGTCGGCGGGTGCGTGGGCGGCTTCGTCGGCGGCGTCGTCGGCGGATGCGTGGGGGGCGTGGTGGGCGGGTGCGTCGGCGGCTTCGTGGGAGGCGTCGTCGGCGGGTGCGTCGGCGGGTGCGTGGGAGGCGTGGTGGGCGGATGCGTCGGCGGATGCGTCGGCGGGTGCGTCGGCGGGTGCGTGGGAGGCGTCGTCGGCGGCTTGGTGGGGGGCGTCGTCGGCGGGTGCGACGGCTCCTCGCCGTAGCCTCCCGGGTCCTCCTCGGGCGCGCACAGGTGGCCGAGGGCCGCCGCGACGGCGTCGCCCCTCTCCATGGCCCTGCCGCAGACGTCCGCCGGAAGGGGACCCTGGACGTGGCCGGACCCGCCGTACCCCGGCCCGTCACCCGCCCCGGGGGAGCTCGCGGCAAGGGCGAATCCGCCGCTCAGCGACAGGATGCCGGTCGCTGCCGCCGCGGTGAGTACTTTCCTGCTGATGATCGACCGCATACCGCTCTTCCTCTGGAGAAAAGGAGGGGCCGGCGAGGATTCCCCCCTCGCTCCGTCCGGCCCGGTACCCACCGTCGTTCTCGTGGGACTGGCGAGAGAGTAGGAGGCGGGGTGACCCATGGAGCGAGGGCCACACGGCGGCCGATCAGAAAATCATTCGATCAGCCGACCGTGGGGCGGGACGCTCCGGCCGCCGCGCTTACCCGTGACAGCCAGGCTCGCTGATGTGTCGTCAGCCGCCCAGCGGAAGACCACCCGGGACCGGGAGACCACCCGGGACCGGAAGACCGCCGGGGACCGGGAGACCGCCGAGCAGCGGGGTGCCCTTGGCGGTCTCGTTCAGCCGTTCCGCCGTGTCGGTGACGGTCTTCACCGGGGAGCCTTCCGTGGTGTTGCTCAGCATGTCCGTCTTCAGCCCGTTGGCGCTGATCGCCTCCAGACCGCCGTTCAGGCTGGCGGGGGTCAGCGCCTCCGTGGCCATGGCGGGTGCGGCGGCACCCAGGGCCATCAGCGAACCGGCGACGACCGCGGCGACCTTGGTGGGCTTCATGGGGTGAATCCTTCCTCTGCTCTTTCACGTCACTTTCCGCGCGGAGTTTCCGGGGAAATGCCGCGCGGCGTTCCCTCTCTGTAACGAGGAGTACGGCCGCCGGAAACTCCGGACGGGCGAATTTCTCGGTGCCGTGTCCGATCGACGCGGTCGGCGCCGCACCGGCCGTACATACGTGCAGACGCAGTGGAACGGCCGGAAAGAACGGACCTCCGGAGCGGGCGTACACCCGTTCCCCTCCCCCGCCCGCCGGCCCGTTGCCCTCTCCGGGTGCCTGCGGACATAGCCCTCCGCAGTCGTGGAACTACTGAGCGCCACGCATTCGTTCGGGTGAATCCACCTCGGCGCCCCACCCTCCGGAGGGGCGTGCGCCGTTGCACCGGGCGGCGCGCGACGGCGCGTTCGGAGGCGCACCGCTTCCATCACGGCGAGAAAAAGCCGGTGCGCCCACCCCGAGGGGTGGACGCACCGGCTGCGGAAGGACCGATCAGAAGTGCTCGATCAGGCGTTGACGCAGGTGTTGCCGAAGGCGGGGTTCAGCACGCCGATGACGTCGACGGTGTTGCCGCAGATGTTGACCGGGATGTGGATCGGGAGCTGGAGGACGTTGCCGGACAGGACGCCGGGCGAGTGGGCGGCGACGGCCTCGGCACCCGAGTCGGCGACGGCGGCACCGGCGGCACCGGCGACGGCGGCGGCGGCACCGGCGGTGAGGACAACGGCCTTGGCGATACGGGACATGGGGAAGTGCTCCTCGATCGAATTCATGCGACTCGGACCGCGCGGACTGTGCGACCCGACTCTCTCAACAACGCGCCACATTTCCATCGGTTGCTCTCCCGAACGGGTGACGTTCACCCGGGTGCCGGACCGCACGGGGGCCGACGGGGCCGCCGGACGCGGAATGCCGCGACACGCGCGGCGGAGAACGGGACCGCCGGACACGGCAGTTGGCGTCGCCGGACACCTAATGCCCGCCTTCGTCCCCCGCCGGGGTTATAACGTTCCCGAACGTTGCTTCCGGGCCCGCCGCGCGTTCACTCGTTACGTGCGGACGACACCTTCTCCTCTCCCGGCCTTCGCGGGTCTTCCCTTCCTTCTCTCATCAAAGCGGAGAACCTGTATGCGGAATTCAGCGGTTCCTGCCGTGCCCCGCGGCGCGGCGTCCGCCCGGGCCGACGTCCGGCGCTGACGTGCTGTCACCATGCGACACGGACCCCGGGTCCGTCACCGTCCTGCACGCGGTCCAGCCCGGCGACGGCGGGGTCGCCCGCGTCGTCGCCGACCTCGTCCGCGCCCAGCGCGCCGCCGGCCTGCGGGTCGCGGTCGCCTGCCCGCCCGGCACCGGTCTCTCCGCCGCCGTCCGCGCCGAGGGGGCCGAGGTCCACGACTGGCGGGCCCGCCGCGCCCCCGGGCCCTCCCTCGTCCGCGAGACGTGGGACCTGGCCCGGCTGATCCGCGCCGTACGGCCCGCCCTCGTCCACGCGCACAGCGCCAAGGCCGGGCTGTGCGCCCGGCTCGCCGTCCGGGGACGCGTCCCCACGGTGTACCAGCCGCACGCCTGGTCCTTCGCCGCGGTCGGGGGGACGACCGCCGCGCTCGCCCGGCGCTGGGAACGGTTCGGCGCCCGCTGGACGCACCGCGTCCTCTGCGTGAGCGAGGCCGAGCGGCGGACCGGCGAGGCGGCCGGGGTCGAGGCGGACTGGTCGGTCGTCCACAACGGCGTGGACGTGGACCGGTTCGCCGGCGCCGGACCGTCCCGCAATCCCGTCCCCACCGTCGTCTGCGTGGGCCGGCTCTGCCGCCAGAAGGGGCAGGACGTCCTCCTCGCCGCCTGGCCCGCCGTCCTCGCGGAGGTGCCCACGGCCCGGCTCGTCCTGGTCGGCGACGGTCCGGACGGGGAGGCGCTGCGGGCCGCCGCCGGTCCCTCGGTGCGGTTCACCGGGGCCGTCGGGGACACCGCCCCCTGGTACCGGGCGGCCGACGTGGTCGTCCTGCCGTCCCGCTGGGAGGGCATGGCGCTCGCGCCCCTGGAGGCCATGGCGAGCGGCCGGCCCGTCGTCGTCAGCGACGTGGACGGGGCCCGGGAGAGCCTGCCGCCGGACCACGAACCCCTGTGCCTGGTCCCGCCCGAGGACCCGGCCGCGCTCGCCGCCGCTCTCGGCCGCCTCCTCGGCAGGCCGGAGCTTCGGCGCCGTCTGGGCCGCGAGGCCCAGGCACACGTACTCAGCAGTTTCGATGTCCGGCGCACCGGCGCCGCCGTCGCGGACGTCTACCGCGAGCTGGCCGGTGTGCGGGGGGACGAGCACAGAGAGCCGATTGCGCAGTGACCACGGAAAGCACCAGCGTTCCCTCCTCGCCGGGTCCCCGGCCCACGGCGGACCGGACCCTCGGTCTCGCCCCCCTCGCGCCGCCCCGCGGCACGCCCGGCCGGCTCGCGCCGCCGCGCGGCCGCACCCGGCCCGGCACCCGGTCCGGCGCGGCGGCGCCGGTGGCGGCCGACTGCCTGGCGGTCGTCGCCGCCGTCTCCGTGCTGAGCACGGCCCACCACGACGTCCGGCTCGTGCTGCCGGTCCTGGCGGTCGTCCTGGTGCTCGACGGGTGGGCCGGGCTCCACCGGCCGGCCGCGCACGTCCGGGCCCTGGACGAACTGCCCGCGCTCGCCTCCCGCGCCGGGGTGGCCTGGTGCCTGGCCGCGGCCGGGGCCGCCGCGTACTCCCCGGCCCTGGCGATCGGCCCGGCGCGGCTCTGCGCCGCGTACGGCGTCCACGTCCTCGTCGTGTGCCTGGTCCGCGCGCTGGTCCTCGCCCGGCGCCGCCGGATCGCGCGGGCCCACCCCCGGTCGGCCCTCGTCGTCGGCGGGGCGGCGGCCGCGCGCCGGTTCGCGTCGGCCGCCGCCCGGCACCCCGAGTACGGGCTGCGGCCGGTCGGGATCGTCGGCGTGCCGGAGCAGGGCGGCGTCCGTCCGGCCGGGGAGGCCGGGCTCCCGGTGCTCACCACGACCGAGGAGATCCACCGGGCCGTCATCCAGAACACCGTGTGCGACGCGGTGTTCCTGGAGGACGCCCCGGGCCTGGTGACGCTCTTCCAGCAGTACGGCTGCGCCACCTGGCGGGTCGGCGGCCGGCACCGGCCCGGCCCGATGGGCGAGCACATGTGGGGATACGCCTGGCACCGGATCGTCCCGCTGGACGAACGGCGCGGACTGGGCGCCAAGCGGGTCCTCGACGTCGTCCTCGCCGCGTTCGCGCTCGTGGCCGCGCTGCCCGTGCTGCTGCTCTGCGCGCTCGCGGTGCGCCTCTCGGACGGGCCCGGGGTCCTGTTCCGGCAGGAGCGGGTGGGCCGGCACGGGCGCCCCTTCACCCTGCTCAAGTTCCGTACGCTCCGCCCCTCCGACGACACCGAGGCGGCCACCCGCTGGAACGTGGCGGGCGACCTGCGGATGAGCGCGGCCGGGAGCTTCCTGCGGAAGACCTCCCTGGACGAGCTGCCGCAGCTCTGGAACGTGCTGCGCGGCGACATGAGCCTGGTCGGACCGAGGCCGGAACGCCCCCACTTCGTCGCCCAGTTCAGCAAGATCCACGCCGGCTACGCGGACCGTCACCGGATGCCGGTGGGGCTGACCGGGCTCGCGCAGGTGCACGGGCTGCGCGGCGACACCTCGATCGAGGACCGCTGCCGCTTCGACAACCACTACATCGACCACTGGTCGCTCTGGCAGGACGTCTGCATCCTGCTGCGCACGGCGGGCGAGTTCGTCCGGCCCACGGGGAGCTGAGGATGGCCACGGCCGCGTCGCCGCCCGTGGCCGCCCCGGTCCCCCCGGCCGCGCGGGACCGGCTGCGCCGGGCCGCGGCACTCGCCCCGGTCCTCGCCGTGGTCGCGCTGCTGCTCGTCCCCGGCGGCGGCGCGGACGGCGGTACCGGCGGCACGGGGACGGTCGCGGACGCGGCCTCCGGGCTCCTCGTCCTGATCTGCCTGGTACGGGTGGTGCGCGACGGGGCCCGGCCGCTGACCCGGACGGCGGCCGTCGTCCTCGGCCTGCCGGTGCTGGGGATCTGCCTGGCCGCGATCACCTCGAACGACCCGGCGTCGAGCCTGCCGGGCGTCGCCCGTTACGTCCAGGTCTTCGTCCTCGTCCCGGCCGCCGTGCTCCTGACGGTCCGCGACCGGCGGGACTTCGCCGTGGTCGCCTGGGCCCTGGTCGGGCTCGCGCTGCTCCAGGGCGCGGTGGGCGTCGCCCAGTACCTGACCGGTACGGGCGCCTCGTACCAGGGCGAGGACATCCGGGCCGTCGGCACCTTCGGGGCCACCGACGTGATGGGCATGGCGACGGCCGTCTCGTACGGCCTGGTCGCCGCCACCGGGATCGCGCTGGGCAGCGGCCCGGGGCGGGCGCGGACGGCCGCGCTGGTCTGCACGGGGCTGCTGTTCCTCCCGCTCGTGCTGTCCTTCAGCCGGGGCGCGTGGATCGCGACCGTACTCGCCTGCGCGCTCCAGCTCCTCCTGGCGGGGCCGCTCCGGGCGGTCCGGGTCGCGCTCGCGGCGGGCGCGCTCGGGGTCGTCCTCGTCGGCGGCCTGGGGATCGGCTCGGAGGTGGTGGAGGAGCGGGTCGCCAGCATCACCCGGGTGACGGCGGCGCCGGACCAGTCGGTGACGGACCGGTACACGATGTGGGCGGCGGCCGGGGAGATGTGGCGCGCGGAACCGCTCACGGGCGTCGGCCTGAAGGGCTTCCCCCGGTACCGCGACGCGCACGCCTCGGTCGCGCTGTCCTCCGGCGGCGACACGGCGGGCGCGGGCGCCGGCTTCCACCGCCAGCCGCTGCTCTCCCCGCACAACATGTACCTGCTCGTCCTGAGCGAGCAGGGTCTTGTGGGGCTGCTGGCCCTGGCGGGCAGTTGGGCGGCGCTGCTGGCCGGCGCGCTGCGGCGGCGGCCCGGCACGGCTTCCGGTCCGGCCCCCGGCCCCGGCGCGGACTGCGCGCTCGTGGCGACGGGTCTGCTCGTCTGGCAGCTCGTGGACTTCTTCTACGCGGACATCGGCGGGCCCTCGACGGTGCTGATGTCGGTCGTGCTCGGCCTGGCGGCCCGGTGGTCGCTGGCGGGGGTGGGACGTGCGTGACCCGTGGGCCGGGGAGCCCCGGCCCACGGACGCGCCGTGGGCCGACGCGCCGTGGACCGGGGAGCCGTGCCCCGCGTCCCGCCCGCCGCTCGGCACCCCGCCGGCCGATCCGTGGACGGCCGTCCCCTGGACGGCCGATCCGTGGGCGGCGGCGGTGCCGGCGGACTCGCCGTGGGTCCCGGGGCCGGTCGTCCCGCCGGGTGCGCCCGGCTCGTCCGCCGGGTCCGGCGCGTCCGCCCCGTCCGGGTCCCTGTCCGAGCCGTCCGCCCAGTCCGCCCTGTCCGGGTCTCTGTCCGCCCCGCCCGTGCCCGAGTCGCCCGCCGCCGTCCCCACGTCGAAGACCGCGTCCGCGCCGTCCGCCCGCCCCGGGCGCCGGGCCCGCGCACACGCGCGCGGGGCGCGGGGCGCGGGCGACGAACAGCGGGGGCGGGGGTTCCTGGCGAAGGCGGCGGCCGTGACCGCCGGTCTCACCGCCGTCGGCGCGCTGCTCGGCCTCGTACGGGACCAGATCCTGGCCGGGTACTTCGGGGCCGGGGCCGCGACCGACGCGTTCCTGGTGGCGTGGACGGTGCCCGAGTTCGCCTCGACGCTGCTCATCGAGGACGCGATGGCGCTGATCCTGGTGCCCGCCTTCTCCCGCGCCCTGGCGCATCGCTCCGGCGGCGCGTCCGGCGACCTCGCCGACCCGGTGCGCGCGCTCGTGCGCGGCACGCTCCCCCGGCTCACCCTCACCGCCGCCGTCGTCGCCGCCGTCCTCGTGGTCGCCGCCCCGCTGCTCGTCGCCGCCCTCGCGCCGGGCCTCCCCGACCCGGCGCTCGCCGTCGACTGCACCCGGTCCACCGCGACCTGCGTGCTCTCCTTCGCCCTGGTCGGCTACTGCTCGGCCGCGCTGCGCGCGCACGGCAGCTTCCTGCCGCCGGCGGCGATCTACGTGGCGTACAACGTGGGGATCATCGGCACCGTCCTGGTGCTGCGCGCATCCTGGGGGGTGCGCTCGGCCGCCGTCGGGGTCGCGGTCGGCGGGGTCCTGATGGTCCTCGTGCAGGCGCCCTCCCTGGTCCGGGCGCTGCGCTCCGGGACCGTACCGGCGCCGGACGCGGCGGCTCCCGCGTCCACGGGCGGGGGGGACGGCCGGGTCCTGGTGCTCGGCCTGATCGCGCCCGTCGTCGCGTTCTCGCTCTGCCGCCAGTCCCAGACCCTGATCGAGCGGTTCCTCGCCGCGCCGCTGCCCGCCGGCGCCATCTCGCACCTGAACTACGCGCAGAAGGTCGCGCAGATGCCGATGATCCTGTCGCTGATGCTGTGCACGGTCAGCTTCCCGGTGGTCGCCCGCGCCCTCGCGGCGGGCGACACGGAGGCGGCCCGGCACCGGGTCGAGCGGGACCTGCTGCTCGCCGCCGTCGTCGTGCTGGCCGGCGCCTCGACGGTGATCGCCACCGCCCCCCGGATCGTCGAACTGCTCTTCGAGCGGGGCGAGTTCGGGGCGCCGGACACCGCCGCCACCGCCACCGTCATGCGGGTGTACGCCCTCGGCCTGCTGGGCCAGACGATGGTCGGCGCCCTGGTCCGCTGCTACTTCTCCGCCGCCCGCCCGCTCTGGTACCCGGCCGTCGCCATGGGCGCGGGGCTCGTCGCGACCGCCGTCGCGGGCGTGCCCGGCGCCCGGTGCTGGGGCGCGGTGGGCATCGCCGGCGCCAACGCGTTCGGCATCACGCTCACCGCCGTCCTGCTGCTGCGGGGCGCGCACCGCCAGGCCGTCCCGGTCCGGGCCGGCCGGCTCGGCGCGGGGCTGTTCCGCCTCGCGGGCGCGGGCGCCGGGGCCACCGGCGCCGGCTGGGTCTGCTCGGTCGCGATCGGTCCCGCCGCCCTCGCCGTCGCCGTCGCCGCCCTCGCCGTCACCGGCGTCTTCCTGCTGTTCCTCGTCTGCGCCCCCGAGGCGCCCGGCCTTCTCCCCCTGTCCAGCTCCGCCCACCGGAGGACCCCCCATGCCCGCCGTCACCGCGCCGAGCCGTCTGCTGCCGAAGCCGCCCCCGTGGGGGAGACCGCCCCTGTGGGTGGCGATGTACCACTCGATCGCGAACACCGCCGATGACCCGTACCGGGTGACCGTCTCCCCGGTGCGCTTCGCCCGGCAGCTCCGCTGGCTGGGCGAGCGCGGGCTGCGCGGGGTGTCGGTGGGGGAGCTGCTCACCGCCGCCGCCCAGGGGCGCGCCCGGAGCCTGGTGGGCCTGACCTTCGACGACGGGTACGCGGACTTCGCGGACGCGGCGCTGCCGCTGCTCCGCCGGCACGGTTTCACGGCCACGGTGTACGTCCTGCCGGGGCGGCTAGGCGGCGAGAACGGCTGGGACGCGGCGGGCCCGCGCAAGCGGCTGCTCTCCGGGGACGCCGTCCGGCGGATCGCCCGCGCCGGGATGGAGATCGGCTCGCACGGCCTCACGCACGTCCCGCTGCCCGAGGCCGACGACCGGACGCTGGCCGCCGAAACCCTGCGCAGCCGCGAGCTCCTGGAGGAACTGACGGGCGGCCCGGTGGAGGGCTTCTGCTACCCGTACGGGCGGTTCGACCGGCGTGCGATGCGGGCCGTGCGCGAGGCCGGCTACCGCTACGCCTGCGCGATCGACCCGGGCCCGTACACCGGCGCGTACGCCCTGCCCCGCGTCCACATCGGCGAGAACGACACCGCCTGGCGGCTCGCCGCCAAGCGCCTCCTGCACCCGCTGCGCCGGCGCCGCCCCGCCGATCTGCCCGCCCCCGCCCGGTACGGCCCGGCCGTGGTCGGTGCCCGGTGAAGGTCCTGCACGTCATCACCGGCCTCGGCATCGGCGGTGCCGAGCAGCAGCTGCGGCTCCTGCTGCGCCACCTTCCCGTGCGGAGCGAGGTGGTCACGCTCACCGACCCGGGTCCGGTCGCGGCGGGCATCGAGGCGGACGGCACCCCCGTCACCCACCTCGGCATGACGGGGAACCGCGACCTCGGCGCGCTGCCCCGGCTCGCCCGGGTCGTCCGGCGGGGCCGCTACGACCTCGTCCACACGCACCTGTACCGGGCGTGCGTGTACGGCAGGGCGGCGGCCCGGCTCGCCGGGGTGCGGCGGATCGTCGCCACCGAGCACTCCCTCGGCGAGACCCAGATCGAGGGCCGGCCGCTGTCGGCGGGCACCCGCGCCCTGTACCTGGCGTCGGAGCGGCTCGGCACGTCCACGGTCGCCGTCTCGGTCGGCGTGGCCCGCCGGCTGGTGGCCTGGGGCGTGCCCGGGGACCGCGTCCGGGTGGTGCCGAACGGCATCGAGACCGGCCGGTTCGCCTTCGACGCGGGGGCCCGCCGCCGCGTCCGGGCGGCGCTCGGCCTCCCCGAGGACGCGTACGTCGTCGGCGGGGTGGGGCGGCTGGCGCCCGGGAAGCGGTTCGACCTGCTCGTACGGGCGGTGGCGGCGGTGCCGGAGGCCCGGCTGCTCCTCGTCGGCGGGGGCGGTGAGCGCGAGGCGCTGCTGCGGCTGGCCGACGGCCTCGGGGCGGGCGGCCGGGTGCTCCTCACCGGCGCCTGCGAGGACCCCCCGGCCCCCGGCGCGGCCGGGCCCTCGCTGCCCGGACTGCTCGCCGCGATGGACGTCTTCGTGTCGCCCTCGCCCGACGAGACCTTCGGGCTCGCGGTCGTGGAGGCGCTGGCGGCCGGCCTTCCCGTTCTGTACGCGGCCTGTCCGGCGGTCGAGGACCTGCCGCCGGACGCGGCCCCGGGCGCCCGCCGGATCACCGGTTCCGTACCCGGGCTGGCCTCCGCCCTGCGGGACCTCCGGGACGCCGGGACCACCCGGCTCCCGGTGCCGGAGGCGGCCCGCCGCTACGACATCGCGCACAGCGCCCGCCTGCTGGCGTCGCTCTACGAGCGGACCGTCCACGGCATCCCGCCCCAGGTCCGGAGCCGGCCCCGGACTCCGTCCCAGCCGCCGCCCCTGTCCCAGCCCCCGTCCCTGTCCCAGCCCCCGTCCCCGTCCCCGTGAAGCATCCGTGAAGTGGGAGAAACCCGACCCGTGAAGACCACACCCCTCCGTTCCTTCCCGCCCGCCGGACCGCGCCTCCCCGGCCGCTGGGCGGTGCTGCCCGCCGCCGTCCTCGCCGGGGCCGCCCTCGGCGGCGGCTACGGGGCGCTGAAGACCCCGGAGTACGCGGCGACCAGCCACGTCATCGTCGTACCGGCCGGAAGGACCGACCCGGCGGGGGCGGTCGGCTTCGCCCAGGCGTACGGGCGGGTCGCCACCGACATCGCGGTGACCGGCGACGCCCAGGTGTGGGCCGGGGTGACCGCCGGGACGCTGCGGAGGAGCGTGACGGCGGAGACCTCCCCGGACGCCCCGATGATCTCGATCACCGCCCGGTCCGCGAAGCCCGCCGAGGCGGTGGCCATGGCCGACGGGGTGGCCCGCGCGCTGATCCTCGACAGCGCGCACGTGGCGGGGAGCACGGGCGTGAAGGTCGTCCGGTTCTCCCGCGCCACGAAGCCCGTGGACCCGGTCTCGCCGTCCGCGCCGCTCGCCGCGCTCGTCGGCGGCTGCGCGGGCGGGCTCCTCGGCGGCCTGGCCCTCCTCGTCCGCCCGCGGCGCGCCGCCGCACGCGACGAGGCCCGCCACTCCCGTCGGGCCGGGGCCGCCGCCGTGCCCGCCCCGGCCGCCGCCGCGCACCAGCCGGAGACGGTGTGACCCCGGGGACCCTGCGGACCGAGGTCTGCCGCGACGGGGAGGACTTCGGGCGGCTCGCGGCCGAGTGGACGGCGCTGTACCGGCGCTGCTCCTCCGCCACCCCCTTCCAGTCCCACTCCTGGCTGCACTCCTGGTGGCTCTCGTACGGGCGGCCCGGCGCGCTGCGGGTGGTGCTCGTACGGCGGGAGGACGGCGGACTCGTGGCCGCCGCACCCCTGATGCGGGCCCGGGGGCCGCTGCCCGTCCTCACCCAGCTCGGCGGCTCGATCACCGACTTCACGGACGTGCTCCTCGACGACGGCTGCCCGGAGGCGGCGCCCGCCCTGGCCCGGGGGATCGCGCGGGCCGCCCGGGGCGCGGTGGTCGACCTGCGGGAGGTCCGGCCGGGCGCGGCCAGCGAGCGGGTCCTCGCCCACTGGTCCGGTCCGCGCCGGACGCTGCCCGACTCGCTGTGCCTGGAACTGCCCGCCGTGCCGATGGAGGGACTCCTGGCCCGCATCCCCTCCGGGAAGGCCCAGCGGGTCCGCGCCAAACTGCGCAAGCTGGACGCGCTCGGCATCGACGCGCGCGTGGTGCCCGGCGAGGAGGTCCCGGCCGCCCTGGACCGGCTCCTGCGGCTCCACCGGCTCCAGTGGCAGGGGCGGGGCGTGACCGCCGAGCACACCAGCGAGCGGTTCGCCCAGCATCTCGTCCGGGCCGTGCGGCCCATGGTGGAGCGCGGGGACGCGATGGTCACCGAGTTCCGGCTCGCCGGGGACGTGGTCGCCGCCGACCTGACCCTGATGTCGCCCCGGCTGGCCGGCGGGTACCTGTACGGGGCCGACCCGGAGCTGCGCGCCCGCAAGGTCGACGTGGCGGCGATGCTGCTGCGGCACGGGGCGCGCGAGGCCGGCGCGGGCGGGCGGGCCGCCCTGAGCATGCTGCGGGGCAGCGAGCCGTACAAGCACCACTGGCGTCCGGAGCCCGTGCGCAACCGCCGGCTGCTCCTGGCCGGTGCCGGTACGGCTCCGCTGCTCTGGGCGCGGGCGGGCGCGGCCGGGGCGCGGCGGTGGGCGGCCCGGCGGGCGCGGGAGGACACCCGGGTGGGACAGGCGCTCGCCCGGGTGGGGAAGCACGTGCGGCGCGGCGGGTGACCTCCCGCCGCCGCCGTCGCCGTCGCCGTCGCCGCCGCCGTCGCGGGGAACGGTCCCCGGCCGGGGCCGGGGACCGGGAGGATCAGAAGGGCCAGGCGCCCTTGAACGCGTCCTTCCAGCCGGCGTCGGTCCCGCTCTTCCAGGGGTCCTTCGGAAGACAGACGGACCCGCCGAGCCAGCCCTCCACCCAGGAACCGAGACCCACGGTCCAGCAGACGGCCGGGGGCCGGGGTTCGGGCTCGGGCTTGGGCTCCGGCTCCGGTTCGGGCTTGGGCTCCGGCTCCGGCTCCGGCTTCGGCTCGGGCTTGGGCTCCGGTTCGGGCTTCGGCTCCGGTTCAGGCTTCGGCTCCGGTTCAGGCTTCGGCTCCGGCTCCGTCGGAACCTCCGGTTCCTTCCCGTACAGCATCTGGCGGAACACCAGCGACGACTCCGGATTGTCGTCGCACTGCCAGACGCCGTGCGGGCAGTAATCGGTGATCGTGTGGTAAAGCGGCTTGTGCAGGTTCATCCATTCGAGCATGCGCCGCATGTATTCCGGATTGTCGCCGTTGCGGAAGAGGCCCCATTCCGGGTAGGAGATCAGCTTTCCGTGCTCGGCCGCGAAATCGACCTGTTTCCGAAGCCCGTACGGCTCGTTGACGTGCTGGTCGAAACTGCTTCCCGGCGGCTGGTCGTACGAGTCCATGCCGATGATGTCGACGACGCCGTCGCCCGGGTAGCACTCGGTCCACGGCACGGCGTCGAGGCCGCGGCTCGGGTTGAAGTCGAAGCGGAACTTCTGGCCCGGCACGGAGCGCATGGCGGTGACGATGCGGTTCCAGTACTCCTTCCACGCGGCGGGGTCGGGACCGCACCGGTGGCTGTAGGTGGTGCCGTTCATCTCCCAGCCGAGGACGATGACGGTGTCGTTCGCCCCCAGGGCGACGAGCCGCTCGGCGAGGGTCCTGAAGTGGTGGTCGTAGCGGCCGGACGCGCCGCGGCCGAGCTGCCGTCGGACCTCGGCGTCGGGGAGGCGGGCCTCGTTGCGCTCCAGCATGGGGACGTTGAGGACGAAGAGGCGGTCGGCCTTCTCCTTGCGCCAGTCCGCCCAGGCGTCGAGGAAACCGGGAGGGCCCTCGATGTTCTTCCAGCGGTCGCCGGGCAGGTAGGTGTGGCCGACGCGGAGTTCACGGCCGCCGAGCCAGCGTTCGAGTTCGGCGATGCGGGCGACCCCGTGCGCTCCGGAGGAGAGGAAGGCGCCCATGGCACCGGCGAGCGAGGACGGTCCGGGTTCCCCCGCCACGGGTGCGGTCACGGGCTCGGGCCCGGAATCGGACACGGAGGCGTGGGCGGGGGACGACAGGACGGACGGACCCGCGGCGAGGAGAGCGGCCGTGAACACCCCCAGCCATGTTCTCGGTGTTCTCCGGTGTACGACTGCCACGGCCGCTCCTCCATGTCGAGTGTGAAATGGGAGTTCGTCAGTATGTTTCTCCGAAAATATTCCTTATGAGCCGTCCGAGGACCTTGCTTCCCTCTGATCACTGGCCCATTGGTGGATTTGATCGCCCCATTGGGGGAGCCGCGCCGGACGGGCCGCGCGGCCCGTGACGCGACAAGGGCCGGCCCCGGAGAGCGGGTGCTCTCCGGGGCCGGCCCCACGCCTGTCCGCGTACCGCCTCGGATCAGTCGTTGACGCAGATGTTGCCGGCCGCCGGGTTCAGCAGGCCAATGACGTTCACGCTGTTGCCGCACAGGTTGACCGGGATGTGAATGGGAACCTGGATGACGTTGCCGGACAGGACGCCGGGCGAGCCGACGGCCGCACCCTCCGCGCCGGCGTCCGCGAAGGCGGGCGACGACACACCCATGGCCAGGACGATACCGGCGACGACGGCCGCAGCCTTCTTACAGTTCATTTCGTCTGGATCCTTTCCTCGGCGGAGGAATTCTCACGGATCTCGTGATGCCCGGGAGAAGGAAGTTCTCCCGGCCTCCGCTGTACACAACACAACGAACATTCCGCACAAAGGAAACCCGAATAACGACGGCGCGGGTTCTTTCACTCCATTGCCCGCACGGAACCGCCCGCACGGCGCCATCGGCGCGGAGCCGTCCGCGCCCGTCCGTTCGTCCGCACCCGTCCGTTCGTCCGCCCGCCCGTTCTCAGCGCGGCCAGACCGGCGCCGCCGTCAGGCGCTCCCACTCCCGGTCCGGCAGCCCCGGCACCGCCCGGCCCGCCCGCGTCCACTGGGCCACCAGGGCGGAATAGACCGGAGACGCCGGAGACGCCGGAGACGCCGGGGACGCCGAAGACGGGGAGCGGTCGGCGGCGGGCGGGTCGCTCGTGTACCGGCTCTTCGGAATGAAGGCCATCCGTTCCCATTTCCCGGGATCGGGCGCCATTTTCGCTCCTTCCGCTGCGATTCCCGCATCATGACACAAGGGTTCCGGCAGGGCGTTCAACTCCGGTTCCACGCGTCGCGCACCCCTGCGCGAGCGGATCGAAGAGCGATACGAACAAAGGTTTCTCGATCACCCGATCGTCGCCCGCCCGATGAATTCATCGGAACCTCCGACGGCGGCAGCCGGGCGGTCCCGGTCACGACGCGGCCCCGCCGCCCCTCCGGGGAGGGGCGGCGGGGCCGTACCCGTTCCGCGCCGGGGTCAGAGCCGCCGGCGCAGCCCGGCCGGATCGGTGACCGGCGCGTCGCAGGCGAAGCGCCGGCAGACGTACGCGGTGGCCCTCCCGTCCACCAGCGGCCGGTCCCTCAGGAGCGGGAACTCCTCGCTCCCGGGGTCCCCGGCGGCGAGGACCGCGCCGGGGGCGGTGGCCAGGAGGGCGGTACGGCGCAGCTCCCGGAACGCCTCGTCGCCGGGGGCGCCCACGACGGCGATCTCCCGGGGCCCGTCGAGGAGGGCCTCGGCGACGGCCAGGCCCCAGCCGATGAACCGGGGCGCGCGCGGTCCGAGGGCCCCGACGACACCGAGGGCCCCCTCGGCGGCGGCCCGGTGGGGTTCGGAACCGGTGTGGGCCGCGTACGAGAGCAGCGCTCCGGCGGCGGCGGTCCAGCCGGACGGGGCGGCGTTGTCGGTGGGGTCCTGGGGGCGCCGGATGAGGGATTCGGCGTCGTCGGCCGTGTCGTACAACGCGCCGCCCCCGGCGGTGAAGCGGTCGAGGACGACGTCCAGGAGGAAGCCGGCGAACTCCAGCCAGGCTCCCTCCCCGGTGACGGCGGCGAGGGCGAGGAAGCCCTCGGCGACGTCGCCGTAGTCCTCCAGGACCCCGGCGTTGGCACCGGCCCGGCCGTCCCGGGAGGTACGGGCGAGCCGGGCGCCCTCGTCCAGGTGGACCCGGACGAGCAGGTCGGCGGCCTCGGTCGCGCGCTCGATCAGGTCGGGGCGGTCGAAGAGGGCTCCGGTCTCGGCGAGCGCGGCGACGGCGAGGCCGTTCCAGGCGGCGACGACCTTGTCGTCCCGGCCGGGGCGCTCGCGCTCCTCGCGGGCCGCGAGGAGCCGGGCTGCGATCGACGCGATCCGCTCGGCGTCGGCCACGCCCGCGTCCTGCGGGAGCCGGAGGACCGAGGCGCCCTCCTCGAAGGTGCCCTCCTCGGTGACGCCGTAGTGGGCGGCGGCGAGGGCGGCGTCCTCCGGGCCGAGGACCCCGGTCAGCTGCTCGGGGGTCCACACGTAGAAGGCGCCCTCGACGTGCCTCCCGGTGCCGTCGTCGGAGTCCGCGTCGAGCGCGGAGGCGAAACCGCCCTCGGGGGTGCGCAGTTCGCGGACCAGGAAGTCGGCGGTCTCCAGGGCGACCCGGCGGGCCCGGTCACTGCCGGTCGCCCTCCACAGGTGGGCGTACACCCGGCAGAGCAGGGCGTTGTCGTACAGCATCTTCTCGAAGTGGGGCACCAGGGGCCCACCGGTCCCCGGCGTGAGCACGTACCGGTGGAAGCCGCCGCCCACCTGGTCGTACAGGCTCGAACGGGCCATCGCGTCGCACAGGCCCTCCGCCATCTCGAGGGCCGCCACGGAACCGGCCCGCTCGTGGTGGCGCAGCAGGAACTCGATCACCATCGACGGCGGGAACTTGGTGTCCCCCTTGAACCAGCCGCTCGCGGGATCGACGTCCCGGGTCAGCCGGAGGAGCGCGAGGGCCTGGGTCTCCTCGGTGGGCGGCCCCTCGGCACCGACGCCCAGCTCCCGCTCCGCGAGGTCCGCGGTGATCTTCGCGGCGACCTCGCCCACCTCGCCGCGCCGGGTCGTCCACGCCCGGTGCACGCCTTCGAGCACCTGCCGGAAGGACGGCATCCCGTGGCGGGGCTCGGGCGGGAAGTACGTGCCGAAGTAGAACGGCTTCCCCTCCGGCGTCATGAAGACGGTCATGGGCCAGCCGCCCTGCCCCGTGGCGGCCTGCACGGCCTCCATGTAGACGGCGTCCACGTCGGGCCGCTCCTCGCGGTCCACCTTGACGGACACAAAGTGCTCGTTCAGGTACGCGGCGGTGTCGTCGTCCTCGAAGGACTCGTGCGCCATGACGTGGCACCAGTGGCACGCGCTGTAGCCGACGCTCAGGAGGACGGGCACGTCGCGCCGTTCCGCCTCCTCGAACGCCTCCGGTCCCCACGGCCACCAGTCGACCGGGTTGTCGGCGTGCTGGAGCAGATAGGGCGAGGTCGTGCCGGCCAACCGGTTCATGCGATCCAGCCTCTCACAGCGTCCGGCACGACCGGCGGAACCCTCACGGGCCCGCCCCGCTCAACCGAATCGCACCGGTGAGCCATCACGTGGCGGACGTGCCCGCCCACTCCGGACCGGGTGGCCCGGCCCCTCGGAACAGTAGGCTGGGCGCAGCGACGCCGGACCCGCCGAGGCTCCTCGAAGGAGGTACACCATGTCCGCCGAGATGGTGGCGCCCGCGTGGATGCACACGCAGATCAGCGCGGAGCAGTACGACTCCTGGTCCGAGGAGCAGTGCGCCGGCATCGAGATCGTGGACGGGATGGTCGTCGTGAGCCCGAACGCCTCCAAGCGGCACAACCGGCTGGCTCGGCTCCTGGCCAATGCCCTGGACGCCGCCGCAGGCCCGGACTGGAACGCCGACACGGACTTCGACGTCCGCCTGCAGGACGTTCCCCTCACCAACCGCCGTCCGGACGTCATCGTCTACCGGGCGGAGACCATCGACCTCACGCCCACCCGCCCCGAGCACGTACTCCTGGTCGCCGAGGTCGTGTCGCCCGGTTCGGAGACCACGGACCGGATCGTGAAGGTCGACCAGTACGCCAAGGCCGGCATCCCCTTCTACTGGCGGGTCGAGCAAGCCGCCACCGGGGTCCCGATCGTCTACACCTACGTCCTCGACCCCGCCACCAGGGCCTATTGGGACGGCGAGGTGTTCACCGGCACGGTGAAGGCCACCGCACCCTTCTCCGTCACGGTCGATCTCGGGACCGTGTGAGGAACCGAGAAGCCGACCCGCTGCCGACGCCCGGCCGGTAGCGCCCGCACCATGGTCGTTCGCGAACCGGTCGGGGTGTCCTCCGCCTCCGGGCCGGGTGCGCCTCCCATGGGTGCCGCACCCATCGCGGGAACGTGATCCCCCGTCGGCCTGCCGGCTCCGGCGGACGCGCGACGCGCCGGACGGAAGCCGACCGGTTCGCGCGGTCCAGCCCCCGCGCCCCCTGTACGACCGGCAGGCGCGCGGAAGCGCCCCGGCCCGTACGCCGTCCGCGTACGGGCCGGGGGCGGAGGTTCCCTCCGGGGGAACTCCCTCCGGCGGTCGCTTCCGGGGCTACTTCTTGGCGGTGCCGGCCGTCGCCGGGGCGTCCGGGGCGGACGCCGGGTCCGGTGCCTCCTCGAAGGAGACCTTGCCCATGTGGCGGTTCATCGACTTCATCAGCAGCCAGACCGCCACGGCCAGGGCGGCGAAGACGACGAAGCCGAGGACGCCGGGGGTCACCTTGTTCTTGTCCAGCTCTTCGGCGGCGAAGGGGACAAGCTGGGTCAGTGCCAGGTGTGCGCTCATGTCAGGCATTGTCGCGGATGCCCGCGAAGAGATCTTCCTCGGGGAGGGAGGTCGGCACCAGCGACTTGCTGAGCTCGTACTCCTCCGTCGGCCAGACCTTCTTCTGGATCTCCATCGGGACCCGGAACCATCCGCCGTCGGGGTCGATCTGGGTGGCGTGGGCGATCAGCGCCCGGTCGCGGGTCTCGAAGAAGTCGGCGCAGGGCACGAAGGTGGTCAGCGTGCGCTCCTTGCGCTCGAACTCCTTCCAGCGCTCCAGCCACTCCCCGTAGGGGGACTCCAGGCCCTGGTCCAGGAGCGCCTGGTGCAGGGCTTCGGTGCGGGGACGGTTGAAGCCCTGGTTGTAGTAGAGCTTCAGGGGCTGCCAGAGCGGGCCGAACTCGTCCTCCGGGTACTTCACGGCGTCGTTCGCGCCGTCGAAGGCCACCATGGAGATCTTGTGGGTCATGATGTGGTCGGGGTGCGGGTAGCCGCCGTTCTCGTCGTAGGTCGTGATGACCTGGGGACGGAAGGAGCGGATCCTGCGGACCAGCTCGCCGGCCGCCGTGTCGACGTCCTCCAGGGCGAAGCAGCCCTGGGGCAGCGGGGGCAGCGGGTCGCCCTCGGGCAGGCCGGAGTCCACGAAGCCCAGCCACTCCTGGGAGACGCCCAGGATCTCGCGGGCCCGGTCCATCTCCTTGCGCCGTACCTCGTGGATGTTCTCCTCGATCTCGGGCCTGCCCTGGAGCTGGGGGTTGAGGACCGAGCCGCGCTCGCCACCCGTGCACGTCACGACCAGGACGTCCACCCCCTCGGACACGTACTTGGCCATCGTGGCCGCACCCTTGCTCGACTCGTCGTCGGGGTGGGCGTGCACGGCCATCAGGCGGAGCTGCTCGGTCAAGACAGTCAAGAGTCGGTCCTCGGTGATTCGTCGCGGAGGGAGGTCTCTATAGTGACGGAATCGGGGGGTCGAAAATTCCGCCACCCCCTGCTTCGAGAGGATCGATCATGAGCGCGGTGCGAGAGCGGCTCCCCGAGGGGCGTTACGGCCGCTCCGCGGACGAGCGGGCCGACCACAGGCTCAAGGTCGCCGGAGCGGTGCTCGGGGTCCTCTTCCTCGGCGTGATGGGCTGGTTCGGCTGGCACTACGTCGTCGAGAACCGGATCAGCGCCGAGCTGATCAAGTTCGACGTGGTGAGCGCCTCCGAGGTCCAGGTGCACCTGGAGATCCGCAAGGACGAGGGCGTCCGGGGCGTCTGCACCCTGCGCTCGCGCGCCGAGGACGGGGCGGAGGTGGCCCGCAAGGACGTCCGGGTCGACGACCCCGCCGCCCGGGTCGACCAGGTCTTCTCCCTCCGCACCACCGCCCGCGCGACGAGTGCCGAACTGATCGGGTGTACGACCCGGTAGCGGTGGGTAGGGAACGAGCGACGAGTCCTGGTGGGTCACTGCGGTGACCTGGGGTGACGCCATCCCGATGGTTTATGTCCTCCCGCTTTCCGCCACTCATTGTTAGGCTCGTGGTTTCGCCCACCCGGGACAGCACAGCATTCCCGTGTAGGGCGATGCTTTGTATTCCCAGTACCTACGAGGAGCACCTGTGACCCAGACCAGCGACAACGTCACCTGGCTCACCCAGGAGGCGTACAACAAGCTCAAGGACGAGCTTGAGTACCTGTCTGGTCCCGCGCGTACCGAGATCGCCGCGAAGATCGCCGCGGCGCGCGAAGAGGGCGACCTGCGCGAGAACGGCGGGTACCACGCGGCCAAGGAGGAGCAGGGCAAGCAGGAGCTCCGGGTCCGTCAGCTCACCCAGCTGCTCCAGCACGCCAAGGTGGGCGAGGCCCCGGCGGACGACGGCATCGTCGAGCCCGGCATGGTCGTCACGATCGCGTTCGACGGCGACGAGGACGACACCCTGACCTTCCTCCTCGCCTCCCGCGAGTACGCGAGCGGTGACATCGAGACCTACTCGCCGCAGTCGCCGCTGGGCATCGGGCTCAACGGAAAGAAGGCCGGCGACAGCGCCGAGTACGAGCTGCCGAACGGCAAGAAGGCCAAGGTGAAGATCCTCAGCGCGAAGCCGTACACCGGCTGAGACGCCCGCTTTCTCCCGAGGAGGGCCGGACCCGGCGGGGTCCGGCCCTTCCGCGTGTGCGCGGGCGCGGCGGTTCCGGTCCCGTGCCCGGCGGCGTGACGCCGGGCGCGGGACCGGGGTCGTCTCCCGGGTCCCGTCCGGCCCTCGCCGTACGGGACCGGGGTCACACGGCCGCCGAGCGGTACTTGCGGACGGCCAGGGTCCGGAAGACCGCGACGATCAGCACCGACCAGATGACGGACGCCCAGACCGGGTGCTGCATCGGCCAGGCGTCCGACGTCGAGACGCCGGGGTTGCCGAACAGCTCCCGGCACGCCTGGACGGTGGCGCTGAAGGGGTTCCACTCGGCGATGTGGCGCAGCCAGGGCGTCATCCGGTCCGAGTCGACGAACGCGTTCGAGACGAACGTGACCGGGAAGAGCCAGATGATCCCGCCCGAGGTGGCCGCCTCCGGGGTGCGGACGGAGAGCCCGATCAGCGCCCCGATCCAGGTGAAGGCGTACCCGAGGAGGAGCAGCAGGCCGAAGGCGGCCAGGACCCTTCCGGCGTTGGTCGGCGCGGCGGAGCCGGTGCGCCAGCCCACGAGCAGGGCGACGACCGCGAGGACGAGCAGCGTGATGGACGTCTGCACGAGGTCCGCGACGGTGCGGCCGGTGAGGACGGCGCCCCGCGCCATCGGCAGGGAGCGGAAGCGGTCGATGATCCCCTTCTGCATGTCGTCCGCGATGCCGGCGGCCGATCCCGCCGTGGCGAAGGTGACGGTCTGGGCGAAGATGCCCGCCATGAGGAAGTCCTTGTAGACGTCCGGGTCGGTGGTGCCGCCGATCGTCATGGAGCCGCCGAAGACGTACGTGAAGAGGACCACGAACATCACCGGCTGGATGACCCCGAAGAGGATCATCTCGGGGATCCGGGTCATCCGGATCAGGTTGCGCCGGGCGACGACGAGGGAGTCCCTGAGGGACTGGGCGATGCCGCCGCGCGGCTGGGGGGCGCGGGGGGTCGCGGTCGTGGTGCTCACTTCGTCCGCTCCTTCGTCCGTGTGTGCTTCCGGCCGCCCGGACGGTCCGGCGCGCCGTCCTCCTCCTCGTTCTCCTGTTCGGCGGCATGGCCGGTGAGGGAGATGAAGACGTCGTCGAGGGTGGGGCGGCGCAGTCCGATGTCGTCGATGCCGACGCCGGCGGCGTCCAGGTCGCGGATGACCTCGGCGAGCAGCTTGGCGCCGCCGGTGACGGGGACGGTGAGCCGGCGGGTGTGCTCCTCGACGGAGACCTCGCCCCGGCCGGCGTCCGCGGTTCCGGCGGCGGTGCCCCCGGCGCCGTAACGGGCCAGGACGTCCCGCGCGCCGGTGAGCATGGACCGTTCGCGGACGACGACCTCGACGCGCTCGCCGCCGGTCCGGGCCTTGAGCTGGTCGGAGGTGCCCCGGGCGATGACCCGGCCGTGGTCGACCACGCAGATGTCGTGGGCGAGGTGGTCGGCCTCCTCCAGGTACTGGGTGGTGAGGAGCAGGGTCGTACCGCCGGCGACGAGTTCCCTGATGACCTCCCAGAGTTCCTGCCGGTTGCGCGGGTCGAGGCCGGTGGTGGGCTCGTCCATGAACATGACGGGCGGGGAGACGACGAGGGCGGCCGCGAGGTCGAGGCGGCGGCGCATGCCTCCCGAGTACGTCTTGGCGGGCCGGTCGGCCGCTTCGGCGAGGTGGAACCGTTCGAGGAGTTCGTCCGCCCGCGCCTTCGCGGCCTTCCCCTTCATCTGGTAGAGCTGTCCGACCATCCGGAGGTTCTCGCGGCCGGTGAGGTACTCGTCGACGGCCGCGAACTGGCCGGAGAGCCCGATCGAACGGCGCACCTCGTTGGGGTGCTCCAGGACGTCGATCCCGGCGACGACGGCCCGTCCGCTGTCGGGCCTGAGGAGGGTCGTCAGGACGCGCACGGTGGTGGTCTTCCCCGCGCCGTTCGGACCGAGCAGGCCCAGGACGGTGCCCTCCGGCACGTCGAGGTCCACCCCGTCCAGGGCTCGTACGTCGCCGAAGGTCTTCACCAGACCCTCGGCGTGGATCGCGCCTGGCATGTGGGTACTCCCAAGGGATCGGGGCTTTTTCCCACCGATCCTAGGTTTCGGGGGCGGCCCGCGCCCACCGAATAAGTGACCCGCGCCACAGGCCGAGGTCAAGGGCGTGCGCGGGTCAGTCCAGGACCGTGTACCCCGCCTCCCGCAGCGCCTCCGTGACCTCCCGGCAGTGCTCCGGCCCCTTCGTCTCCAGGTGCAGCTCGACCTCCGCCTCGGTCAGGCCGAGCCTCGGGTCGGTCCGTACGTGGCTGATGTCCAGGACGTTGGCGTCGACCACCGTCAGGGCCGCGAGGAGCGACGCGAGCACCCCCGGGCGGTCCGTCAGCCGCAGCCGCAGGCTCAGGTAGCGGCCCCCGGCGGCCATGCCGTGCCGCAGCACGCGCTGGAGGAGGAGCGGGTCGACGTTCCCGCCGGAGAGGACCGCGACCACCGGGCCGCGGAAGGCCCCGGGATCGCTGAGCAGGGCCGCGACCGGGCTGGCGCCCGCCGGTTCCACGACCAGTTTGGCGCGCTCCAGGCAGAGCAGCAGGGCGGAGGAGAGCGCGTCCTCGGAGACCGTGCGGACCTCGTCCACGTACTCCCGGATCAGGGCGAACGGCACGTCGCCGGGGCGGCCCACCCTGATGCCGTCGGCCATCGTGACGGGTGCCTCGACGGACACCGGGTGTCCGGCGGCGAGCGAGGGCGGGTAGGCGGCGGCGCCCTCCGCCTGGACGCCGACGACCTTCACGTCCGGGCGGACCGACTTCACCGCGAGTCCGATGCCGGCCGCGAGCCCGCCGCCGCCGACGCCGACCACGATCGTGCGGACCTCCGGGCACTGCTCCAGGATCTCCAGGCCGACCGTGCCCTGTCCCGCGATGACGTCGGGGTGGTCGAAGGGGTGGATGAGGACGGCCCCGGTCTCCCGGGAGTACTCCTCCGCCGCCGCGAGGGTCTCGTCCACGACCTGGCCCCGGAGGCGGACCTCGGCGCCGTACTCCCGGGTCGCGGCGACCTTCGGCAGCGGGGCGCCGGCCGGCATGAAGACGGTGGCGCGCACGCCGAGCAGCCGGGAGGCGAGCGCGACGCCCTGGGCGTGGTTCCCGGCGGAGGCGGCGACGACCCCGGCGGCCTTCTCCTCGGGCCGCAGCCCGGCGATCCGTACGTACGCGCCGCGCAGTTTGAAGGAGCCGGTCCGCTGGAGGTTCTCGCACTTGAGGTGGACCGGCGCCCCCACCAGCGAGGTCAGATGGCGGCTGCCCTCCATCGCCGTCGTCCGGGCCACCCCGGACAGCATCTTCTGCGCCCCCCGCACGTCGTCGAGCATCAGCCGGTGCGGGGGGCGGGGCGTACGGAAGCTCATGACGGCAAGTCTCGCAGCTCACGGCTCCGGTGGCCGTCGGAGGACGGGCGGTCGGGCGGGCGGCGGGCGGTTCGGGACGGACCGGTCGGCGGGGCGGCAAACGGTTCGGGGCGGGCCGGGTGACGGACCCGGTCGGCGGGGCGGCGGCGGGCGGGTGACGGACCGGCGAACGGGTTTGGTCGGGCCAGGTACGGACCTCGGCGGGGCCGCGTACTCTGTCCCCCACCGACCGACCGCTCCCGCACGAGAGAGACCCACGGCCATGCCCACATCTCAGGACATGACGACCGCGTTCGACCCCGGTCTCCTCGACGCCCTCCAGCACCAGGTGGCCGTCTTCGCCCGCCGGGCCGAGCAGACCCGCCTCGGCGGCACCGGCCAGCTCCGCAACTCCATGGACCGGGCCGCGTACCTCCTCCTCAACCGCCTCGACCAGGAGGGCCCGACGGGCGTCAAGGCGCTCGCGGCGGGCATGGGCATCGACTCCTCCACGGTCACCCGTCAGGTCGCCCCGCTCGTGGACGCCGGCCTGGTGAAGCGCACGTCGCACCCGGAGGACGGGCGGGCGGTCGTCCTCCAGCTCTCCCCGCGCGGCCTCGCGCGCCTGGAGGAGGTCCGCACCTCGCGCCGCCGGCTGATGGCCGAGGTCACGGAGGGGTGGACGCGGGAGGAGCGCGAGTCCTTCTGCTCCCTGCTCACGCGCTTCAACACCGCCCTGTCCGCGCGCCAGTCGGCGCACGCCGGCCAGCCCCCCGCCGAGTCCGGAGCCCCGTCGGGAAGCGAGTCCGCACCGGAGTCTTGACCCCGCTCCCGCGCTGTCCTCAGATGAGGAGGTGCGAGAGCGACAGAGCGTACGGGAAGCCCGGATCGCCTCCCGTTCCCGGGAGTTCGACGCGTTCGTGGCCGGGGCGGCGGGGCGGCTGCTGCACGTCGCGACCCTGCTCACGGCCGAGACCCGGACCCGCAACCCGCACGCGCGGGCCCTGCTGACCGACGCCCTCGCGCAGACGTATGCGGGGTGGGACCGGCTGCGCGACGACGACCCGTACGCGTACGCGCGCCGCGAGCTGGCCGTCCGCTTCGCGCGCACCGCCCGCCGTCACCGCCGCGGGCGCGGCGGGGTGCTCTCCGCGCTGGGCCCGGGGGAACGGCTCGTCGTCGTCCTGCGGCTGCACGAGGGGGTCGCCGAGGAACAGCTCGCGGCCCTGCTCGGCCTTCCCGAGGCCCGGGTGCGCGCCGTCTGCGCCCGCTCGGTCGCCGTGCTGAGGGCGGCGGCGTGAGCCGGTACGAGGACGCCGCGCCGAGGGCGGCGGCATGAGCCGGTACGAGGACAGGGAGGCGGCGGTCCGGCGGCTGCTCGACACCCCGCACCCGCCGGTCCCCCGCGACCTCGCGCCGCGGGCCTCGGCCCTGGGCGCCCGGCGGCTGCGCCGGGCCCGCGCGGTACGGCGCCTGCTGTGGGTCCTGGGCACGGCCGCCGCGCTCGCGTTCCTGGTGTGGGCGTCGGCGGCCCGCCCGTGGGAGGCCCCGCCGGCGACGACCCCGCAGGTCGAGGCGTGGTGAGGAGGGGCCTGGGGCGTGTGTCGAAAGTGGCGTCGTCCGCCCGGAGGGCGGGCCCGGCGGTGTCCGGTGCGTGCGATCGCAAGGCGGAGGGTCGCCCCGATACTGGATGTATCGGGGTGATCCCGACAACGCCGCGAGCGTGCGTGCCGGGCGCCGCCGGGCAGACGGGACTTCCGACACACGCCCTGGGCTGGAAGGAGACGGCACACACGGGTGCCGAGGAGGCTGTCATGACCAGGAAAGTCGCCGACTGCCGCAAGACGCCGAGCGTCATGAACTGCACCCTCACCCTCACCGGTGAGGAGGAGGAAGTGGTGCGGGCCGCCGCCGAGCACGCGGCCTCCGTCCACGGCCACGAGGACACCCCCGCACTGCGGGCGGCGGTCCGCGCGGAGCTGGAGGACGAGAAGGCCCCGGCCTGAGCGCACGGGAACGCACGGGAACGGCCGGGCGGGACCCTTCGGAGTCCCGCCCGGCCGTCGCACGCCGTCCCTAGCCCAGCGCCCCGCGCAGGTCCGCCAGCAGGTCGTCGGCGTTCTCGATGCCCACGGAGAGGCGCACGAGGTCGGCCGGGACCTCCAGGGCGGAGCCCGCGACGCTCGCGTGGGTCATCCGGCCCGGGTGCTCGATGAGGGACTCGACGCCGCCCAGGGACTCGCCCAGGGTGAAGAGTTCCGTGCGGTTGCAGACCTCGACGGCCGCCTCCTCGCCGCCCTCCACGCGGAAGGAGATCATGCCGCCGAAGGACCGCATCTGCTTGGCGGCGATCTCGTGGCCCGGGTGCTCGGGGAGCCCCGGGTAGAGGACCTGGGTCACCTTCGGGTGCTGGGTCAGCATCTCGGCGACCTTCTCCGCGTTCTCGCCGTGGCGGTCCATGCGGACGGCGAGGGTCTTGATGCCGCGCAGCACGATCCACGAGTCGAAGGGTCCGGCGACCGCGCCCATCGCGTTCTGGTGGTAGGCGAGTTCCTCGCCGAGGGCCGCGTCGGCCGTCACCAGGGCGCCGCCGACGACGTCCGAGTGGCCGCCCATGTACTTGGTGAGCGAGTGCACGACCACGTCCGCGCCGAGCGCCAGCGGCTGCTGGAGGTAGGGCGAGGCGAAGGTGTTGTCGACGACGAGCCTCACGCCGGCCTGGCGGGCGACGCCCGCGACGGCCTCGATGTCGGTGATGCCCAGGAGCGGGTTCGAGGGGGTCTCGACCCAGATCAGCTTCGTGCGGTCGTTGACGGCGGCGCGCACGGCGTCGACGTCGGAGGTGTCCGCGACCGAGAAGTCCACGCCCCAGCGCTGCACGACCTTGGCGAAGAGCCGGAAGGTGCCGCCGTAGGCGTCGTTCGGGATGACGACGTGGTCGCCGGGGACCAGCAGGGCGCGCAGCAGGCAGTCCTCGGCGGCGAGCCCGGAGGCGAAGGCGAGACCGCGCCGGCCGCCCTCCAGGGCCGCCAGGTTCTCCTCCAGGGCGGTGCGGGTCGGGTTGGCGCTGCGGCTGTACTCGTAACCGCCGCGCAGCCCGCCCACGCCGTCCTGCTTGTACGTGGACACCTGGTAGATGGGCGGGACGACCGCGCCGGTCAGCGGGTCGGCGGTGTTGCCCGCGTGGATCGCGCGGGTCTCGAAGCTCTGGTGGATGTGCTGGTCGCTCATGGGTCAGGAGCGTAGTGCCGCGGGGTGCCCGCCGCCGTGTTCGTCTCACGGCCTGTCCTGGACAATGGACACATGGACATTCTCTGGTTCCTCATCGCGATGGGGCTGTTGTTCGGCGTCCTCGGCCCCTACGTGCTGCGCCGCAGGGGCGGTGGCATCAGGCTGGCCGCGCCGGGGGCCCCGGACGCGGCGGACCCGCTGGCGTACGGGTTCGTGCCGCAGGAGGACCAGGACGTACGGCTGCCGGGGGCCGACGAGGACCTGCTCGACGTGCTGAACGTCGTGCAGGCCACCCAGGACTGGCGGGCGGCCTCGCGGCTCCTCGCCGACACCGGCGCGGACGGCGAACTGCGCTGGCAGCGCGTGCAGGCGTTCGCGGGCGCGGCCTCCCTGGAGCTGCGGGAGCGGCCGGGCGCCGGCGGGGCGTGGCTGCGGTCCTGGCGGGCGGACGCGCCGAAGGACCCGGGCGGGGCGGCCGTGCACGCCGAGTTCCTGGTGCAGCAGGCGTGGCGCTCGTCGGCGGCCGGGACCGACGACTTCCGGATCATCCTGGAGGAGGCGCTGAAGGTCACCGAGGAGGCGGCGCTGCTCGCTCCGGGCGACCCGGTCCCGTACATCACGCGGCTGGCCGTGGCGCGCGGACTCGGCTACGGCCACGAGCAGTTCGACCAGGTGTGGGCGAAGGTGATCGACCGCGCGCCGCAGCACATGGGGGCGCACCTGGCGGCGCTGCACTACTGGTGCGAGAAGTGGCACGGTTCGCGCGAGGAGGCCGACCACTTCGCGACGACGGCCGCGGCGCGCGCCCCGCACGGTTCGCTGCTCGCCGCGCTGCCGCTGTTCGCGGTGCACGAGCACGTGCCGGACGTGGTGCTCGTGCAGGACTTCTTCCGTACGGCGGTGGTGTCGAAGGCGGTGGAGGGCGCGCTGTACGCGGTGCACTCGGCCCGCGCCGACGACCCGATGCAGGCGCACGTCCGCCACCTGCTCGTCTGGTTCCTGGTGCGGGGCGAGCGCTGGGCGGAGGCCATGCACCAGCTGATGAAGGTGGACGGGCACGTGGGCGCGGTGCCGTGGACGCTGGGCGCGGACCCGGCGGCGGAGTACACGGTCTTCCGGAACCTGGCGGTGGCGGGGTACGAGGCGAACGGCGGCAGCCCGCTGACGCTGCCGCGCTGATCCGGCGGGCGGGGGAATCCCGGCGTCCCCTTCCTTGTTGTGCGGACTGCCGACCGTCGAGGAGAGATGCAGCATGTTCCTGTCCCGCACCCCCGTCCTCCCCACCCCCGAGCAGGCGCTGCCCGGCCGCGCCGAGCCGGAGTTCTCCGTGCCGGAGCGCCACACCGTCCTCGGCAACCCGCTCCTCGGCCCGTACCCGGAGGGCCTGGAGGTCGCCGACTTCGCCCTGGGCTGCTTCTGGGGCGCCGAGCGGAAGTTCTGGCAGACCGAGGGCGTCTGGACGACGCTCGTCGGCTACCAGGGCGGCTCCACGCGGAACCCCTCCTACGAGGAGGTGTGCTCGGGCCTGACGGGCCACGCGGAGGTCGTCCGGGTGGTCTTCGACCCGGAGGTGGTCTCGTACGAGACGCTCCTGAAGCTGTTCTGGGAGTCCCACGACCCGACGCAGGGCTTCCGCCAGGGCAACGACGTGGGCACCCAGTACCGCTCGGCGCTCTACACCCACTCCCCGGCCCAGACGGCGACGGCCGAGGCGTCCCGCGACGCCTACCAGAAGGTCCTGACGCGCTCGGGCTACGGCGAGATCACCACCCATGTCCTGCCGGCGGAGGACCGTCCGTTCTACCCGGCGGAGGCCTACCACCAGCAGTACCTGGACAAGAACCCGGCGGGCTACTGCGGCATCGGCGGGACGGGCGTCTCGTGCCCGATCGGGGTGGCGCGGGCGGAGTAGCGTCCCCGCGGCACCCAGGACGACGGAGGGCTCCGCCGACCGGCTCCGGTCCGGTCGGCGGAGCCCTCCGCACGCGGGCCCGGCTCCCGTGTCGGTGCCGGGCGGCACACTCGTGCCCGTGGATGTGAGATCTGATTTCGCGCTGCAGTTGCAGCTGGAGCATGTCGCCGAGCGGGCGGTAGACCCCCGGGTCAAGGCCGCGCTCGGAGCGGTGGCCAGACACATGAACGGCGGCCGGGGCCGTAACCGCAGGGGCGGAAGGACGCTCGTGACCCTGTTGGAAGAGGTGCGTGCCACAGCGGCGACGGCGGATGAGTGGGCGGTCGTGCGACTCGTCCAGGACTCGCTGGACTATGCCGAGGGGCGAATCCTGCGGCCCGAGTTCGAGGAGCGTTACCGGCTGTTCCAGCGGTCGACGGAGCCGTTGAGCTCTCACCAGGACTACCTGGCACGGACGCTGTCCGCGAGTCTGGGGTTCTTCGCGCAACTCGGCCGTGACTACCTGGAGCGGCATCCCGGGGCGGGACCGAGTGAGATGCTCGCCCATGTGGAGACGGTCGGCCGGGACGCGCGGTACATGCAGCAGTCGCAGGAGCGGCCCGGACGCTATCGCATCCTGCGCGGCAGCGCCGAGGTGGCCGCGTGGATGGAGCAGGTCTTCCAGGAGCGGGTCGACGTCGAGGACCCGGAGCGGACGGCCCGCCGCATCGTGATGTCGCCCGATTCCCTGGCGCTCCTGGCAGCCGACGAGGAAGGCCGGCTGCTTCTGCGGGCCGCAGAGGTCCAGCGGCGCCGTGAGGGCCTCAAGGCGCTGCGCGGGGCGGTGGAGGACCCCGAGGCGAGTGAAAGGGACCTGCAACGCGCGCTGGACGGCCAGTACTGGATCTTCGGAGGGCAGTTCGCGAGTCAGGCGGTGCGGCGCAGGCTCGTTCCCGGGGACGAGGTCGACATCCCGCTGATACGGGGGGACGGCGTCCTGCACGTCGTCGAGCTGAAGCGTTCCATGAGCTTGCGCGGTTCTCTCGTCAAAAGGCACCGGGGGTGCTGGGTGCCGACGGCGGAGGTGCACGACGCGGTCGGTCAGGCGGTGAACTACCTCGTCGGCCTGGACGAGCACCGGCTCCGCATCCGGAACGAGCTGGGCATCGAGACCCGTCGCGCTAGTGCTCTCGTGCTGGTCGGGCATCCGGCCGTCCAGCCGGACGTGGCCGAGGAGGACATCCATGAGGCCCTGCGCACCCTGAACACGCACATGACCCGTGTCGAGGTGATGACCTACAAGGAGCTGGTCGACAACGCGGAGCGTGCGCTGAGCGGCTGGTAGGAGAGCCGCGCGGGCGCATCCCTCGGCTACCGTCCGGGCCATGACTCTGACTGACATAGGCGTCGCGCAGGTGATGCGGGCCGTCGAGGAGTTCGACCGCCTCGGGCGCCGGGCTTTTCTGGAGCGGTACGGATTCGGGCCGTCGCGGACGTACCGCCTGGTGATCGAGGGCCGGTCCTACGACTCGAAGGCGATCGTGGGAGCGGCCCACGGGCACCTTCCGGGACGGCGGCCGCTGAGGCCCGCGGAGTTCTCCGGCGGTCGTGACCACGCGGTGCGGCTGCTGGCGGACCTGGGTTTCCACGTGGTGTACGCGCCGGACGCCCCGGCCGCCGGGACGTCCGCCGACCGGCTCGTCGAGGCGGTCGGGAAGCTGCGGGTGGCCACGACGGCCGACGGGCCGCGCCTCCACCAACCGATCGTCCTGCTGTGGGCCGTCGGACGCGCCCGGCGCGGTGAGCCCCGGCTGGTCTCCTGGGACGAGACGGCCAGGGCCCTGGAGGGACTGCTCACGCGCCACGGACTCCGCGGTGAGCGCCCGCGCCCGGACTATCCCGTCCTCGCACTCCACCGCGCCGGGCTGTGGTCCCTGGAGGGACACACGGGCGAGGTCCCGGTCGCGCACGGCGACGCCTCCCTCCGCCGGTGGTTCCTCGAAGAACGGCCCAGGAGCGGGCCGGCCGAGCCGGTCCACGCACTCATGGCCGGGTCGGGACGGGCGCGGATCACCGTGGTGGAGGCGATCGTCGACCGGTTCTTCGACGGCCTGGACGAGGTCCCGCTCCTGAAAGAGGTCGGGCTCTACGACGATTCGGTCGGTGACGATCCGGCCGCCGGGGGCGGTGACGTTCCCGTTGACCCGGTGGTCGAAGACGCCGTCGCTCCCGTGGACCCGGTGGCCTCCGCCGCGCGGTACGAGAAGTGGTGCGCGATGGTCGAGCGGCGCGAGGAGAAAGGCGGGGCGCGGTACCGCGAGCGGACCGTACGGGACCCCTACCGGTCTGCCGCGGCTCGCGAGGCCGTTCTCGAACGCTGCCGGGGCCGGTGCGAGAACCCGGGGTGCCAGGGGCAGCCGGACGATCTGACCGACCGGAAGAAGCCCCTCCTGGAGGTCGACCACGTGGTGGAGCTGGCGGCGGGCGGCCGGGACCATCCGAGCCGGATGGTCGCCCTGTGTCCGAACTGCCATGCGGTGAAGACGCGTGGCCGGAGCCGTGAGCGGCTGCGCGAGGTCCTGCGGGAGGTCGCCCTCGAACGGCACCGGCGGTACCTGCTCCGGCCGTAACCGTCCCGGGCGGCACGCTCGTGCGGTCACCCCGTCCGCGCCGCCCGCAGGGCCGCCGCCGTGTCCGCCGGGTCGTAGCCGTCCGGGACCCCGTCGATCAGGAGGACGTCGCCCGCCATGTGCCGGGTGCGGAGGGGGATCAGGGCCCGGTAGGGCTCGGAGGCGTACCAGGCGCGGGCGTTCTCGTACGTCGGGAAGGCGATGATCACGAGGGCGCCGGGCCAGGTGCCCTCCGGGACCTCGCGGGCGGGGGCGCCGTGGACGAGGAAGCGGCCGCCGTAGGGGTCCAGGGTGGCCTGGACGCGCTCCATGTAGGTGAGGACCTCCTCGTCGAGGACGGGCTTCGGGTGCAGGTTTCCGAGGGCGTATGCGGTCATGGGGACAGCGTGCCGGGGCACGGCGCACGGGTCGATTACCCCGGACGTCATGCCCCGGCCCCGGTTCCGGCGTGGTGCCCCGGGCGTCACCGTCCCGGGCCGCGCCCGGCCCCGGCGGGCGCCAGACCGCCGGATCGTCAGATCGTCGATGTGTCGATCACGAAGCGGTAGCGGACGTCGCTCGCGACGACCCGCTCGTACGCCTCGTTGATCCGGTCCGCCGCGATCACCTCGATCTCCGCGCCCAGGCCGTGCTCCGCGCAGAAGTCGAGCATCTCCTGCGTCTCGGCGATGGAGCCGATCATCGAGCCGGCGAGCGTCTTGCGGCCGCCGATCAGGGAGAACAGGCCGACCTTGACCGGCTCCTCGGGCGCGCCCACGTTCACCAGGGCGCCGTCCGTCCGCACCAGGCCCAGGTAGGCGTCGAAGTCCAGCGGCGCCGAGACGGTGGAGATCACCAGGTCGAAGGTGCCGGCCAGGGTGGTGAAGGTCTCCGGGTCGCTCGTCGCGTGGTAGTGGTCGGCGCCCAGCTTCAGGGCGTCCTCCCGCTTCTTCAGGGACTGGCTGAGGACGGTCACCTCGGCGCCGAGCGCGTGGGCGATCTTGACGCCCATGTGGCCGAGGCCGCCGAGGCCGACGATCGCGACCTTCTTGCCGGGCCCGGCCTGCCAGTGGGCGAGCGGCGAGTACAGGGTGATGCCCGCGCAGAGCAGCGGCGCGGCCTCGTCCAGGCCGATGCCCTCGGGGATGCGCAGGGTGTAGTTCTCGTCCACGACGATGTGGGTGGAGTAGCCGCCGTAGGTCGGCTCGCCGTTCTTGTCGAGGGCGTTGTACGTGCTCGTGCCGCCCTGGGCGCAGTACTGCTCCAGTCCCTGGCGGCAGTACGCGCACTCCCGGCAGGAGTCCACGAAGCAGCCGACGCCGACCCGGTCGCCCACCTGGAACTTCGTCACGCCGGGGCCGGTCTCGGCGACGATCCCGGCGATCTCGTGGCCGGGGACCATCGGGTAGATGCCCTCGCCCCAGCCGTCGCGCGCCTGGTGGATGTCGGAGTGGCAGATGCCGGCGTACTTGATCTCGATGAGGACGTCGTGCTCGCCGACCGGGCGGCGCGGCACGGTGGTGCGCTCCAGCGGGGCGTTGGCGGCGGGGGCTGCGTAGGCGGGGACGGTGGTCACGTTCGTGGTCATGGCTCCGAGCCTGCCCGGAAACGCCGGTTCCACCCAGACACCTGTTCTGCCTACGACCGGTGTGCCTACCACTGGCAGGGTCAGGATCGTACGTCCGCGGGTCCGGTCCGGCGGCGATAATGGGGCCATATGGACCCCAGTGCCGAACTCAGTGAATTCCTGCGCTCCCGCAGAGCCCGGCTGAAGCCGGAGGACGTGGGGCTGCCCGAGTTCGGGCGGTACCGGCGGGTGCCGGGGCTGCGCCGGGAGGAGCTGGCGCAGCTGGCCGGGGTCTCGGTGGCGTACTACACCCGGCTCGAACAGGGCAACGGCCGGAACGTGTCCCTGGAGGTCCTGGACTCGATCGCGCGGGCGCTGCGCCTGAGCGACACCGAGCGGGCGCATCTGACGCACCTGGCGAAGCCGACGGTGAAGAAACGGCAGCGGGCGGCGTTCTCCCGTCCCCAGCAGGTGCGGCCGGGGCTCCTGCACCTGCTCGACTCGATGGACGGGGTGCCCGCCGTCGTCCTGGGCCGCCGGCTCGACCTGCTCGCCTGGAACAGGATGGCGCGGGCGCTGCTCGGCGACTTCACCACCTGGGAGCCGCACGAGCGGAACATGGCCCGGATGGTCTTCCTCGACCCGAACGCGCGCTCCCTCTACCTCGACTGGGAGTACAAGGCGACCGAGGTGGTGAGCGTGCTGCGGCTGTACGCGGGGTGCTGGCCGGACGATCCGCTGCTGCTCGCGCTGGTGGGCGAGCTGTCGGTACGGAGTGAGGAGTTCCGCTCGCTGTGGGCGGCGCACACGGTGGCGGACAAGGGGCACGGCGCGAAGCGGATGCGCCACCCGCTGGTGGGCGAGATGACGCTGTCGTACGAGACGCTGAAGGTGTCCGGCGCCGACCCGGACCTGGTGCTCGTGACGTACCAGGCGGAGCCGGGCACGCCCTCGGCGGACGCGCTGCGGCTGCTCGCGCAGTGGGGCGTGGACGAGCCCGTGGACGTACGGGAGCAGGACGTACGGGAGTAGGACGTACGGGAGCGGACGGGAACGCGGAAGGGCCCCTCCGGGCGGAGGGGCCCTTCCGCGCGTGCGGCGGGTCAGAGGGCCGACTTGGCCTTCCACTGCGACCAGCTCAGGTTCCAGCCGTTGAGGCCGTTGTCGGGGGCGATCGTCTTGTCCTTGGAGTTCTTGACGATCACGACGTCACCGATGAGGGAGTGGTCGTAGAACCAGGCGGCGGACTGCTTGGGGTCGCCGGCGCCCTTGACGTCGTTGAGGCCCACGCAGCCGTGGCTGGTGTTCACGGAGCCGAAGATCGAGTCCGGGCCCCAGTAGTTGCCGTGGATGAAGGTGCCCGAGTTGGACAGGCGCATCGCGTGCGGCACGTCCTTGATGTCGTACTCGCCCTTGCCGTCGTCGTCGGTGAAGCCGACGGTGGCGCCGTTCATCCGGGTCTCCTTGAACTTCTCGGAGATCACCATCTGACCGTTGTAGGTCGGGTTCTCCGGGGAGCCGGCGGAGATCGGGATGGTCTTGACCGTCTTGCCGTCCTGCGTGACCGTCATGGTCTTGGTGGCGACGTCGACGGTGGAGACCTGGTTGCGGCCGATCTTGAAGGTGACGGTCTTCTGCTGGACGCCGAAGACGCCGTCGGCGCCCTCGACGCCGTCGAGGTTCAGCTTCAGGGTGACGGTCGAGCCCTCGGTCCAGTACTCGTCGGGCCGGAAGTCGATGCGCTGGGAGCTGAACCAGTGCCCGACGACCTCCTGGCCGGAGCTGGAGGTGACGGTGATGCCGCTCTGGACGGCCTTCTTGTGGGTGATCGCCTTGTTGAAGGTGATCGAGACCGGCATGCCGACGCCGACGGTCGAGCCGTCCTCGGGCGTGAAGCTGCCGATGAAGCTGTTGGCCTGCGAGACGGTGGTGAACGAGGAGTTCTCGTGGGCCTCCAGGCCCTCCGCGTCGGTGGCGGTGGCGGCGATCTTGTAGAGCGTCGCCCGCTTGAGGGGGCCGCTCGGCTTCCAGCTCAGGCCGTCGGTCGCTATCTCGCCCTTCACCCGGGTGCCCTCGGCGGAGGTCATGACGACCTCGGTGAGCTTGCCCTGGGCGACCGTGACCTTGGCGTCGTTGTTGATGGAGGCGTTCTGCGCGCCGTTCTTCGGCGCGATGGTGATCTGCGCCTTGGAGGTCTTCTGCGCGGCCGCCTCGTCGACCTGCGCCTGGGACTGGGGGGTCGCGGTGCCGGTGGCCTTGCCGCCCTTGTCGCCGTCGTCGCACGCCGAGAGCACCAGTACGCCGCTCAGCACGACGGCCGCGGTGGCCAGGCTCCTGCGGCGCTTGCCGTCCGTCATCACACGCATCTCCATCGTCGCCGGTTCCCTGTGAACGCTTGCTTCCATACCCATGACAACTCGTTCGGTTCCGTAACCGTACGGTTTGTGGGGAACAACACTGATCGACACGCGTCGGCGGGGTCTCCGGTTCCCGGTGTCGCGGGAGGGCCCCGGGACGGCGTCCCGGGGCCCGCGAACAGGGTGGATACCGGCCTTACGGGCGGTCGTCCTCGTCGTCCTCCGCCCCATCTTCCTCTCCGAGGTCCCACTCCAGCGCATCGGGGTCGTACTCGATCTCCTCGCTGCTCCAGGACGCCTGGACCATCTCGATCCCGGGGACGTCGCGGATCAGGTCGAAGGGCTCGACGAGGTGGGCGAGGGCTTCGGCGTCGTCCTCGCGCACGGCGGCGCGGGCGTGCGCCCGCTCCTCCTCCGGCATGAACTCGTCGGCGTCGATCCGGGCCTCGGCGGCCTCGACCAGCTCGGTCGGCCCGTCGATCTCCAGGACCACGTCGACGCGAAGGCGTACATAGCGTGCGGTGTCAGAAGTGCTCATGGTCCGGAGCCTAGGCGTCCGGGACACCTCGGCTTTCCCGCGACCCGCTGTGTTCACTAGCATCGGCACACCGACCAATTCGGGGGCCCCGCAAGGAGGATCGACATTTCCGTGCCCACCGCCCGCCGTCTCCCGCTGACCGCCGCCGTCGCCGGAACGCTGCTGTGCGCCCTGTGGTTCGTGCCGTCCGCGAGCGCCACCGGCCCGAGCGGCGGAGATCCGGCCGGGGTGACCCGGAGCGGTCCCGCCGCGGACGACGGCCGCCTGGCGGAGACCGGCAGACCGGACACGACGGCGTACGTGCTCGGCGGGACCGGGTTCCTGGGCGTGGGCGCGGGGTTCGTGGCGCTCGCGATGCGCCGCCGGGGCCGGGCTTCCTGAACCGCCGCGCCGGGCGGGCCCCGTACCGCCGCGCCGGGCGGGCTTCCCGAACCGCCGCCCCGGACGGGCTTCCTGACGCCGGGCCGGGTGCGCGGACGGGCGGGACCCGTCTCCTCCGGGGGAGACGGGCCCGCCCCCGCCGGAAGGTCCCTAGGCCAGCGGTCCGGTGACCGGCTCCACGGCGGCGACCACCTTCCCCTCCCGTACGAAGGCGTCGGCGGCGGCCAGGTCGGGGGCGAGGAACCGGTCCGGGCCGGGTCCCTCGACACCGGCCGCGCGCAGGGCCGCGATGACGGCCCGCGAGGCGGGGGCGGGGGTCAGGCCCTCGCGCAGCTCGATGCCCCGGGTCGCGGCGTACAGCTCGACCGCGATGATCCGGTTGAGGTTGCCGATCGCGGTGCGCAGCTTGCGGGCGGCGGACCAGCCCATGGAGACGTGGTCCTCCTGCATCGCGGAGGACGGGATGGAGTCGGCGGAGGCCGGGACGGCGAGCCGCTTCATCTCGCTGACCAGGGCGGCCTGCGTGTACTGGGCGATCATCAGGCCCGAGTCGACGCCGGCGTCCTCGGCGAGGAAGGGCGGCAGGCCGTGCGAGCGGTTCTTGTCGAGGAGCCGGTCGGTGCGGCGCTCCGCGATGGAGCCGAGGTCGGCGGCGGCGATGGCGAGGAAGTCGAGGACGTACGCGACCGGGGCGCCGTGGAAGTTGCCGTTGGAGCGCACCTGTCCGTCGGCCAGGACCACCGGGTTGTCGACGGCGGCGGCCAGCTCGCGCTCGGCGACGAGACGGGCGTGGGCCAGGGTGTCGCGGCCGGCGCCGGCGACCTGGGGGGCGCAGCGCACCGAGTAGGCGTCCTGGACGCGGGGGGCCTCGCCCGCCTGGAAGTGACCGGTGAGGCCGGAGTCCTTGAGCACGGCCAGCATGTTGGCGGCGGAGGCGGCCTGGCCGGGGTGGGGGCGGATGGCGTGCAGTTCGGGTTCGAGGACCTTCTCGGTGCCGAGGAGGGCTTCGAGGGAGAGCGCGGCGGTGACGTCGGCCGTCTTGTAGAGGGTGTCGAGGTCGGCGAGGGCCATGATCAGCATGCCGAGCATGCCGTCGGTGCCGTTGAGGAGGGCGAGGCCCTCCTTCTCCCTCAGCTCGACGGGCGCGATGCCGGCGGCGGCGAGCAGGTCGCCGGCGGGGCGGACCTCGCCGTCCGGGCCCTCGGCGTCGCCCTCGCCCATGAGGGCCAGGGCGCAGTGGGAGAGCGGGGCGAGGTCGCCGGAGCAGCCGAGGGAGCCGTACTCGTGCACGACCGGGGTGATGCCGGCGTTGAGGACGTCGGCCATGGTCCGGGCGACCTCGGGGCGGACGCCGGTGTGGCCGGAGGCGACGGTCTTCAGGCGCAGGAACATCAGGGCGCGCACGACCTCGCGCTCGACGCGGGGGCCCATGCCGGCGGCGTGCGAACGGACGATGTTGCGCTGGAGCCGGGCGCGCAGCTCCTGGCCGATGTGCCGGGTGGCGAGGGCGCCGAATCCGGTGGAGACCCCGTAGACGGGCTCGGGCTTGGCGGCGAGGGCGTCGACGACCTCCCGGGCGGCGGCGAGGGCGCGCACGGCCTCGGTCGACAGCTCGACGCGGGCGCCGTGCCGGGCGACGTCGATGACGTCCTGCGGGGTCGTGCCGGACGTGCCGAGGACGACTGTCTGCATATCCATATTCAGCACCCTACGGATTGAAGACCGACCTGTCACTAGGCGATTTCGTCACTGGCCCGGCGGGGGACGGCCCCTTACCTTCGGGCTTCCGCCGCCGCCCGGCCGCCGCGTCCGCCACCGTCGCTGCCGCGTCCGCCACCGTCGCCGCCCGGCCGCCGCGTCCGCCACCGTCGCTGCCGCGTCCGCCACCGTCGCCACCCGGCCACCGCGTCCGCCACCGTCGCCCCGGCCGCCGCACCCCTCACCGCCTCCACCCCGCCCGGCCCCGCCCTCGCCGCCGCCCCGCCCGGCCCCGCCTTCGCCCCCGTCGCCCTCCCGGCGCCGATGGCGCCGCCGCCCCGGAGCGTACGGACTCACTCCCCCGGAGCGCCCGGCTCCGGCCCGGGCCCCGGACCCGGCGAACGCTCCCGGCCCCCCGGCCCCCCGCCGTCCGGCGGCTCCGCCACCGGCGCGTCCCTGAAGCGGCGGCGGTCACGGCTGCCCGGCGGGGCGTCGGCGAGCCGGACGACCGTGCCGTCGCGGCCCGCCACGACCGGTTTCGCGGAGCGGCCGGCCTTGGCCCGGTACTGGGCGGCGTCCGCGAGCCGGAAGAGGCGGCGGGCCGACCCGAGCGGCCCGATCGGGTCGCCGGTGGACGCCACCCCGCAGGCCACGCCCTCGCCCAGCTCCAGCTCGGCCGCCCGTACGCACAGCTCCTCCGCGACCGCGACCACCTCGTCCGCCGTCGGGCCGACCGTCAGGAGGCAGAACTCGTCGCCGCCGAGGCGGGCCGCGAGGGCGCCGGGGAGCTTGGCGCCGCAGCGGGAGAGGACGGAGCCGAAGCGTTCGAGGAGGCGGTCGCCGACCGCGTGGCCGTGGGTGTCGTTGACCCGCTTGAGGCCGTTGAGGTCGCAGACCAGCAGGCTCACCACGGAGCCGTCCGCGTGGTGGCGCTCGATCGCCTCGTCGAGGCGGGTGTCGACGGCCCGCCGGTTGGCGAGGCCGGTCAGCGGATCGGTGAAGGCGAGCTTGCGGACCTCCTCCAGGCGCTCGGCCTGGGCGATGCCGGACGCGACGACCGCCGCGAGGACGGTCGCGAAACCGGCGTCCGCCCTGGTGAAAGGTTTCTGCTGGAGCGAACGGGCCACGTACAGCTCACCCCAGGCCCGTCCGTGCAGCACGATCGGGGCGACCACGCAGCAGCCCCGCCCGCGCCGCCGCAGACCGGCCACCCGGCCGGTCGGGACCGGGTCGCCGGCGGTCTCCACCCAGGCGTCGGGCTCGCCCCCGCCCGCCCACTGGTCGTGCAGGAACTCGGTGATCTCGGGGTACTGGTGCACCGGGTACGTCTCCGCGTCCGGGAACTCCTCCTCGCCCTCGGCCCGCTCCCCGGCGTTCACCAGGACCTTGAGGCGGCCGTGGTCCCGCTCCCAGACGGACAGCGCGGCGAAACTCCCGTCGAGCCCGTCGCGGGCCCCGAGCGCCGCCGCCCGCCAGAACTCCCGTGGCGTGTGCGCCGCCGCCATCCTCTGCGCCAGCGCCACTACGGCCCGCAGCCGCCCGTCCTCACCCATTCCTCCAGCTTAGGGAGGTTTGATCAGTTTTCCCCTCCAGGACGTCACGGAAAGTTACATAAAGGACAATTCGGAAGGAGTTGTGCGGCGGATCACTCCCCTGGCCACTCCGGCCGCCGCTTCTCGTTGAAGGCCGCCACCCCCTCGGCCCGGTCGCCCGAGAAGGCCACCGAGCGCCAGGCCGCGTCCTCGACCTCCAGACCGGCCCGCAGGTCCAGGCCCTGGCCCAGCCGCATGGCCTTCTTCGCGGCGCGCAGTCCGACCGGCGAGTGGGCCGCGATCCGTCCGGCCAGCTCCAGGGCGCCCGTCCGCGCGTCCTCCGCCAGGAGGTCCACGAGTCCCAGCTCACGGGCTTCGGCCGCCTCGACCCGGCGGGCCGTGAAGACCAGTTCGGCGGCGCGCGCCGCGCCCACCCGGCGCGGCAGGAGCTGCGTGCCGCCACCACCGGGGATGACGCCCACGGAGACCTCGGGGAGGCCGACGACGGCGGTCGCGTCGGCCACGATCACGTCGCAGGCGAGGGCCAGCTCGAAACCGCCGCCGAGGGCGAAGCCGTGCACGGCCGCGACGGTCGGCATCGGCAGTTCGAGGACGCCGGTGTAGGCGGCGCGGGCGGTCGGGCGCTGGCGGACCAGCTCGGCGTCGGTGAGGGAGTTGCGCTCCTTGAGGTCGGCGCCGACGCAGAAGGCGCGGTCGTTCGACGAGGTGAGGACGGTGACGCGGGCCGAGCGGTCGGCGGCGAGCGCGTCGCAGGCCGCCGCCAGGGAGCGGGCCATCTCCGTGGAGACGGCGTTCATCGCCTTCGGCCGGTCGAGGACCAGCTCCGCGACGTGTCCCTCCCGCCGGACCACCACGAACTCACCGAAACGCTGCTCGGACATGAGCGCACACCCTCCCGACACCGGACGCCCTCCCGTTAACGGCTGTTAACGGGGGTTCGCGGGAGATCCTAGGACGGACGGCGGCCCAGGAGCCAGGGCTCGACGACGCCGAGGCCGCGCACCGGGCGCTGCCACATCGGCTGGAGCGCGAAGCGGTACGCGGCCGGCGGGCGGCCCTCCTTCTCGGCGCGGGCCGCCTCCTCGGCCGCCTCCGCCTCCGAGCCGGGCGCCTCGCCGTTCCTGATCAGCTCCGCCGCGAACGCCCCGTCGACCAGGACGGCGTCCTTGGGGGCTATCGAGGTGAGCCGGCTGGCGAGGTTCACGGTGGTGCCGAAGACGTCGCCCATCCGGGTCGTCACGGTGCCGAAGGCGATGCCGACGCGCAGCGCGGGCATCGTCTCGTCGTGGCCGAGGGTCTCGATCAGGCGGAGCGCGATCTCGGAGGCCGTGCCGGGGTCGTCCGCCGCGTACAGCACCTCGTCGCCGAGGGTCTTGATGAGCCGGCCGCCGTGCGCGGCGACGAGGTCGGCGCAGGTCGTCTCGAACGCCTCGACCAGCTCGCCCAGCTCCTCCTCCTCCAGGCGGCGGGTGAGCCGGGTGAAGCCGACGAGGTCCGCGAAGCCGACGGCGAGCCGCCGGTCGACCATCTCCTCGTCGTCGGCGGCCTGCACGACCCGCCCGGTGGCGGCGGCGAGCTGCCGGCGCCACACGTAGATCAGGAACTCCTCCAGCTCGGGGAGGAGCAGCTCGACCAGGGGGTACGTGACCTCGGTGCGGGTCATGCCGGGCTCGGGCGGCTCGGTGAGGCCCTCCAGGAAGGAGTCGATCTGCCACTCGGCGAGCCGGGCGGTGGTCTGCCCGGTGGAACGGGCGACCTGCACGGCCATCGGCTCGCTCAGCAGTCCGGCCTCGACCAGGCCCGCGAGCCGCCGCAGCGCCAGGACGTCGGCCTCGGTGAGCGCCTTGGCCTGCCCGATGTCGGCGAAGCCCATGGCGCGCCAGAAGCGGGAGGCCAGCTCCATGGAGACGCCCGCCGTGCGGGCGGCCTGGAACGGGGTGTAGCGGCGGTCCGCGCCGAGGATGAGCTGTTCGAGGCGGATGGCGAGGGGGTCGTCGGTCGGTTCGGCCGTGTGGTCGACCTCGTGGTGGGGGGTGGGGTACGCGGAGGGCTGCTCGTCCCCGCCGCCCGCGTTCGCGTCGTCGACGGTCACCGGCCGCCTCCTGCCCGTTCCCTGCCCACGTGTCCTGCCGATCTGTCGCCTGGATCGCGCTCCACGATACGGCAGGTGTGGAATGGCTCACGCCCCGACGGCCGGTGTCCGTGTCCCGGAATCGGGGCGGGCGGGCTCCCGGGGGGCGCGGGTCACCGGGGGCGGAGCGCCGGGAGGGCGCGGGGCGCGCCCTCCCGTTCCGCCGCGCGGGGCACGGGCCCGCGCCGGTGTCAGACGCCCGGTGTCCGCAGGTGGACGATGTCGCCCGCCCCCACGGCCTCCGTGCCGCCGCCCTCCGTGGCGACCACGAGCCGGCCGTCGCCGTCGAGGGCGAGGGCCTCGCCCTCCAGGGTCCGCTCGCCGGGCAGCTCGGCCCTGACGCGGCGGCCGAGGGTGGCGCAGCCGGCCGCGTACGCCTCCTGGAGCCCGGAGGCGGCGGGGTCGCCGCCGGCCCGCGTCCACTCCCCGTACCACCGGTCGAGGGAGCGCAGGACGGCCCGCAGGAGGGTGTCGCGGTCGGTGGAGACCGCGTCGGCGAGGAGGAGGGATCCGGCGGTGGGGACGGGGAGTTCGTCCTCGCGGAGGGTGACGTTGACGCCGAGGCCGACGACGACGCCGTCCGTGCCGGCCCGCTCGGCGAGGATGCCGCCGGCCTTGCGCTCCTCGCCCGCGACCGAAACCAGGAGGTCGTTGGGCCATTTGAGGGACGTGTCCACTCCCGCCGCCTTCGCGAGGCCGGTCGCGGCGGCCACTCCGGCGAGCAGCGGGAGCCAGCCCCAGCGGTGGGCGGGGACGTCCGGCTTGAGCAGGACGGAGAAGAAGAGCCCGGAGCGGGCGGGCGCGCTCCAGCTCCGGTCGAGGCGGCCCCGGCCCGCGGTCTGCTCCTCGGCGACGAGCACCGCCCCCTCGGGGAGTTCGCCGGCGCGGGCGGCGAGGTCGGTGTTGGTGGACCCGGTGGCGTCGACCACGTCGAGCGAGGTCCACAGGGCGTCGGGCAGGACGAGCGCGCGGCGCAGCGCGGAAGCGTTCAGCGGGGGCCGGTCGAGGTCGGACCAGCGTCCGCCGGAGCCGTGGGAGGACGTCATGCAAGCCAGACTAGGTGTGGCAAAGACCGCAGTGCCGAACCGTATCGGCGTCGATACGCTACGGGGCAGTAGGCCAGCACTAGCCCATTCGTAGTCAACGAACCCCCCGTGACCAGGCAGGGAGCCGCATCCCGATGTCCGAGCCGGCAGAGCAGTACGAGATCGACATTCACACGACCGCGGGCAAGATCGCGGATCTCAGGCGCCGCATCGACGAGGCCACCCACGCCGGCTCGGAGCGCGCGGTGGAGAAGCAGCACGCGAAGGGGAAGCTGACGGCGCGCGAGCGGATCGCCCTCCTCCTCGACGAGGGTTCGTTCGTCGAACTGGACGAGCTGGCCCGGCACCGCTCCACCAGCTTCGGCCTGGAGAAGAACCGTCCGTACGGCGACGGCGTCGTCACCGGCTACGGCACGGTCGACGGCCGACCGGTGGCGGTGTTCTCGCAGGACTTCACGGTCTTCGGCGGCGCGCTCGGCGAGACGTACGGCCAGAAGATCATCAAGGTGATGGACTTCGCCCTGAAGACCGGCTGCCCGGTCATCGGCATCAACGACTCCGGCGGCGCCCGCATCCAGGAGGGCGTGAGCGCGCTCGGCATGTACGGCGAGATCTTCCGCCGCAACACCCACGCCTCCGGTGTGATCCCGCAGATCTCGCTGGTCGTCGGCCCCTGCGCGGGCGGCGCGGTGTACTCCCCCGCCATCACCGACTTCACGGTGATGGTGGACCAGACCTCGCACATGTTCATCACGGGCCCCGACGTCATCAAGACGGTGACCGGCGAGGACGTGGGCTTCGAGGAGCTGGGCGGCGCCCGGACGCACAACGCGACCTCGGGCGTGGCGCACCACATGGCGGGCGACGAGAAGGACGCCGTCGAGTACGTGAAGTCCCTCCTCTCCTACCTGCCGTCGAACAACCTCTCCGAGCCGCCGGCCTTCCCGGAGACGGCGGACACCGGGGTGACGGACGAGGACCGCGAGCTGGACACGCTGATCCCGGACTCGGCGAACCAGCCGTACGACATGCACAAGGTCATCGAGCACGTCCTCGACGACGGCGAGTTCCTGGAGACGCAGGCGCTGTTCGCGCCGAACATCCTGACCGGTTTCGGCCGGGTCGAGGGCTTCCCGGTCGGCGTGGTCGCCAACCAGCCGATGCAGTTCGCGGGCTGCCTGGACATCGACGCCTCCGAGAAGGCCGCCCGCTTCGTGCGCACCTGCGACGCCTTCAACATCCCGGTCCTCACCTTCGTGGACGTGCCGGGCTTCCTGCCGGGCGTGGACCAGGAGTACGGCGGCATCATCCGGCGCGGCGCGAAGCTGATCTACGCGTACGCGGAGGCCACGGTCCCGCTGATCACGGTCATCACGCGCAAGGCGTTCGGCGGCGCGTACGACGTGATGGGCTCCAAGCACCTGGGCGCGGACCTGAACCTGGCGTGGCCGACGGCGCAGATCGCGGTCATGGGCGCGCAGGGCGCGGTCAACATCCTGCACCGCCGCACGATCGCGGAAGCGGGGGACGCCGACGAGACCGAGGCCGTGCGGGCGCGGCTGATCCAGGAGTACGAGGACACCCTGCTCAACCCGTACACGGCGGCCGAGCGCGGCTACATCGACGGCGTGGTGGTGCCCTCCGACACGCGTCCGCAGATCGTCAAGGGCCTGCGTCAGCTCCGCACCAAGCGGGAATCCCTTCCTCCGAAGAAGCACGGCAACATCCCGCTCTAACCCCTCCGGACCCTCAGGGAGCCGACATGATCAAGGTCGTACGAGGAAACCCGACCCCGGAGGAGCTGGCCGCCGCGCTGGCGGTGGTCCAGGCCCGGGCCGCGGCCACGGCGGCGGCGTCCGCCGGGGACGGCGGCCCGGCGGTGCCGGAGGGGTGGTCGGACCCCTCCCGCATCGCGCGGGCCGTACGGCACCGGCCCGGCCCGCGGGCCTGGGCGCGGTCGTACTGGCCCGTGTAGTCGCCGCCGGAGGGCCGGACCCCGTGTGCGGGGGGTCCGGCCCTCCGCGCGTGCTCCGGGGCTCCGCGCACCGTCCGTCCCAGTCCTTCTAGTCCTTCGGCGCGGGGCGCCTGAGTATCCGTACTCAGGCGCCCCGTCCGTCACGGCCTCAGGATCGAAGGCATGTTGTGGTCGGACCCGAAGAATCAGCCGCCGAAGTTCATGCGTGACATGCAGGCGATGATCCGCCGCGCGGGCGTGCTGCTGGCCCTGGCGATGGTGGTGGCGATGTTCGCCGCCGGCGTGCGCTGACCGTGCGCGCGTGCCCGGCGGTCCGGTGGGTCCGGGGCCGCCGCACTGGCTACGCTGCCCCCATGACTGCTGATCCGCGCCGTGTCGTGCTCGCCTCCGCCTCCCCCGCCCGGCTCGGTCTGCTGCGGCAGGCCGGCATCGTCCCCGAGGTGATCGTGAGCGGCGTCGACGAGGACAGGGTCCACGCGCCGACCCCGGCCGAACTCGCGCTCGCCCTCGCCGAGGCGAAGGCGGCCCATGTGGCCGCCCGGCCGGAGGTGTTCGGCGCGCTCGTCATCGGCTGCGACTCGGTCCTGGAGCTGGACGGGAAGGCGCTGGGCAAGCCGGCCGACACCGAGGAGGCCACCGCCCGCTGGAAGGCGATGCGGGGCCGGGTCGGCGTCCTGCAGACCGGCCACTGCGTGTACGACACGGCCGCCAAGCGCTTCGAGTCCGCGACCGCCTCGACCGTGGTCCGGTTCGGCGAGCCGACGGACGAGGAGGTCGCGGCGTACGTGGCGAGCGGCGAACCGCTGCACGTGGCGGGCGCGTTCACCCTGGACGGGCGCTCGGCGCCGTTCGTCGACGGCATCGACGGGGACCCGGGCAACGTGATCGGCCTGTCCCTGCCGCTGCTGCGCCGGCTCCTCGCGAAGCTGGACGTGCGGATCACGGACCTCTGGACCTGAGCGCGTCCGCCCGGCCGGTCCGCCCGGTCCGCCCGCTCCGGCCGGGCTCCGGGCTCCGGGCTCCGGGCTCCGGGCGGACCCTCTAGGCGGGTGCCGGGGCCTCTCCCGCGAGGGGCTTCCCGGCGGGGTCCTCCGAGGGTTCCCCGGCCGGCTCCCCGGCGCCCTTCCCGGCCTTCCGCCCGGCGTCCTTCCCGTACGCCACCAGGGTGAGGACGACCAGGCCGAACACGGCCATCAGGAAGGCGAAGGCGCCCCAGCCGAGGAGGCCGACGGCGACCGCGCCGAGGATCCCGTGCACGACCGCGCAGCCCACCAGGAGGGCCCGGCCGAGCCGTCCCGGGCGGCGGTCGCGGACGCCCGCGACGAGGGCGACGAGGGCGCAGAGGACGAGGGCCGCGCCGGAGGCGATGCCGAGTCCCCAGGTGCCGGCCACCATGGCTTCGGGGTCCATGCCGTCGAGGGACATCGACTGGGCCTCCAGGAAGTGCGCCATCACGGCGTTGACCGCGACGATGCCGGGCGCTTCGAGGAGGAGCACCACCGCCGTCACGAGAGCCGTCGCCCTGCGGACCATTCCGCCCCCCTGGATTCTCCTGTTACCGGCAGTACGTTCGACAGCGGGCAGGCTACTGGCCGGTAAACCCCTGGACAAGGGAGTGCGCACGGCGGGCGACGCCCGGGGACCGGGCAAAGAATGGGCGGAGCGTTCGTAGGGACCCGACAAAGAAACCCGAACGGCGACTGGTCGCATGAACAGAGACCTGCGCCACACCGAGGATCTACTGTGCCGCAAAGGAACCCTGCGTACCGTGGTGCGACAAGGGAAATCACGATCCGAGCAGGCCCGGGGTCACCCTCCGTGTGGGAAAGCTCACCACTGGGGACGGGTCGAAAGACCGTGTCGGCAGTCCCTAAACTCAGCTTGTTTCAAGGAGGGAGCCATCGTGCGCAAGGTGCTCATCGCCAACCGTGGCGAAATCGCTGTCCGTGTGGCCCGGGCGTGCCGGGACGCCGGCATCGGCAGCGTGGCCGTGTACGCCGAGCCGGACCGGGACGCCCTGCACGTCCGGGCCGCCGACGAGGCGTTCGCCCTGGGCGGTGACACTCCGGCCACCAGTTACCTGGACATCGCCAAGGTCCTCCAGGCGGCGAAGGACTCCGGCGCGGACGCGGTCCACCCGGGCTACGGCTTCCTCTCGGAGAACGCCGAGTTCGCGCAGGCGGTCCTGGACGCGGGCCTGATCTGGATCGGTCCGCCGCCGCAGGCGATCCGGGACCTGGGCGACAAGGTGGCGGCCCGTCACATCGCCCAGCGCGCCGGTGCCCCGCTGGTCGCCGGCACGCCCGACCCGGTGTCGGGCGCGGACGAGGTCGTGGCCTTCGCGAAGGAGCACGGCCTGCCGATCGCGATCAAGGCCGCCTTCGGCGGCGGCGGGCGCGGCCTGAAGGTCGCCCGCACCCTCGAAGAGGTGCCGGAGCTGTACGACTCCGCCGTCCGCGAGGCCGTCGCGGCCTTCGGCCGGGGCGAGTGCTTCGTGGAGCGCTACCTGGACAAGCCGCGCCACGTGGAGACGCAGTGCCTGGCCGACCAGCACGGCAACGTGGTCGTGGTCTCCACCCGTGACTGCTCGCTCCAGCGCCGCCACCAGAAGCTGGTGGAGGAGGCCCCCGCGCCGTTCCTGACGGACGAGCAGAACGCGCAGCTGTACTCCGCGTCGAAGGCCATCCTGAAGGAGGCCGGCTACGTCGGTGCCGGCACGGTCGAGTTCCTCGTCGGCGTGGACGGCACGATCTCCTTCCTGGAGGTCAACACCCGCCTCCAGGTCGAGCACCCGGTGACCGAGGAGGTCACCGGCCTCGACCTGGTGCGCGAGATGTTCCGGATCGCGGACGGCGAGGAGCTGGGGTACGGCGATCCGGCCGTACGCGGTCACTCCTTCGAGTTCCGCATCAACGGCGAGGACCCGGGCCGCAACTTCCTCCCGGCCCCCGGCACCGTCACCCTCTTCCAGCCGCCGTCCGGCCCGGGTGTCCGCCTGGACGCGGGCGTGGAGTCCGGCTCGGTCATCGGCCCGGCCTGGGACTCGCTCCTGGCGAAGCTGGTCGTCACCGGCGCGACCCGCGAGCAGGCCCTCCAGCGCGCCGCGCGCGCCCTGGCGGAGTTCCGGGTCGAGGGCATGGCCACGGCCCTTCCGTTCCACCGGGCCGTCGTGGTCGACCCCGACTTCACCGCCGACCCGTTCCGGGTGCACACGCGGTGGATCGAGACCGAGTTCGTCAACGAGATCCCGCCCTTCGCCCCGGCCGGCGGCGAGGCCGAGGAGGACGAGTCGGGCCGCGAGACGATCGTCGTCGAGGTCGGCGGCAAGCGCCTGGAGGTCTCCCTGCCGTCCTCGCTGGGCATGTCCCTGGCCCGTACGGGTCTGGCGGCGGGCGCCCGGCCGAAGCGCCGCGCGGCCAAGAAGTCCGGACCGGCCGCCTCGGGCGACACCCTCGCCTCCCCGATGCAGGGCACGATCGTGAAGGTCGCGGTCGAGGAGGGTCAGGAGGTCAAGGAGGGCGACCTGATCGTCGTCCTGGAGGCCATGAAGATGGAGCAGCCCCTCAACGCCCACCGTTCCGGCACCGTCAAGAGCCTGAACGCCGTGGTCGGCGCCTCCGTCACCTCCGGTGCCACCATCTGCGACATCAAGGACTGACGCCGCACCCGGTACGGTACGAAGGGCCCGCGGACAGCCGTTCGCGGGCCCTTCGCCGAGGGGGCCCTCTTCTCATGCGTGCCGACGCGCGCCGCAACCACGAGCGGCTGCTCACCGAAGCCCGTACCGCCTTCGCCGCGCAGGGTTCCGGCGCTCCCCTGGAGGAGATCGCGCGCCGCGCGGGCGTGGGCATCGGCACCCTCTACCGCCACTTCCCCACCCGGGCCGAGCTGCTGAACGCGGTCTTCCAGGAGGCCCTGGGCGAACTCCTCGCGCTCTCCGAGGAGTTGTCCGGCTCCGACGCGCCCTGCCGGGCGCTCGTGGAGTGGCTGCGGGCCCTGATCGCCCACGCCGGCGAGTACCGGGGACTCGCGCACGCCCTGATGTCCGCCTCGTACGACCGGAGTTCGGCCCTCTCCCGGTGCAGCGACCCGCTGCGCGCGGCGGGCGAACGGCTGCTCGCACGGGCCCGGGAGGCGGGCCAGGTGCGCGCGGACGTGTCGATGGGCGATCTGATGCAGCTGACCAACGCGATCGCGCTGGCAGTGGAACAGTGCCCCGAGGACCCGGAGCTGGCGGACCGCCTGCTCGCGCTGACGCTGCGGGGGATCGAGGGCTGAGCGGGCCGGGCCGGTGCGCGCGGGACCCCTGGGGGAGGGTCCCCGGACGACGACCCCGGCGGTGGCTCCCCGGCGACGCCCCCTCAGCGGCGGCGCAGATCAGCGACCCGGGCCGTGCGCTCCAGCGTCTCCGCCGCCATCGGCCCGCCCGGCCCCCGGAACTGCCCCGGCGCCATCCGGCCGCGCTGGACCGGGAGCGGCAGGTCACGGCGGGGCCGGGCGCCCGGGGGGACCTGGTGGTCACCGCCCGCGGAACCGGCGCCCGCGCCCGCGACGGCGATCTGGACGCCCTGGTCGGCGAGGGCCTGGAGCTCGGTGGCGGCCCGGTCGTCGTGGGCGGGCGGCTCGTCGGTGACCAGCCGGGTGATCACGTCCGTGGGCACCGTCTGGAACATGGTGTCGGAGCCCAGCTTGGTGTGGTCCGCGAGGACCACGACCTCCGCCGCCGCCTGCACCAGGGCCCGGTCCACGCTCGCGGAGAGCATGTTGGAGGTGGACAGGCCCCGCTCGGCGGTCAGACCGCTGCCGGAGAGGAAGGCGCGGGAGACCCTCAGCCCCTGGAGGGACTGCTCGGCCCCGCTGCCCACCAGGGCGTAGTTGGAGCCGCGCAGGGTGCCGCCGGTCATGACGACCTCCACCCGGTTGGCGTGGGCGAGGGCCTGGGCGACGAGCAGGGAGTTGGTGACCACGGTCAGTCCGGGCACGCGGGCGAGCCGGCGGGCCAGTTCCTGCGTGGTCGTCCCGGCGCCGACGACGATGGCCTCGCCCTCTTCGACGAGGCTCGCCGCGAGGTCGGCGATGGCCGTCTTCTCCGCGGTGGCGAGATGGGATTTCTGCGGGAAGCCGGATTCTCGCGTGAATCCACCCGGCAACACCGCACCGCCGTGCCGGCGGTCGAGGAGTCCTTCTGCCTCGAGGGCCCGTACGTCTCTCCGTACGGTCACCTCGGAGGTCTGGACGACGCGGGCGAGCTCACGGAGCGACACGGCCCCGTTGGCTCGCACCATTTCGAGGATCAACTGACGACGTTCTGCAGCGAACACGAAACTGACAGTAACCTGGCCGCGCGCGGGTTTTCAGCAGTATGCGCCGAATTGCAGAAGATGCGCACGGGCGGGGCCTCCCAGTGGTATGGGGACCCCGCCCGTCGTCGTTCCGTGTCCCGGCTTGCCGGGGGTTGTCCGGATCGGTGAACCGTTTCCGCAGGCGGGAGCCGAGCCGGACCGGACGTTACGCGTCGCCCGCCGACTTCCGGGTCTGCAACTGCCGTGCCACTTCCGCGATCGAACCCGACAGGGAGGGGTACACGGTGAAGGCGTTCGCGATCTGCTCGACCGTCAGGTTGTTGTCGACCGCGAGCGAGATCGGGTGGATCAGCTCGCTCGCCCTCGGGGCGACGATGCATCCGCCGACGACGATGCCGGTGCCCGGACGGCAGAAGATCTTGACGAAGCCGTCCCGGATGCCCTGCATCTTGGCGCGCGGGTTGCGCAGCAGCGGGAGCTTGACGACCTTGGCGTCGATCCTGCCCGCGTCCACGTCGGCCTGGGTGTAGCCGACGGTGGCGATCTCGGGGTCGGTGAAGACGTTGGAGGAGACCGTCTTCAGGTTGAGCGGGGTCACCGCGTCGCCGAGGAAGTGGTACATCGCGATCCGGCCCTGCATGGCGGCGACCGAGGCGAGCGCGAAGACGCCCGTGACGTCGCCGGCCGCGTAGACGCCGGGCGCGGAGGTGCGGGAGACCCGGTCGGTCCAGATGTGGCCGGAGTCCTTCAGGCGGACGCCCGCCTCCTCCAGGCCCATGCCGGCCGAGTTCGGGATCGCGCCGACCGCCATCAGGCAGTGGGTGCCGGTGATGACCCGGCCGTCCGCGAGGGCCACCTCGACCCGGTCGCCCACCCGTTTGGCGGACTCGGCGCGGGAGCGGGCCATGACGTTCATGCCCCGGCGGCGGAAGACGTCCTCCAGGACGGCCGCCGCGTCCGGGTCCTCGCCCGGGAGCACCCGGTCGCGGGAGGAGACCAGGGTGACCCTGGAGCCCAGCGCCTGGTAGGCGCCGGCGAACTCGGCGCCGGTGACGCCGGAACCGACCACGATCAGCTCCTCGGGGAGCTCCTTGAGGTCGTAGACCTGGGTCCAGTTCAGGATGCGCTCGCCGTCCGGCCTGGCGTCGGGCAGCTCGCGCGGGTGGCCGCCGGTCGCGATCAGCACGGCGTCGGCGGTCAGCGTCTCCTCGGTGCCGTCGGCGGCGGTGACCACCACCTGGCGGGAGCCGTCCACGGCCTGCCGGCCGGAGAGCCGGCCCCGGCCGCGCAGCACGCGGGCCCCGGCCCGGGTGACGGAGGCGGTGATGTCGTGCGACTGGGCGAGCGCGAGGCGCTTCACCCGCCGGTTGACCTTGCCGAGGTCGACGCCCACGACCCGGGCGGCCTGGTCGATGTGCGGGGTGTCGTCCGCGACGATGATGCCCAGCTCCTCGTACGAGGAGTCGAAGGTGGTCATCACCTCGGCCGTGGCGATCAGGGTCTTGGAGGGGACGCAGTCGGTCAGGACGGACGCGCCGCCGAGGCCGTCGGCGTCGACGACGGTCACCTCCGCGCCGAGTTGGGCGCCCACCAGGGCCGCCTCGTATCCGCCGGGTCCGCCGCCGATGATCACGATCCGGGTCACTGGGATCTACGCCTCGCGCTCTCGTTCTGCCGGGGGGTCCCCCCGCTGGGATGCAGTGCGTACGCCATTGTCCCGCACGCCTCGGGTGCGTACCCCATTGTCCCGCACGTCCGGCGCGGCCTCGCGCCGGGGCCTCCGGAGGGGCGGGGCGGCCAGGCGACCGGCGGGCTTCCCGCCCCTCCCGTACCCTCGGTCCCATGTCGCTCTACGCCGCTTTCGCCGGCAACCTCGACGCACGGCTGATGAGCCGCCGCGCACCGCACTCCCCGCTGCGCGGCACCGGCTGGCTGAACGGCTGGCGGCTCACCTTCGGCGGTGAGCAGATGGGGTGGGAGGGCGCGCTGGCCACCATCGTGGAGGACCCCGGCTCCCAGGTCTTCGTGGCGCTCTACGACATCGCCCCGATGGACGAGGACTCCATGGACCGCTGGGAGGGCGTGGGACTCGGGGTGTACCGGCGCGCGCGGGTGCGGGTGCACACCCTGGACGGCGAGGAGTCCGCCTGGACGTACGTGCTCGACGGGTACGAGGGCGGGCTGCCGTCCGCCCGCTACCTGGGCGAGGTCGCGGACGCGGCCGAGTCGGCGGGCGCGCCGCACGACTACGTGATGGAGTTGCGCAAACGCCCGTGCTGAGCGGCGGGCCGTTCCCGGGGCCCGGCCGGCCCCGTCGGTCCGGTCCGGTCCGGCGGTCCGGTCCGGTCCGTTCCGGCGGCCCGGCCCCCGCCGGGGGCCGGCTCTCCACGGGGTCCGTTCCCGCGGGGGCCCGCTTTCGTCGGAAACGACAAGACAACGATCGCATGTCCGTCAGCGCCGTCATCTACGCGCGTAGGGATTCTCCGGTTACGCTGCTGCGCGTATCAAATCCGTCCGGGGCCCGCCTCCGGACCCCTCCCCGAGGCGAGAGACCCAGTGAACGCAACTGCCACCCCGTACGAGGCCGCCGAGGCCGCCGCCGCACGTCTCCGCGAGCTGACCGGAGTCGAGAAGCACGACGTCGCCCTGGTCATGGGTTCGGGCTGGGCGCCCGCCGTCGACGCCCTCGGCTCCCCCGAGGCCGAGTTCCCGGTGACCGAGCTGCCCGGCTTCCCGCCGCCGGTCGTCGAGGGCCACGGCGGCACGATCCGCTCGTACCGGATCGGCGAGAAGCGCGCCCTCGTCTTCCTCGGCCGCACCCACTTCTACGAGGGCCGGGGCGTCGCCTCCGTCGCCCACGGCGTCCGCACCGCCGTCGCCGCCGGCTGCGGGACCGTCGTCCTCACCAACGGCTGCGGCGGCCTGCGCGACGGCATGCGCCCCGGCCAGCCGGTCCTGATCAGCGACCACATCAACCTGACGGCCGCCTCCCCGATCGTCGGCGCGAACTTCGTGGACCTCACCGACCTGTACTCGCCGCGTCTGCGCGCGCTGTGCAAGGAGATCGACGAGACCCTCGAAGAGGGCGTCTACGTGCAGTTCCCCGGCCCGCACTACGAGACCCCGGCCGAGATCAACATGGTCCGCGTCCTGGGCGGCGACCTCGTCGGCATGTCCACCGTCCTGGAGGCCATCGCGGCCCGCGAGGCCGGCGCCGAGGTGCTGGGCATCTCGCTCGTCACCAACCTGGCGGCCGGGCTCTCGGGCGAGCCGCTGAACCACGAGGAGGTCCTCCAGGCGGGGCGGGACTCGGCCGCGCGGATGGGTGAACTGCTGACCCGGGTCCTCGACCGGATCTGACGGACGGCGTACCGCCGCGCGGAGCGGGGAAGGGCTCCGCGCGGCGGCACGCCCACCCCCGCCCGCACCCGCCCGCTCCCCCGAAAGGCACACCGTGACGCAGGACGACCTCCTCACCCGGGCCCAGGCATGGCTCGACGAGGACCCCGACCAGGAGACCCGCGAGGAGCTCGCGCGGCTCATCGAGGCCGCCGAGGCCGGTACGGCGGACGAGCTCGCCGCCCGGTTCGCCGGCACGCTCCAGTTCGGCACGGCCGGACTCCGGGGCGAGCTGGGCGCCGGGCCCCTGCGGATGAACCGCTCGGTGGTCATCCGCGCCGCCGCCGGCCTCGCCGCGTACCTGAAGGCGGAGGGCCGGGAGGGCGGGCTCGTCGTCATCGGCTACGACGCCCGCCACAAGTCCGCCGACTTCGCCCGCGACACCGCCGCCGTGATGACCGGCGCCGGGCTGCGCGCCGCGCTGCTCCCCCGCCCGCTGCCCACGCCCGTCCTCGCGTACGCCATAAGGCACCTGGGCGCCGTCGCCGGCGTCGAGGTGACCGCCAGTCACAACCCGCCGCGCGACAACGGCTACAAGGTCTACCTGGGCGACGGCTCGCAGATCGTGCCGCCCGCCGACGCGGAGATCGCCGCCGAGATCGCCGCCGTCCGCTCGCTGCGCGACGTGCCGCGTCCGGAGGACGGCTGGGAGGTCCTGGGCGACGAGGTGCTGGACGCCTACCTGGAGCGCACGGACGCCGTCCTGACCCCCGGCTCGCCCCGCACCGCGCGGACCGTCTACACGGCCATGCACGGCGTCGGCAGGGACGTCCTGACGGCCGCCTTCGCGCGCGCCGGCTTCCCGCCGCCCGCGCTCGTCGCCGAGCAGGCCGACCCGGACCCGGACTTCCCGACGGTCGCCTTCCCCAACCCGGAGGAGCCGGGCGCGATGGACCTCGCCTTCGAGGCGGCCCGCGCCGTGGCCCCGGACCTGGTGATCGCCAACGACCCGGACGCCGACCGCTGCGCGGTGGCCGTGCCGGACGCGTCCGCCGTGGGCGGCTGGCGGATGCTCCGGGGCGACGAGGTGGGCGCGCTGCTCGCCGCGCACCTGGTGCGCCGGGGCGTCACGGGCGTCTTCGCCGAGTCGATCGTCTCGTCCTCGCTGCTCGGGCGGATCGCGGAGGCGGCGGGCCTCGGGTACGAGGAGACGCTGACCGGCTTCAAGTGGATCGCCCGCGTCGAGGGCCTGCGGTACGGCTACGAGGAGGCGCTGGGCTACTGCGTCGACCCGGAGGGCGTCCGCGACAAGGACGGCGTCACGGCCGCGCTGCTCGTCACCGAGCTGGCCTCGGTCCTCAAGGAGGAGGGCCGGACCCTGACCGACCTCCTGGACGACCTGGCCGTGGAGCACGGGCTGCACGCCACGGACCAGCTGTCGGTGCGGGTCGAGGACCTGGGGATCATCGCGAACGCGATGGCCGCGCTGCGCGAGCGCCCGCCGGTCTCCCTCGCCGGCCTGACGGTGGTCTCGGCGGAGGACCTGACGAAGGGCACGGAGACGCTGCCGCCCACGGACGGGCTGCGCTACCACCTGGAGGGCGACCACCGGGCCCGGGTGATCGTGCGTCCCAGCGGCACCGAGCCCAAGCTCAAGTGCTACCTGGAGGTCGTGGTGCCGGTCGCCGGCGCGGACGGCCTGCCGGCGGCCCGCGCCACGGCTGCGGACCTGCTCGGCGCGCTCAAGCGGGACCTGGCGGCGGCCGCGGGCCTGTAGGGACGGTACGGACGCCGGAGGGCCGGTGCGGAGGCGGTGGTCCTCCGTACCGGCCCTCTCCCGTGCCGGGGCGCGGCTCAGCCCGTGGCCACCAGGACCACGAGGAGCAGCAGCCCCACGACGGCGGGGACGACGATCTCGTACGCCCAGCGCACCCGCGGCTCGCCCTGCGCGTCCGGGCTCCCGGCGTGGCGCTCGGCGAGTTCGCGCAGATCGGCGACGGTCTGGTCGGTGGGCGCGGTGCGGGAGGCGCTCCGCCGGACGTCGGCGGTGACGGAGGTACGGCCGTGCGGGTCGTCCTGGGCGGCGCGGACGGCCTGCCGGGACGCCCTCTTCCGCTGGCGCAGCGAGACGGGGACGGCCCAGAGCTGGTACTTCGCGCCCTCCTGGGTGAAGACCTCGCTGGAGTAGCCGGCGCGGACGTCGGCGACGGAGGCCCAGGGCAGCGTGATCGACCGGAACGGGTTGCGGACCCGGAGCCTCCGGTCGTTCGCGTACACGGCGGGCCGGATCGTGAAGGCGACGATCAGCGGCGCGGCCAGGACGAGTCCCGCGAGCGCGAGCCAGGGGGCCCGGCCCTCGCCGCGCAGCACGGCGTCCCCGGCGAACACGACCGCGAGCACCAGCAGGAACACCCCGCTCGCGATTCCGAGGGGCGACCGGAAGACCCGGTCGGGGGACGGCTGCGCGGGGGTCGACCCGGGGCTCGGCTCGGGGCGGGGCTCGGGGGTCGGCTCGGGGGTCGTCATGCCGCCGATTGTGCCTCAGGGGACCTGCCGGGACGCGGGCGGCCCGCGCGGCCGCGCGGTCGGCGGGCGCCGCCGTGCGCCCCGGCGGCCGGGAGGGCGGCCCCGGGCGGCGGCGTGCGCCGGCCCCGTCCCCATGTGACCTCGGGCTCTGTGGCCCGGGTCCCCTGTACAGGCCGCTACGCGCGTAGATATGCTCGACTGGTGACCATGCCCACCACTGCACCCGCAGCTCTCGCATTCGCCGACGTGACCGCGTCCGACAGTGCGCTGCGCCGCTTCCTCCACGGGCTGCCCGGCGTCGACGCCGTCGGCCTGGAGGCGCGCGCCGCGTCCCTCGGCACCCGCTCGATCAAGACCACGGCCAAGGCGTACGCCATCGACCTGGCCATCTCCATGATCGACCTGACGACGCTCGAAGGCGCGGACACCCCGGGCAAGGTCCGGGCGCTCGCCGCCAAGGCCGTCCACCCCGACCCGACCGACCGCACGGCCCCGACGACCGCCGCCGTCTGCGTCTACCCCGACATGGTGGCCACCGCCAAGGCCGCCCTCGCGGGCTCCGGCGTCAAGGTCGCCTCGGTCGCCACCGCCTTCCCGGCCGGCCGCGCCGCGCTCCCCGTGAAGCTCGCCGACACGGCCGACGCCATCGCCGCCGGGGCCGACGAGATCGACATGGTCATCGACCGCGGCGCCTTCCTCGCCGGCCGCTACCTGGAGGTCTTCGAGCAGATCGCCGCGATCAGGGCGGAGTGCGGCGACCGCGCCCGCCTCAAGGTGATCTTCGAGACCGGCGAGCTGTCCACGTACGACAACATCCGCCGCGCCTCCTGGCTCGGCATGATGGCCGGCGCGGACTTCATCAAGACCTCGACCGGCAAGGTCGCGGTCAACGCCACCCCGGCGAACACGCTCCTCATGCTGGAGGCCGTGCGCGACTTCCGCGCGCAGACCGGCGTGCAGGTGGGCGTGAAGCCGGCCGGCGGCATCCGCAACACCAAGGAAGCCGTCAAGTTCCTGGTGCTGGTCAACGAGACCGTGGGCGAGGACTGGCTGGACAACCACTGGTTCCGCTTCGGCGCCTCCAGCCTGCTCAACGACCTGCTGATGCAGCGCCAGAAGCTGGCGACCGGCCGCTACTCCGGCCCCGATTACGTGACGGTGGACTGATCAACATGGCATCTGCATTCGAGTACGCGCCGGCGCCCGAGTCCCGGTCCGTCGTCGACATCGCCCCCTCCTACGGCCTGTTCATCGACGGCGAGTTCACCGACGCGGCCGACGGCAAGGTCTTCAAGACCGTCTCCCCCTCCACCGAGGAGGTCCTGTCCGAGGTCGCCCGCGCGGGCACCGAGGACGTGGACCGCGCGGTGAGGGCCGCCCGGAAGGCCTTCGGGAAGTGGTCGGAGCTGCCCGGTTCCGAGCGCGCCAAGTACCTCTTCCGGATCGCCCGGATCATCCAGGAGCGCAGCCGCGAGCTGGCCGTCCTGGAGACCCTGGACAACGGCAAGCCGATCAGGGAGACCCGCGACGCGGACCTCCCCCTGGTCGCCGCGCACTTCTTCTACTACGCGGGCTGGGCCGACAAGCTCGACCACGCCGGCTACGGCGCGAACCCCCGCCCGCTGGGCGTCGCCGGCCAGGTCATCCCGTGGAACTTCCCGCTGCTCATGCTGGCGTGGAAGATCGCCCCGGCGCTCGCGACCGGCAACACGGTCGTCCTGAAGCCGGCCGAGACGACCCCGCTCTCCGCCCTGTTCTTCGCGGACGTCTGCCGCCAGGCCGGACTGCCCAGGGGCGTCGTCAACATCCTCCCCGGGTACGGGGACGCCGGCGCCGCGCTCGTCGAGCACCCGGACGTGAACAAGGTCGCCTTCACCGGTTCGACCGCCGTCGGCAAGGCCATCGCGCGCTCGGTCGCGGGCACGGACAAGAAGCTGACCCTGGAGCTGGGCGGCAAGGGCGCCAACATCGTCTTCGACGACGCCCCGGTCGACCAGGCCGTCGAGGGCATCGTCAACGGCATCTTCTTCAACCAGGGCCAGGTCTGCTGCGCGGGCTCGCGCCTCCTGGTCCAGGAGTCGGTCCACGACGAGGTGCTCGACGCGCTCAAGCGCCGTCTGTCCACGCTCCGCCTCGGCGACCCGCTGGACAAGAACACCGACATCGGCGCCATCAACTCCGCCGAGCAGCTGGCCCGCATCACCACCCTGGTCGAGCAGGGCGAGGCGGAGGGCGCCGAGCGCTGGACCGCCGCCTGCGACCTCCCGTCCGCCGGCTACTGGTTCGCCCCGACGCTCTTCACGAACGTCACCCAGGCGCACACCGTCGCCCGCGACGAGATCTTCGGCCCGGTCCTGTCGGTGCTGACCTTCCGCACGCCCGACGAGGCCGTGGCGAAGGCCAACAACAGCCAGTACGGCCTGTCGGCGGGCATCTGGACGGAGAAGGGCTCCCGCATCCTCGCGGTGGCGAACAAGCTCCGCGCCGGTGTCGTCTGGGCCAACACGTTCAACAAGTTCGACCCGACCTCGCCCTTCGGCGGCTACAAGGAGTCGGGCTTCGGCCGCGAGGGCGGCCGTCACGGTCTGGAGGCCTACCTCGATGTCTGACGGCAAGGGTTCGATCGGCGGCTCCGCCGCGGGGCGTCTGAGCGTCTTCAAGACCTACAAGCTGTACGTCGGGGGCAAGTTCCCGCGTTCCGAGAGCGGCCGGGTGTACGAGGTGACGGACTCGAAGGGCAAGTGGCTGGCGAACGCGCCCCTCTCCTCCCGCAAGGACGCCCGTGACGCGGTCGTCGCCGCCCGCAAGGCGTTCGGCGGCTGGGCGGGCGCGACCGCGTACAACCGGGGCCAGATCCTCTACCGCGTCGCCGAGATGCTGGAGGGCCGCAAGGGCCAGTTCGTGCACGAGGTCGCGCACGCGGAGGGCCTGTCCAAGAACAAGGCGGCCGAGGTCGTCGAGGCCGCGATCGACCGCTGGGTCTGGTACGCGGGCTGGACCGACAAGATCGCCCAGGTCACGGGCGGCGCCAACCCGGTCGCGGGTCCGTACTTCAACCTCTCCACCCCCGAGCCGACCGGCGTCGTCACGGTCCTCGCCCCGCAGGACTCGTCCTTCCTGGGCCTGGTCTCGGTGATCGCCCCGGTGATCGCGACGGGCAACACGGCCGTCGTCGTCGCCAGCGAGAGGGCCCCGCTCCCGGCGCTCTCGCTGGGCGAGGTCCTGGCCACCTCCGACCTGCCCGGCGGCGTGGTCAACATCCTCTCCGGCAGGGCGTCCGAGATGGGCCCGCACCTGGCGGCCCACCAGGACGTCAACGCCATCGACCTGACGGGCGCGGCCGACGACGGCCTGGCCCGCGAGCTGGAGATCGCGGCGGCGGACAACCTGAAGCGCGTCCTGCGCCGCCGCACCGAGGACTTCACGGAGTCCCCGGGCACGGACCGCATGACCGCCTTCCTGGAGACGAAGACGGTCTGGCACCCGACGGGCAGCCTGGGCGCCTCCGGCTCCTCGTACTAGACCGCGCGGCGAAGGGCCCCCGGGACGGTTCCCGGGGGCCCTTCGCGCGTCCGCGCCCCCGCTACGGGAGCAGTCCCTGCGTCAGGCCGCCGACCACCGGCAGGTCCGCCACGGCCCCGCCCCTCGTGAGGTGGTCGGTGACCAGGTTCGTGCCGACCGGCTTGAAGTCGGCGACCTGGGTGCCGACTCCGTTGTCGAGCGGGTCGACGCCCGTGTTGGCCAGCGGGTCGAGCTGGAGCCGGGTCAGCGGGCCGACGCCGTGGCCGACGCCGGAGAGCGCGCCCGCCCCGGCCGCGCCCGCGTCCGTCCTGGTCAGCGAGTCGACGGGCAGCGGCAGGGGGGCGGCGGCCTGGGCCCCGACCCCCGCGCCGGCCAGCGCGGCACCCGCCGCCGTGACGGTGAGTCCGGCCTTGAGCAGAGCGCTGCGACGGGAGGTGCGGGGTGCTGCGTGACGCGCCATGACGTTCCTTCCACGGGGTGTTCGGGCGGCTACCGACAGTAGTGGAGGTGTGATGCCCGATACCAACGCTCCTCCCCGGGGTCCCCTGCACGGGGGAATGCCTCACACTGGTGTTCCGTGAGTTCCCAACCGATCCCGATACGGGTCGTCCTGCTCGCGGGCCCCTCCGGCTCCGGCAAGTCGTCCCTCGCCGCCGCCACCGGCCTCCCGGTCCTGCGCCTCGACGACTTCTACAAGGAGCACGACGACCCGTCGCTCCCGCTCGTCGACGGCAGTACGGACATCGACTGGGACTCGCCGCAGTCCTGGGACGCGGACGCCGCCGTCGCCTCCGTCGTCGAACTGTGCCGCACGGGGCGGACCGACGTCCCCGTGTACGACATCGCCACCAGCTCCCGGACGGGCCGGGAGGGCCTGGACATCGGGCGGACGCCGCTGTTCGTGGCGGAGGGGATCTTCGCGGCCGAGATCGTGGCCCGCTGCCGCGACCTCGGCGTCCTGGCCGACGCCATCTGCCTGCGCGGCCGCCCCTCGACGACGTTCCGCCGCCGTCTCGCCCGGGACCTCAGGGAGGGCCGCAAGTCGGTGCCGTTCCTGCTGCGCCGCGGCTGGCGCCTGATGCGGGCCGAGCGGGCGATCGTGGCCCGCCAGACGGAGCTGGGCGCCCACCCCTGCGCCAAACCGGAGGCCCTGGGCCGGCTGGCCGCCGCGGCGGCGGGCCGCCACCGCGCCCCGGCCGCCCGCCCGTAGCGGGCCGGACCCCGGACACGACCCCCGGACACGACGGAAGCGGGTCGTGCGGGCCCCCCGGCCCGTACGACCCGCTTCCTTTCCCCGTACCCCCGTACGGTCCCCCCGTGCTCCCCCGTGAGCCCCGTTTCCCCCGTGGGCCCCCGCGGGTCCTTCCCCCGTTTCCCCCCGCCTTCAGGCCACCAGCTCGCCGAAGGACTCCTCCTCGTCACGGCCGAAGCTCAGCACCTCGTCCTCGCGCAGTCGCCGCAGCGAGCGCCAGATGCTCGACTTCACCGTGCCGACACTGATGTCCAGGATCTCCGCGATCTCCGGATCGGTCCGGCCCTCGTAGTACCGCAGCACCAGCATCGTGCGCTGGAGCTCCGGCAGCCGGACCAGCGCCTGCCACAGGACCGCGCGCAGCTCCGTGCCCCGCATCGCGTCCGTCTCGCCGGCCGTCTCCGGCAGCTCCTCGGTGGGGTACTCGCTGAGCTTGCGCCGGCGCCAGGCGCTGATGTGCAGATTGGTCATGGTGCGGCGGAGGTACCCGCCGACCGCGGCCTTGTCGCTGATCCGGTCCCAGGCGCGGTACGTGGAGAACAGCGCGCTCTGGAGCAGGTCCTCGGCCTCGAAACGGTCACCGGTGAGGTGGTAGGCGGTGGCGTACAGGGAGGCCCGGCGCTCCTGGACGTAGGCCGTGAACTCGGCCTCCGCGCACCCGGAGCGCTCCCCTGTGGCCTCCCCGTACACCGCTCCCCCGTCAGCGACGGCCACCATGTACGGCGCCTTGCGCTGACGTCCGACGCCGCGGACGCACCCCCGTCCTCCCCCGAGCGGGGAGGTGCCCCCGGTGTTCGCGCCGGACTTCTCCGTACTCCGTACGACGTCGTGGAGACGCGTGACAACTGCGCTGGAGGTGGTGCTGTGCAGTGCGTTCATCTCGCGCCCCCCGTCGGCTGGAGTGTGTTTCGGTCCGTGTGCCAAGAAGCTTGCCGCCGGGACTTCATGGCGCTGTCCGCCGACTGTCACAGCCGTGTCACAGGCCCCCGCGGCGGGGGCGCGCCTCCGGCCGGTCGAACTCGGACGGCCGAATGAGACAGAATGCTGCCCGTGCCTTTTCTGTTGCTGATCGAGGACGACGACGCCATCCGCACGGCCCTCGAACTGTCCCTGTCCCGGCAGGGACACCGGGTGGCCACCGCCGCCACGGGCGAGGACGGCCTCCAGCTGCTGCGCGAGCAGCGGCCGGACCTGGTCGTGCTCGACGTCATGCTGCCCGGCATCGACGGATTCGAGGTGTGCCGGCGCATCCGCAGGACCGACCAGCTGCCGATCATCCTGCTGACCGCGCGCAGCGACGACATCGACGTGGTCGTGGGCCTGGAGTCGGGGGCCGACGACTACGTGGTGAAGCCCGTGCAGGGCCGGGTCCTGGACGCCCGCATCCGGGCCGTGCTGCGGCGCGGCGAGCGGGAGTCGACGGACTCCGCGACGTACGGCTCGCTCGTCATCGACCGGTCCGCGATGACGGTCACCAAGAACGGCGAGGACCTCCAGCTCACCCCGACCGAGCTGCGGCTGCTCCTGGAGCTGAGCCGCCGGCCCGGACAGGCGCTCTCCCGGCAGCAGTTGCTGCGGCTCGTGTGGGAGCACGACTACCTGGGCGACTCGCGGCTCGTCGACGCCTGTGTGCAGCGGCTGCGCGCCAAGGTGGAGGACGTGCCGTCCTCGCCGACCCTGATCCGTACCGTGCGCGGTGTCGGCTACCGGCTGGACGTCCCTGCGTGAGCAGGGGGGTGCTCGCGCGGCTGCGCCTCTCCAGCCTGCGGCTGCGGCTCGTCGTCGTCTTCGCCCTCGTCGCGCTCACCGCGGCCGTCGCCGCCTCCGGGATCGCGTACTGGCTCAACCGCGAGGCGGTGCTCACCCGCACCCAGGACGGGGCGCTCAACGACTTCCGGCAGGAGATGCAGAACCGGGTGGCGGCGATGCCCCTGCGGCCCTCGCCGGACGAACTGCGGCGGGCCGCGGAGCAGATGGCGGGCGGCAGCGCCGGCTACCAGGTGCTGCTGCTCGGCGAGCGGGACGAGGGCAAGCCGATCGTGGGCGCCTCGGACCCGGACGACTTCACCCTGGCCGACGTGCCGCGTCCGCTGCGGGAGGCCGTGGACACCCGGCGGCCGGTGACGGACGCCAACCGGTACCCGTACCACCTGTTCTGGCAGCGCACGGAGCGGAACGGGACGCCGTACCTCGTCGGCGGGGCGCGGATCGACGGCGGCGGGCCCACCGGCTACGTGTTCAAGTCGCTGGCGGCGGAGAAGGCCGACCTGAACTCGCTGGCCTGGTCGCTCGGGATCGCCACCGCGCTCGCGGTGGCCGGTTCGGTGCTGCTCGCGCAGGTCGCGGCGACGACCGTGCTGCGGCCGGTGCACCGGCTCGGCGTGGCGGCCCGGCAGCTCGGGGAGGGCAAGCTGGACACCCGGCTGCAGGTCTCCGGGACGGACGAACTGGCCGACCTGTCCCGTACGTTCAACAGCGCGGCCGAGTCCCTCCAGAAGAAGGTCGCGGACATGAGCGCGCGGGAGGAGTCCAGCCGGCGCTTCGTGGCCGACATGTCGCACGAGCTGCGCACCCCGCTGACCGCGCTGACGGCCGTCACGGAGGTCCTGGAGGACGAGCAGGACTCCCTGGACCCGATGATCGCCCCGGCGGTGGCGCTGGTCGTCAGCGAGACCCGGCGCCTCAACGACCTGGTGGAGAACCTGATGGAGGTGACCCGCTTCGACGCGGGCACCGCCCGGCTCGTCCTGGACGACGTGGACATCGCGGACCAGATCACCGCGTGCATCGACGCGCGGGCGTGGCTGGACGCGGTGGACCTGGACGCGGAGCGCGGGATCGTGGTGCCGCTCGATCCGCGCCGGCTCGACGTGATCCTGGCGAACCTGATCGGGAACGCGCTGAAGCACGGCGGTTCGCCGGTGCGGGTCTCGGTGCGCACGGAGGACGAGGAGCTGGTCATCGCGGTGCGCGATCACGGTCCCGGCATCCCCGAGGAGGTGCTGCCGCACGTCTTCGACCGCTTCTACAAGGCGAGCGCGTCCCGGCCCCGGTCCGACGGCAGCGGGCTCGGCCTGTCGATCGCCATGGAGAACGCGCTGATCCACGGCGGCTCGATCACGGCCTCGAACTCGGCCGGGGAGGACGGGACGGTCGACGGCGCGGTGTTCGAGCTGCGGCTGCCGCTGGACGCCTCGGGGATCACCCGCGAGGTACGGACCCGCAGTGGTCAGGGCGAGGAGGAAGCGTGAGGCGCCGTGCCTTGGGGCGTACGGCCGGTGCGGGTGCCCTGGCGGCCGTGCTCGCCGTGCTCGTCGCCGGCTGCGGGATCAGGACGACGTCGGTCCCGGTGGAGGCGGGCCCGGCCCCGTCCCGGGTGCCGTGCAGTCCGGCCGCGGACGTCCCGGCGCGGGGCGTGCCGGTCCGGGTGTTCCTGGTGTGCGGCTCGCAACTGGAGGCGGTGGAGCGCCGGTCGTCGCTGCCCGAGGAGAAGACGGACGCCGATCCGGTGCGGACGGCCCGCGAGCTGCTGGCGCAGTCGCTCGCGGAGCCCTCGGAGGGCGAGCGGCGGGCCGGCTTCACGACCGCGGTGCGCGGCCCGCTGACGGTGGGCGGCGGACGGCTGGGCGACCCGGCGGGCACGCTGCGGCTGAGCCGGCAGCCGGAGGACCTGGCGCCGACCGCGCTGTCGCAGCTCGTCTGCTCCTTCGGGGAGAGCTCGGCGGGCGCGGGCGGCCACACGGTCCTGCTCGGCGGTCCGGGCCCGTACGCCCCGAAGCGCTACCGCTGCACGACGGGGCTGCGCGAGCGCCCCGAGTCCGCCCCGCCGACGGCTCCGGTCCCGGCCCCGGCGGCCACGGAGCCCACCTCGGCCGCGGGGACGGCGCCCGGGACGGGCTGAGCCGGGAGCCGGGGCGCCGTCCGGCGGAACCGATTCCGCTCGCGGACACGTCTTGGGGTGCGTGCAGCGTCAAGGTTCGGGCGGCAGTGCCGCCGTGGTCGTCCGCGTGGTGGGGTCCGTCCTCCTCCTCGCGCATCTGCTGCTCGTCGCCTGGGTCGCCCTGCGGCCGCGCGACGTGGCCTGGGTGACCCCGCCGAACACGGTCCCGCTGGACGGCCTGCGGGCCGATCTCGCGCTCGGCGGCGCCGAGGCGGCCCGGCTGATCGGGGAGGGCCTGGTGCTCCTCGCCCCGCTCGGGGTGCTGCTCCCGATGGCCGACGGACGGCTCCGCGTCTCCGGCTGGGCCTCGCTGGCGCGGACGACCGCCGCCGGGGCGCTGGTGTCGCTCGCGGTGGAGCTGTTGCAGACGGCGGTGCCGGGCCAGGTCGTGGACGTGGACTCGGTGCTCCTGAACACGGCCGGGGTGGCGCTGGCGCACCTCCTGCTGGTCCCGGCCGGACGGTCCCGGCTGCGCCGCAGGGCGGAGGAGGCGGGCCGTAGGGGCTCCTCCGGAGGGACCGTGCGGGGCCGGGGGTCCGCCCTGCTCCGGGACGAGGGTTCTCAGGGTGCGACCCCGACGATTACCAGGGTCCCGATCGCCCGGTAGACGGACGCTTCGTCCCCTTTTCCGGCGGCAGTATGGAGGGGTCGGGAGCCGCAGGAGCGGTTTCCGGACCGACTTCGAAGGAGCCCACCATGGCCGCACTGATCCGCCCCCGTGACGGACGCGTGATCGGCGGTGTGTGCGCGGCGCTGGCACGGCGCTTCGGCACCTCCGCGACGACGATGCGCGTGATCTTCCTGGTCTCGTGCCTGCTGCCGGGCCCGCAGTTCCTGCTGTACCTGGCGCTGTGGGTGCTGCTGCCGGGGGAGAAGACGCCGAGCACCGCCTGGTAGGCGGCGCGCACGCGCGAAGGGGCGCGCACCCGGGGCGGAACCCGGGTGCGCGCCCCTCTTCCGTGCCGCAGGGGTCCCGTACGGGCTCGTACGGGTACCCCTACGGGCCGGGTCAGCCGAGGGGCAGGCCGTTCAGCGGGAGACCGGCGAGCGGGAGGCCGCCGAGGAGCCCCCCGAGGGGGGTGGCGCCGAGGCCGCCGGCGGCGGTGTCGAGCGGGAGGTTCCCGGTGGCCTGGCCGGCGGCGGCCGGGAGGGTCTTCACACCCTGGTCCAGGCCCTGGCCGAGGGCGCCCTGCCCGGCACCGAGGGACTCGGCGGCACCGTCGGGGAGCTCGGTGAGGCCGTCTCCCAGCGGAACGGACTGGGTGACCAGGCCGAGCGCGTCGGGAACGGCGGGCGCGACCGGGGCGGCGGAGGCCGTGCCGGCGGCGGCAGCGGCGAAAGCGGCACCGAGGGCGACGACACCGAGCTTCTTGGCGGACTGCTTCATCTGTAAAACTTCCTTGGGGAATCCGGGGGCTTCCGGGCGGGCCGGAAAAGCCGGGAGGGGAAATCCGGGGAATCGGGAATGCAGAGCGGCTTAGCAACCTAACCACCGCGCGACACCCCCGCAAACACCGGAAAGCGGCCGGGTGCCGTGCCGACCCGGCCGCTCCCGCCCCCTCCACGGAGCCCCGTTCAGCCTCCCGTACGGGAAGAACCGCTGGTCGGAGTGGACCCCTGGAACAGCCATTCGGACTTCAGCTCGGCATAGCCGGGCTTGATGACCTCGTTGATCATGGCGAGTCTTTCATCGAAAGGAATGAACGCCGACTTCATCGCGTTGACGGAAAACCATTGCATGTCGTCGAGCGTGTAATCGAACGCCTCGGTCAGCAGCTCGAATTCGCGGCTCATGCTGGTCCCGCTCATGAGGCGGTTGTCGGTGTTGACCGTGGCGCGGAAGTGCAGGGTGCGGAGCAGGCCGATGGGGTGCTCCGCGATCGAGGCGGCGGCACCGGTCTGGAGGTTGGAGGAGGGGCACATCTCCAGGGGGACGCGCTTGTCGCGGACGTAGGCGGCGAGGCGGCCGAGGCGCACCGAGCCGTCGTCGGCGACCTCGATGTCGTCGATGATCCGGACGCCGTGGCCCAGGCGGTCGGCCCCGCACCACTGGAGCGCCTGCCAGATGGAGGGGAGCCCGAACGCCTCCCCGGCGTGGATCGTGAAGTGGTTGTTCTCCCGCTTGAGGTACTCGAAGGCGTCGAGGTGGCGGGTGGGCGGGTAGCCGGCCTCGGCGCCCGCGATGTCGAAGCCGACGACGCCGGAGTCCCGGTGCGCGTTGGCGAGTTCGGCGATCTCCAGGGAGCGGGCGGCGTGCCGCATGGCGGTGAGCAGGGCGCCGACCCGGATGCGGTGCCCGTCGGCCCTGGCCCGCCGCTCGCCCTCGCGGAACCCGTCGTTGACGGCCTCCACGACCTCTTCGAGGGTGAGGCCGCCCTCCAGGTGCTGCTCGGGGGCGTACCGCACCTCCGCGTAGACCACGCCGTCCTCGGCGAGGTCGACGGCGCACTCGGCGGCGACGCGGAAGAGGGCCTCCCGGGTCTGCATGACGGCGCAGGTGTGCGCGAAGGTCTCCAGGTACCGCTCCAGGGAGCCGGAGTCGGCGGCTTCCCGGAACCAGGCGCCGAGCTTGTCCGGTTCCGTCTCCGGAAGCTGCTCGTAGCCCTGCTCCCGGGCGAGTTCGATGATCGTGCCGGGGCGCAGTCCGCCGTCGAGGTGGTCGTGGAGCAGCACCTTCGGGGCACGGCGGATCTGGTCCGCGGTGGGGACGTTGGGGTTCTGGCTCGTCATTGCGGCACTCTAGCCCCTACGCGCGTAGAGAGCGCCTCGCGGCGCCGGGCCCGCGACGGTTTCCCCTCAGCGGGCCCCGGCCCGCGCCGGCCCCCGACCCGCGGTCCCGGCCCGCGCCGACCCCGCGCCGACCCCGTGCCGACGCCGCCGCCGCGGCACGCCCTGAATGCCGTTCCGTGAATGACCTCTGACGGACGGGAACGCGGGCTCGGTCCGTGAACGGGGCTGTCCAGGACGGCTGCGACGCCGTCATCGCACCAGTCACAACCGGATCGTCCCAGTTGCCGCTGCCGCCCCGTGCCCCCGATCCTGCGTGAGCGTGAGGGGGTCGGCCCTCTCCGAGGGGGGAGGGCCTCGGCACCGAACGCCCGGCGCACCGATGAGTTTTCTGCGCTGCGGGGGTCCTACGGGCAGTAGCGCACACCACAGCGGTACGGCCCCTACGTGAACCGGAGAGAGAAACATGGCACCAGCGCGAGAGCAGTCGGCCGGAGTCGAGGGCCGTGTCGTCTCGGCCGACGGCACCGAGATCGCG